>NZ_JBICMM010000017.1:0-1434 GCF_043106425.1 Pseudomonas sp. FYR_2
CAGGCAAAAAATCAAGACTGCGACAACATTGCTGTCACATCAACGTGACTTTCCCTCATCCACCCTACGTCAAGACTTTGGTTCAGGGCACTCCTGCCCCTGAGCCTGGCGATGCCAGCGTACCGTGCTGCGCATTTCTGGACTTCCACCGTCCCATCACTTGAGGTAGCAAGCAAGATGGCCAAGGCCGCCGATGTTGTAGTGCAATGCCTGGAAAACGAAGGTGTCGAGTATGTATTCGGCATTCCCGGTGAAGAAAACCTCGACCTGCTCGAATCCCTGCGCAAGTCGAAGATCAAGCTGGTACTGACCCGTCACGAGCAGTCTGCAGGCTTTATGGCCGCCACCTATGGCCGTCTGACCGGCAAGACCGGCGTCAGCCTGTCGACCCTCGGCCCCGGCGCCACCAACCTGGTTACTGCCAGCGCCTACGCCTACCTGGGCGGCATGCCGATGATGATGATCACCGGCCAGAAGCCGATCAAGAAGTCCAAGCAGGGCCGCTTCCAGATCATCGACGTGTGCGGCATGATGGACCCCATCACCAAGTACACCCACCAGTTCGCCTCGGCCGACAACATCCCGTCGCGCATGCGCGAAGCCTTCCGCCTGGCCGAAGAAGAAAAGCCGGGTGCGGTACACTTGGAGCTGCCGGAAGACATCGCCGCCGAGCAGACCGATGCACTGCCGATCCCGCGCAGCCTGCACCGCCGCCCGCTGGCCGAGCATGTGGCCATCGAAGCCGCCGTGCAGAAACTGCATAACGCCCGTAACCCGATCCTGGTGATCGGCGCCGGCGCCAACCGCAAGATGACCGCCAAGGTCCTCAAGCAACTGATCGACAAGACCGGCATCCCGTTCATCACCACCCAGCTGGGTAAAGGTGTGGTCGACGAGCGCCACCCGCGCTTCCTGGGCAACGCCGCCCTGTCGTCCGGCGATTTTGTGCATCGTGCGGTTGAAGCCGCTGACCTGATCGTCAACATCGGCCACGACGTGATCGAGAAGCCGCCATTCTTCATGGTCCGTGGTGGCACCGAAGTCATCCACATCAACTTCCGTTCCGCTGAAGTCGATGCCGTGTACTTCCCGCAGGTCGAAGTGATCGGCGATATCGCCAACGCCGTGTGGCAGATCAGCGAAGCCCTCACCGAAACCTCGCACTGGGACTTCACTCGCCTGATGGCCATCCGTGAAGCCAACGAAGCGCAAATCGCCGAAGGCGCCGACGACGACCGCTTCCCGGTCTACCCGCAGCGCCTGGTTGCCGACATCCGTCGCGTGCTGCCGTCCGAAGGCATCGTTGCCCTGGACAACGGCATCTACAAGATCTGGTTCGCCCGCAACTACAAGGCGCACAAGCCAAATACCGTGCTGTTGGACAACGCCCTGGCGACCATGGGCGCCGGCTTGCCATCGGCCATGGCGGCGCAC
>NZ_JBICMM010000018.1:0-384668 GCF_043106425.1 Pseudomonas sp. FYR_2
CAGGCTAACGACATCAACTACGGATGAACGCCAGCAAATCCGCATTGATCACATCGGCATGGGTAGTCGGCATGCCATGCGGGTAGCCCTTGTAAGTCTTCAGTGTGCCATTGGGCAGCAGCTTCGCCGACAACACCCCGGAATTCTCATACGGCACGATCTGGTCATCGTCCCCATGCATCACCAGCACCGGCTGCTGAATGCCCTTCAAATCCTCGGTGAAGTCCGTCTGGGAAAACGCCACGATGCCATCGTAATGGGCCTTGGCACTGCCGATCATGCCTTGGCGCCACCAGTTGCCGATGATGCCTTCGCTGGCTTCGACACCAGGGCGGTTGTAGCCATAGAACGGCCCGGCCGGCACATCCCGGTAGAACTGCGCCCGGTTACTGGCCACCTGGGCCTGAAACCCGTCAAACACCGACTTGGGCAGGCCGCCGGGGTTGGCGGGTGTTTGCACCATCAGTGGTGGTACAGCGGCGATCAGCACGGCCTTCGCCACCTTGTCTTCCGGGTGCCGCGCTATGTAGCGCACCACCTCGCCACCACCGGTCGAGTGGCCGACATGCACGGCGCCCTGGGTGCCCAGGTGAGTAACCACGGCAGCCGTATCATCGGCATAGTGGTCCATGTCATGGCCGTCCCATACCTGGCTGGAACGCCCATGGCCTCGGCGGTCGTGGGCGACCACGCGGAAACCCTGGGCCAGGAAGAACAGCATCTGCGCGTCCCAGTCATCGGCGCTGAGCGGCCAGCCGTGGTGGAAGTGGATGACCGGTGCGTCGCGTGGGCCCCAATCCTTATAGAAAATCTGCACCCCGTCCTTCGTGGTTACATAGCTCATGGTCGTGTCTCCTGTTTGCAGGAACCGAATGGAGCTGTTGAGAATAGGAGAGATTTCCGGGCAGCAAGCACCGGCCGTCTTCAGGCACGGTCGCGCATTCTGTACCAAGCCTTGGCGGCCGCCTCCAGCGGTGCTGCCAGCAGGTCGCCGCCGGGGAAGCGGCCGTTGTCGATGCCTTGGTACAGTGCCAGCAGGTCGTCGTCACCGAGAATTGCATCACTGACTGCCCGTGCCGCTGCCAGGGTTGGCAGCACGCCATGGCCGGAGAAACCTTGCAGCCAGTAGCGTTGGCCCTCGCGGCCGACGTCCGGGGTACGCTGGATACTGCAGTCGATATGGCCGCCCCAGGCATAGTCGATGGCCACCCCGGCCAGTTGCGGGAAGACGCGCTCCAGGTAGGGCCGGGTGGCGCTGGCGACGTCCTTGGGGATGCCGCCCAGGTAGGTACAGCCGCCACCGAACAGCAGGCGGTGGTCCGGCGTAAGGCGGAAGTAGTCGGGTACGAACTGGTTGTCGATCACGCAGCTGTTGCGCGGTAGCAGCGAACGGGCGAAGTCGGCGTCCAGTGGCGCGGTGGCCACCTGGTAGGAGCCGACGGGTAACAGGCGGCGCGACAGGCTGCGGTCGAGGCGGTCGATGTAGGCGTTGCAGGCCAGCACCAACACGTTGCAGCGCACTTCGCCTTTGTCGGTTCGGGCAACGTAGCCATCGCCTGCCTCCTGGTAGCGGAGTACCTGGCTTTGTTCGTAGATATGGCCGCCAGCGGCTTCAATGGTGCTGGCCAGGCCTTGTGCCAGCTTCAGCGGGTTGAGGTGGGCGCCTTTGGCGTCATACAGCGCGGCCTGATAGCGCGGGCTGTCGATCCATTGCGGCAGCTCTTCACGGCCGATCAGGCGCAGGGCGTCGTAGCCCCATTTGTGTTCAGCCTCGTGCTGGGCTTCCTCAAGCAGTTTCACCCGGCGCGGTAGCACGGCGGTCCATAGGCTGCCCAGCCGGTAATCGACATCGAAGCCGTGGCGCTGGGGGAGGTCGCGCATTTCGTCAGCGGCCCAGCACATGCTGGCCCACAGCCGTTGGGTGCGTTCGATGCCCAAGGCCTTTTCCAGCGGCGGCATATCGCACGACCAGCCCAATAGTGCCTGGCCGCCGTTGCGCCCGGAGGCGGCCCAGGCCACGCGGCTTGCTTCCAGCAGTGTGACGCGCTTGCCCGCCTGGGTAAGGCGCAGGGCGGTGTGCAGGCCGCTGAAACCGGCGCCGACGATAAGCACATCGGTGTCGTGGGGGCCTTGTAGCGTTGGGCGTAGGGGGATGTTGGCGGGGTAGGTCTGGGCGTAGTAGCTGGCGACGTGCTGGGCGGACTGCTTGAACATGCATAGACCTCATGAAAATTATTGTGATTATTTTCATGAAAACTTAGCAGGTAAATTTCATGCTGCCAATGTGTCGGGCTGGATGTGAGGTTTGCCTGTTAGTGATGTGCTGCCTGTACTGGCCTCTTCGCGGGTAAACCCGCTCCTACATTGGGTACAGTTTCGTTGTAGGAGCGGGTTTACCCGCGAAGAGGCCAGTAATGACGATGCAGAACTTTCAGGTTGCCGGTTTTTTTCGAGGCTGACGCGGCTTGCTAGCGGCCGACTTGCTGCCAGCTGTTTTACTTTTCCCCCCACCACGCCGCTTTTTCTTCCAAGGCGGCGGCGCACCTGCGGCCGGCCCGCTGATGGTCATGCGCATGCCGCTACACCGCTCGACCAGCTTGCCCATCCACGCCGATTGCCGGGCAACGAACTCTTCCAGGCTCATCTCGCCGCTCTGCACCATGTCCAGCGCCTGCTCCCAGATGGCCGTGGTGCCAGGGTCAGCAATGGCTTTCGGCACCGCATCGATCAGGCTGAACGCCGCCGGTGTGGCCGACAGTGCCTTGCCATTCTTCACCAGGTAGCCACGGTCAAGCAGGCCCTGAATGATGCTGGCGCGCGTGGCTTCGGTGCCGATACCGGTGGTTTCCTTCAGCTTCTGTTTCAACCGCGGGTCGTCCACCAGCTTGGCCACGTTTTTCATGGCCTTGATCAGGTCGCCTTCGGTGAACGGCTTGGGGGGTTGAGTCCACAGGTCTTTCAGTTGCAGACCTTGTACGTTGCAGTCCTGGCCTTCGCGCAGTGCTGGCAGCACCTGGGCGGGTGGTGCCTCGCGGCCCTTGGCCGGGGTCAATGCCTCAGGCAGGGCGCGGCGCCAGCCCGGCTCGACAATCTGCTTGCCCACCGCACGCAGGGCATGTCCGGCACAGTCGAAGTCGGCCTGGGTGCGGTCGTACTCATGGTTGGGCAGGAACTGCGCCAGGTAGCGGGCGCGGATCAGGGTATACACCGCCTTGTGCTTGGCCGGCAGGCGCGACGGGTCGCTGGCGGCGGCGGTGGGGATGATGCCGTGGTGGGCGCTGACCTTGGCGTCGTTCCATGCCCGCGAGCGGCGCTGTGGCTCCAGGTAGGGCTGTAGAGGCGCCAGGCTGGCATCGGCCCGTTGCAAGGCAGCGAGGATGGCCGGCGCTTCGGCGTGCTGGCTTTGCGGCAGGTAACCGCAGTCGCTGCGCGGGTAGGTGATCAGCTTGTGGGTTTCGTACAGGGCCTGGGCGATGTCGAGGGTTTCCTGGGCGCCGAGGCCGAACTTTTTCGAGCACAGCTCCTGCAGGGTGCCGAGGTCGAAGGGGAGTGGTGCGGCTTCACGCACGCGCTCGGTGGCAACCTTGACGGCGCGGGCTGTGCCAGCATTGCCGATGTCGGTGGCCGCTTGTTGTGCCAAGGCTTGCTTCAGGCAGCGGCCTTGGTCGTCGCAGGCGTCCTCGGGGGCGCGCCATTGGGCATTGAAGTGTTGGCCGGCGAGTTCCAGTTGCACATCGATGGCCCAGAACGGCACGGGTACGAAGTCGGCGATGCTGCGGTCGCGGTCGACCACTAGGCGCAAGGTGGGCGTTTGCACCCGGCCCACCGGCAATACGCCCTGGTAGCCGGATTGGCGGCCCAGCAGGGTGAACAGCCGGCTCATGTTCATGCCGATCAGCCAGTCGGCGCGCGAGCGGCCCAGTGCCGAGTGGTACAGGTTGAAGGTTTCGTGGCCGGGCAGCAGGCGGGCCAAGGCCTTGCGGATGGACGCGTCGTCCAGTGCCGACAGCCACAGGCGTTGCACCGGGCCGCGATAGCGGCAATGTTCGACCAGTTCGCGGGCGATCATTTCGCCTTCGCGGTCGGCGTCGGTGGCGATCACCAGCTCCCGCGCTTCGCCAAGCAGGCGTTTGACGGCCTTGAACTGGCTGGCGGTCTTGGGCTTGACCAGCATCTTCCACTTGTCCGGGATGATCGGCAGGTCGGCCAGGTTCCAGCGCTTGTAGCGTTCGTCGTAGCTGTCGGGCGGGGCGGTTTCCAGCAGGTGGCCGATGCACCAGGTGACGCAGACGTCGGTGCCTTGCCAGCAGCCGTCGCCCTTGCGGTTGGCGCCGAGCACTTTGGCGATGTCTTTTGCCTGAGAGGGTTTTTCGCAGAGGAACAGGCGCATGGCCGGGAACGCTTCATCGGGGGTGATGAGCACTAGGATGCGCAAGCGGGGGCGCAGAGGCAAGTTTTATCTGGATGGATGTACAGGTTTTTGTCAGTGGAAGTGTTTTGAGCCTGTACCGGCCTCTTCGCGGGTAAACCCGCGAAGAGGCCGGTACAGGTTACGGGTCAGGCGCGCGAGTCGCGCACCATGTCCACGTGCGGGATACCGGCTTCGAGGAATTCCTCGCTGACTACGCGAAAGCCCAGGCGCTCGTAGAACGGTGTGGCATGCACCTGAGCGCTGAGCATCTGCTGCTTCAGGTCGCGGTTCTGCGCTTCGACGATGACTGCGTTCATGAGTGCGTCACCCACTTTCAAGCCGCGCCAGTCCTTCAGCACCGATACCCGGCCGATCGTCCCGTCTGGCAGCAGGCGGGCAGTGCCGATCGGGTAGTCGCCTTCCAGGGCCAGGAAGTGTGCCGCGGTCGGGTCGTCCGAGTCCCACTCCAGCTCCGGCGGTACATGCTGTTCGGCAATGAACACCGCCTCACGGATACGGCGAATGTCGGCGTTGTCTTTGTGCCAGTCGGCGACGCGAACGCTGATCTTATTCATTGGCGAATCCCAGGCTTCCTTGTTTGACCAGCTGCTGTACCAGCATAAGGCCATCTTCGTCTTGCAGCCAGTCTGCCAGGTTGTCGATATGCAGGGCATCGGCCGCGCACACCAGCTTCAGCAGCTCGCGCAGTTTGCCCGGCAGCGGGCAGCTGCGGCCGCTGGCGAACAGCAGCAGGTCGTCTTCGAATTCGGACCAGGCCAGGCGTGCGCTTGGGTTGCGGATCAGGATGGCGCCTTGTTCCAGGGCATCGATCAGCTCCTCTTCGCTCAGCTCTTCGCCAACGATCTGCTCGGGGTAACGCGGCTCGGTCATGAACTGACCGAACCAGGTCAGCAGCAGGTCCTTGTCGTTCATGTGCTTGTCGAGCAGCGCCTTGAGGCGGTCGAGGGCGTCGTGCTGGATCTGGTGCGGGTCGCTGGCTGGCTGGGCGTCGGCATCGCTGTAGCGCTCTTCGTCAGGCAGGAACTGGCCCAGGAAGTCGGTGAAGTGGGTCAGCACTTCGGCGGCGCTTGGGGCGCGGAAGCCGACCGAGTAGGTCAGGCAGTCGTCCACGGCCACGCCATAGTGGGCCAGACGCGGTGGCAGGTAGAGCATGTCGCCTGGCTCCAGGGTCCATTCTTCGCTCTGCTCGAACTCGGCCAGGATACGCAGGTCGGCGTGCTCCAGCAGCGGGCTGTCGCTGCTGCACATCTGGCCGATCTTCCAGTTGCGCTGGCCGTGGCCTTGCAGCAGGAACACGTCGTAGTTGTCGAAGTGCGGACCAACGCTGCCACCCGGAGCGGCGAAGCTGATCATCACGTCATCGATACGCCAGCTGGGCAGGAAACGGAAGTTTTCCAGCAGTTCGGCCACTTCTGGGACAAACTGGTCCACGGCTTGTACCAGCAGGGTCCAGTCTTTTTCTGGCAGCTCGGCGAAGGTGTCTTCGTTGAACGGGCCGCGGCGCAGCTCCCACGGGTGGGCGCCGTGCTCCAGCACGATACGCGACTCGACTTCGTCTTCCAGGGCCAGGCCGGCCAGTTCGTCGGGGTCGATGGGGCTGATGAAGTCCGGGAAGGCCTGGCGCACCAGCAGCGGCTTCTTCTGCCAGTAGTCGCGCATGAATTCGCGGGCCGAGATGCCGCCGAGCAGCTGCAGTGGAGTATCAGGATTCATGTTCAACCTATTGAAAAAACGTAATTTTCGTACGGGAATAAAAACGCCCGGCCAGGCCGGGCGTTGTACGCGACGGTCAGCTTAGATGCGTTTGGCCTGCGCTGCCGCGTTACCGATGTAGGTAGCGGGGGTCAGCAGCTTGAGCTCGGCCTTGGCGTCGGCTGGCATGTCCAGGCCGTCGATGAAGGTCAGCAGCGCGTCCGGGGTGATGCCCTTGCCACGGGTCAGCTCTTTGAGCTTCTCGTAGGGGTTTTCGATGTTGAAGCGGCGCATCACGGTCTGGATCGGCTCGGCCAGCACTTCCCAGCAGGCGTCCAGGTCGGCGGCGATGCGGGCTTCGTTCACTTCCAGCTTGCCGATGCCTTTCAGGCTGGCTTCGTAGGCGATGACGCTGTGGGCAAAGCCCACGCCCAGGTTACGCAGCACGGTGGAGTCGGTCAGGTCACGCTGCCAGCGCGAGATCGGCAGCTTGCTGGCCAGGTGCTGGAACAGCGCATTGGCGATACCCAGGTTGCCTTCGGAGTTTTCGAAGTCGATCGGGTTGACCTTGTGCGGCATGGTCGACGAGCCGATTTCGCCAGCGACAGTCTTCTGCTTGAAGTAGCCCAGCGAGATGTAGCCCCACACATCGCGGTCGAAGTCGATCAGGATGGTGTTGAAGCGGGCAATGGCGTCGAACAGCTCGGCGATGTAGTCGTGCGGCTCGATCTGGGTGGTGTACGGGTTGAACTGCAGGCCCAGCTCGTCTTCGATGAAGGCGCGGGCGTTCTGCTCCCAGTCGATCTGCGAGTAGGCCGACAGGTGGGCGTTGTAGTTGCCCACGGCGCCGTTGATCTTGCCCAGCAGCGGCACGGCGGCAACCTGGGCGATCTGGCGCTCCAGGCGGTACACGACGTTAGCCAGTTCTTTGCCCAGGGTGGTCGGCGAGGCTGGCTGGCCGTGGGTACGCGACAGCATCGGCACGTCGGCGTGGGCGTGGGCCAGGGCACGGATGGCGTCGGCGATCTGGCGCATCAGCGGCAGCAGCACGTCGTCACGGCCGGCGCGCAGCATCAGGGCGTGGGACAGGTTGTTGATGTCCTCGCTGGTGCAGGCGAAGTGGATGAATTCGCTGACCTTGGCCAGCTCAGGCAGCTTGGCGGCCTGCTCCTTGAGGAGGTATTCGATCGCCTTGACGTCGTGGTTGGTGGTGCGCTCGATTTCCTTGACGCGCTCGGCGTGTTCAAGCTTGAAATCGGTGGCCAGGCTGTCCAGCAGGGCGTTGGCTTCGGCGGAGAACGCCGGCACTTCGCCGATCTGCGGGTGGGCGGCCAGGCGCTGCAGCCAGCGCACTTCGACCAGGGCGCGGAAACGGATCAGGCCGAATTCGCTGAAAATGGGGCGCAAGGCCTGGGTTTTGCCGGCATAACGGCCGTCTACAGGGGAAACCGCAGTGAGCGAAGAAAGCTGCATGGGGTGTTCTCGGACAGTCAGGCTTTTGGAAGGGCGCATATCATACATGAAAATTGCGCCCGAGTCGGGTGGCTGACCAAAGGTCGGCCCGATTGGGATCTGGTGGCAGACCCTGTGGGAGCGCAGCCTGTCAGTTGGGGCTGCGCATCATGTCATACAGTTCGTTCAGCAGCTTGCGCCGGCTGAACACCAGCTGCCAGCGGTGCCCGCCCAGTTGGCGCCACAGCCGGGCGGCGCGGATGCCGGCCAGCAGCAGGGCACGGATCTTCGAGGCGTTGCTGGCCTGCTGCAGGAAGCGCATGTCGCCGTGCACCTGGATGCGCTGGCGCAAGGTGCTGAGCGTGTCCTGATACAAGGCTCCGCTGGAAGCGATGACGTTTTCATGAACCAGGCCGAAATGCTCGGCCTGGGACTGGATTTGCGGCAAGCGGTTGCCGATGGTGTCGAGCAGGTCGCCACGCTTGTTCAGCTGGCGCTCCAGGCCCAGCATCGACAGGGCATAGCGCAGCGGCTCGCGCTGCAGGCTGCTGGGGTCGCGCTCCAGGGCGCCTGCCAGTGCACGGTAGCCGTCGCGCAGGTTCAGGTCGTCGCCACCGAACACTTCCAGGGTGTCCTTGGGGTCGCGGACCAGCAGGCTGCCGAGCATGCAGCCAATGTTGGCCTCGCTGGCCTGGCCGGTGCGGGCGATACGGTCAACCAGCACGGCGGCCTGGAATACACCGCCCAAAGCAATCAATTGCTCCTGCAGGTTGCTCATGCGCGCGGGCTCCACGGCTCGGCGGCTTCGATCACGCCGCCGCCCAGGCACACTTCGCCGTCGTAGAACACCACCGACTGGCCCGGGGTGACGGCGCGCTGCGGCTCGTCGAACACGGCGCGGTAGCCGGTTTCGGTCAGCTCAAGGGTGCATTGCTGGTCGCTCTGGCGGTAACGCACCTTGGCAGTCAGCTGGCGTGGGCGGCTGAGGTCGATCGGGTTGACCCAGAAGATTTCCGAGGCGAGCAGGGCGCGGGAGAACAGCCATGGGTGTTCGTTGCCCTGGCCGACCACCAGCACGTTGCGGGTCAGGTCCTTGTGCAGCACGTACCACGGCTCGTCACCGGCATCTTTCAGGCCGCCAATCCCCAGGCCCTGGCGCTGGCCGATGGTGTGGTACATCAGGCCATGGTGGCGGCCGATCACTTCACCTTCGGTGGTTTCGATATCGCCCGGCTGGGCTGGCAGGTACTGCTTGAGGAAGTCGCTGAAACGGCGCTCGCCAATGAAGCAGATGCCGGTGGAGTCCTTTTTCTTGGCGGTGGCCAGGCCGTGTTTCTCGGCAATCGCGCGCACCTCGGGCTTTTCCAGCTCGCCGACCGGGAACAGGGTGCGGGCGATTTCCTTGCCGCCGACGGCGTGCAGGAAGTAGCTCTGGTCCTTGTTCGGGTCAAGGCCCTTGAGCAGTTCGGTGAGCTCACCGGTGTCGCGGCGGCGTACGTAGTGGCCGGTGGCGATCAGGTCGGCACCCAGCGACAAGGCGTAGTCGAGAAACGCCTTGAACTTGATTTCGCGGTTGCAGAGGATGTCCGGGTTGGGCGTACGGCCAGCCTTGTATTCTTCAAGGAAGTGCTCGAACACGTTGTCCCAGTATTCGGCGGCGAAGTTGGCGGTGTGCAGCTTGATGCCGATGCGGTCGCACACGGCCTGGGCGTCGGCCAGGTCTTCGCGGGCGGTGCAGTATTCGGTGCCGTCGTCTTCTTCCCAGTTCTTCATGAACAGCCCTTCCACCTGGTAGCCCTGCTCCATGAGCAGAAGGGCGGAGACGGAAGAGTCCACGCCGCCGGACATGCCGACGATGACGCGGGTCTTGGCGGGGTCTTTGAGTGCTGGGCTGGTCATGGGTACCGGTGTGTATCAGAGGGGAAAAACGCCGATTCTATCAAACCCGCGACGTTGCGTCAGTCGCGTAGCAGTTCGAGGCTGTGCAAGGGGCCTTTGAGGTAGTCGTCGAGACAGCGCGGCACCAGCTCGCTGCGCCAGTGGGTGGGGTCGGCCAGCAGCTCGTCGCGGGTCAGCCACACGGCACGGACGATGTCGCTGTCCAGGGCCAGGTCGGCGTGGTGGCGAACGGGGCGGGCGGCGAAGCAGATGCGCTGGTAGGTCACGCCGTTGCTGGGGGCGGTGTAGAGGTAGATGCCGACCACGCCGGTGAGCTCCACTTCCCAGGCGGTTTCTTCCAGGGTTTCGCGCAGGGCGGCCTGGGGTAGGGTCTCGTTGGGTTCGAGGTGGCCGGCGGGTTGGTTGAAGACATGCTGGTTGGCTTTGAACTCTTCGACGAAGAGGAACTTGCCTTCGTGCTCGACGATGGTGGCGACGGTGATGTGGGGTTGCCAGGTCATTTGCGGTGTCCTTTCGATCTTGGGGTCGCTTTGCGGCCCAATCGCGACTTGCAGTCGCTCCTACAAGGGGGCGCGCGCCCGTAGGAGCGACTGCAAGTCGCGATTGGGCTGCAGAGCAGCCCCATTTCCCAGAAAGCACAAACCCCGGTGCGTGGCCGGGGTTTGTGCTGTTACTTCAAGCGAACCTTACAGGGCGGCAATGGCGCTGTTCAGGGTCTGGCTTGGGCGCATCACCTTGGCGGTCAGCTCGGCATCCGGGGCGTAGTAGCCACCGATGTCGGCTGGCTTGCCCTGAACGGCGTTGAGCTCGGCGACGATCGTCTCCTCGTTCTCGGTCAGGGTTTTTGCCAGCGGGGCGAAGCGAGCCTGCAGGGCAGCGTCGTCAGTCTGGGCAGCCAGGGCCTGGGCCCAGTACAGGGTCAGGTAGAAGTGGCTGCCGCGGTTGTCGATACCACCGACTTTGCGCGAAGGCGACTTGTTGGTGTCGAGGAACTTGCCGGTAGCCTGGTCCAGGGTGTTGGCCAGAACCTTGGCACGCGGGTTGTCGTAGGTGTTGCCCAGGTGCTCCAGGGAAGCGGCCAGGGCCAGGAATTCACCCAGCGAGTCCCAACGCAGGAAGTTCTCTTCAACCAGCTGCTGCACGTGCTTCGGAGCCGAACCGCCGGCGCCGGTTTCGAACAGGCCACCGCCGTTCATCAGCGGCACGATCGACAGCATCTTGGCGCTGGTGCCCAGTTCCATGATCGGGAACAGGTCGGTCAGGTAGTCGCGCAGCACGTTGCCGGTCACCGAGATGGTGTCCTTACCTTCGCGGATGCGGGCCAGGGAGAACTTGATGGCGTCGACCGGGGCCAGAACGCGGATGTCCAGGCCGGTGGTGTCGTGATCTTTCAGGTACTTCTGCACTTTTTCGATCATCACGCCGTCGTGGGCGCGGGCCGGGTCCAGCCAGAACACCGCAGGGGTGTTGCTCAGGCGGGCACGGTTGACGGCCAGCTTGACCCAGTCCTGGATCGGCGCGTCTTTGGTCTGGCACATGCGGAAGATGTCGCCAGCTTCGACGTTCTGCTCAAGTACGACGTTACCTTTGCCATCGACCACGCGCACAACACCGTCGGCCTTGATCTGGAAGGTCTTGTCGTGGGAACCGTACTCTTCGGCCTTTTGTGCCATCAGGCCAACGTTCGGCACGCTGCCCATGGTGGTTGGGTCGAAGGCGCCGTTTTTCTTGCAGTCTTCGATGGTGGCCTGGTAGATGCCAGCGTAGCAACGGTCCGGGATCACGGCCTTGGCGTCTTGCAGTTCGCCAGCGGTGTTCCACATCTTGCCCGAGTCACGGATCATGGCCGGCATCGAAGCGTCGACGATGACGTCGCTCGGTACGTGCAGGTTGGTGATGCCTTTGTCGGAGTTGACCATGGCCAGGGCTGGGCGCTGGGCGTACAGGGCCTGGATGTCGGCTTCGATCTCGGCCTGCTTGTCGGCTGGCAGGTCCTTGATGCGGGCGTACAGGTCGCCGATGCCGTTGTTGGCGTTGAAGCCGACTTCAGCCAGCGCGGCGGCGTGCTTGGCCAGCACGTCGTTGTAGAACTCTTCGACGATGACGCCGAACATGATCGGGTCGGAAACCTTCATCATGGTGGCTTTCAGGTGCACCGACAGCAGTACGCCGGAGGCCTTGGCATCGGCGATCTGCTCGGCGATGAAGGCTTTCAGGGCCTTGCGGCTCATGGTGGCGCAGTCGATCACTTCGGCAGCTTTGACGGCGGTCTTTTCTTTCAGCACGGTGGTGCTGCCGTCTTTGGCAACCAGCTCGATGCGCAGGCTATCGTCAGCTTCGATCAGGGCAGCTTTTTCGCTGCCGTAGAAGTCGCCCTGGGTCATGTGGGCAACGTGCGACTGAGAGTCGGCGGCCCAGGCGCCCATCTTGTGTGGGTGCTTGCGGGCGTAGTTCTTGACCGACAGCGGCGCGCGGCGGTCGGAGTTGCCTTCGCGCAGTACCGGGTTCACGGCCGAACCCTTGATGCGGTCGTAGCGGGCGCGGGACTCTTTTTCTTCCGCGGTGGCCGGCTCGTCGGCGTAGTCAGGGATGTTGAAGCCCTTGCCTTGCAGTTCCTTGATCGCGGCTTTGAGCTGCGGTACCGAGGCGCTGATGTTCGGCAGCTTGATGATGTTGGCTTCAGGGGTGGTAGCCAGCTGGCCCAGTTCCGCCAGGTGATCGCCTACTTGCTTCTCTGCGCCCAGTTGCTCCGGGAAGGCGGCAAGGATACGGCCGGCCAGGGAGATGTCGCGGGTTTCGACGGCGATGTCAGCCGAAGCGGTGAAGGCTTCGACGATCGGCAGCAGCGAGTAAGTGGCGAGGGCGGGGGCTTCGTCGGTGAAGGTATAGATGATCTTGGAACGGGTGGGCATGCGGGTTAACTCTCTGTGTGCTGAGCGTGCTCGAGTCTCGTGGTGCGCAGGGTAGGCGCATCGCCCTGACAACGCCATGAGCGGAAAGTCGAGAGGCTGCGAGCGGTGATGGTGGATGCATCAGTCGAGCGTCAAGTGCTGAACTGCGGTAACAGCCCAGGCTTTACGGCCATTCATGGCCTAGGGCGGTCCGCATTTTCCTGGGATTCGCCCCGATGACCCTTCGGTCGCGGCGGAGTATACCAAACCATTCGGGCTAATCAGCAAGGCCAAGTGATATCGGCCCATTTATAAGACCAAAGACTAAGCGGCAATGTGGCGGGTTGTCGCATGCCTTGCAGGTCGGCAGATGTGGTTTAGGCTCATTGCATCGCATGATGTCCAAACCACACCCGACAGCGGAGTAGTGCAAGCATGGGATACCAGAAAATCAAGGTTCCGACCGACGGCACCAAGATCACCGTCAATGCAGACCATTCGCTTAACGTGCCTGACCACCCGATCATTCCTTACATTGAGGGTGACGGGATCGGCGTCGATGTTTCGCCCGTGATGATCAAGGTGGTCGATGCCGCCGTGCAGAAGGCCTACGGCGGCAAGCGCAAGATTGCCTGGATGGAGGTGTACGCCGGCGAGAAGGCCACCCAGGTGTACGACCAGGACACCTGGCTGCCTCAGGAAACCCTCGACGCCGTGCGTGATTACGTGGTGTCGATCAAGGGCCCGCTGACCACCCCGGTGGGTGGCGGCATCCGCTCGCTCAACGTGGCCCTGCGCCAGCAACTGGACCTGTATGTGTGCCTGCGGCCGGTGCTGTGGTTCCAAGGTGTACCGAGCCCGGTGAAAAAGCCTGGCGACGTCGACATGGTGATCTTCCGCGAGAACTCCGAAGACATCTATGCCGGCATCGAGTGGAAGGCCGGCTCGCCCGAGGCCAACAAGGTGATCAAGTTCCTCAAGGAAGAAATGGGCGTCACCAAGATCCGCTTCGACCAGGACTGCGGCATTGGCGTGAAGCCGGTTTCGAAAGAGGGCACCAAGCGCCTGGTGCGTAAGGCCCTGCAATACGTGGTGGACAATGACCGCGAGTCGCTGACCCTGGTGCACAAAGGCAACATCATGAAGTTCACCGAAGGTGCCTTCAAAGACTGGGGTTATGAAGTGGCCCGGGATGAGTTCGGCGCCGAACTGCTCGATGGTGGCCCTTGGATGAAGTTCAAGAACCCCAAGACCGGCCGCGAGGTCATCGTCAAGGACGCCATCGCCGACGCCATGCTGCAGCAGATTCTGCTGCGCCCGGCCGAGTACGACGTGATTGCCACCCTGAACCTCAACGGTGACTACCTGTCCGACGCTCTGGCGGCGGAGGTGGGCGGTATCGGCATCGCACCGGGCGCCAACCTTTCCGACACCGTGGCCATGTTCGAGGCCACTCACGGCACTGCGCCCAAGTACGCGGGGCAAGACAAGGTCAACCCCGGCTCGGTCATTCTCTCGGCGGAGATGATGCTGCGACACATGGGCTGGACCGAGGCGGCCGACCTGATCATCAAGGGCACCAATGGCGCGATTGCGGCCAAGACCGTGACCTACGACTTCGAGCGGCTGATGGACGGGGCAAAGCTGGTGAGCAGCTCAGGCTTTGGTGATGAAATGATCAAGCATATGTAAGGCAAGAGAAAACCGGTCGCCAGGGTAAAAGGGCGACCGGTTTTTTCGTACTACGACACGGGGCGGCGATCAGACGCGTACGGTTTCGCTTGCGGCCTGGCCTTGGGCTTTGGCAGCCGCAGCGGCGTCCATTATCTTCACCGCGTGCAGGCCTTTGGGGCCCTGGATGATTTCGAACTCCACGGCCTGGCCCGCCTTCAGTGTCTTGTATCCGTCCATCTGGATGGCCGAGTAATGAGCGAAAAGGTCATCGGATTTACCTTCCTCGTTGATGAATCCGTAGCCCTTGGCATTGTTGAACCACTTGACTTTACCGCTTGCCATCCCTATGTCCCTCTGCAAAGGACTCCATCACTGGAGTATCATCCACTTCATCCGCATACGAACCTTGCGAAATTCTGGTTGACTGCGCGGATCTTTATCGACCACGGTGGGTTCTTATTGGTTGTAACACCGTTTTTCCGATAGTCAAGGTCGCCCGGCGCCTGCGCCGTTCGTGGCCTGTGCGGTCAACCCACAACCTTAACCTGACGCTCATGATGAAATTCTTTCCATGCATGCACCTAGTGAGATTCGACTAACATTCAATCAGGATCGCCCGCAATCGAATGAGGACGACGGCTCAGGTCTTGCAGTTCAGGAAGCCAAGCCGATCCTGCAGGCGCCACCGATGTACAAGGTGGTTTTGTTCAACGATGACTACACGCCGATGGATTTCGTCGTCGAAGTGCTCGAGACGTTCTTTAATCTGAACCGCGAGCTGGCGACCAAGATCATGCTGACCGTCCATACCGAAGGGCGGGCAGTGTGCGGATTGTTTACCCGTGACATCGCCGAAACAAAGGCTATGCAGGTCAACCAATACGCCAGGGAAAGCCAGCATCCGCTACTCTGTGAAATCGAGAAGGACGGTTAATCGCCGACCACTTGGGTATGAGGTGAAGCTATGTTAAACCGCGAGCTCGAAGTCACCCTCAATCTTGCCTTCAAGGAGGCCCGTTCGAAGCGTCATGAGTTCATGACCGTCGAACATCTGCTGCTGGCACTCCTTGACAATGAGGCTGCCGCGACCGTTCTGCGCGCCTGTGGCGCCAATCTCGACAAGCTCAAGCACGACCTGCAAGAGTTCATCGATTCCACTACGCCGCTGATTCCTGTCAACGACGAAGACCGTGAAACCCAGCCGACCCTGGGCTTCCAGCGGGTGCTGCAGCGTGCCGTGTTCCACGTGCAAAGCTCCGGCAAGCGCGAAGTGACCGGCGCCAACGTGCTGGTGGCGATCTTCAGCGAGCAGGAAAGCCAGGCTGTGTTCCTGCTGAAACAGCAGAGCGTGGCCCGTATCGACGTGGTCAACTACATCGCCCATGGCATCTCCAAGGTGCCTGGGCATGGTTCGCAATCTGAAAGCGACCAAGACATGCAGGACGAGGAGGGTGGCGAAACCTCCTCTTCGAGCAACCCGCTGGACGCCTATGCCAGCAACCTGAACGAGCTGGCCCGTGCTGGCCGTATCGACCCGCTGGTGGGGCGCGAGCAGGAAGTGGAGCGCGTGGCGCAAATCCTGGCACGCCGGCGCAAGAACAACCCGTTGCTGGTGGGTGAGGCGGGCGTTGGCAAGACTGCCATCGCCGAAGGCCTGGCCAAGCGCATTGTCGATGGCCAGGTGCCCGACCTGCTGGCGCAAAGCGTGGTGTATTCCCTTGACCTGGGCGCGCTGCTGGCCGGTACCAAATACCGTGGCGACTTCGAGAAGCGCTTCAAGGCGCTGCTCGGCGAGCTGCGCAAGCGCCCGCAGGCGATCCTGTTCATCGACGAAATCCACACCATCATCGGTGCCGGTGCGGCATCGGGCGGGGTGATGGATGCCTCCAACCTGCTCAAGCCGCTGCTGTCGTCGGGTGAGATCCGTTGCATCGGCTCGACCACCTTCCAGGAATTCCGCGGCATCTTCGAGAAGGACCGTGCCCTGGCACGTCGCTTCCAGAAGGTGGATGTCAGTGAGCCGTCGGTCGAAGACACCGTGGGCATCCTGCGCGGCCTGAAAGGGCGTTTCGAGAGCCACCACAACATCGAGTACAGCGACGAAGCCCTGCGCGCCGCCGCCGAACTGGCCTCGCGCTACATCAATGACCGGCACATGCCCGACAAAGCCATCGATGTGATCGACGAAGCCGGTGCCTACCAGCGGCTGCAGCCGGAGGCCATGCGCGTCAAACGCATCGATGTGCCTCAAGTCGAGGACATCGTCGCCAAGATCGCGCGGATTCCGCCGAAGCACGTCACCAGCTCCGACAAGGAGCTGCTGCGTAACCTTGAGCGTGACCTGAAGCTGACCGTGTTCGGTCAGGACCAGGCCATCGACTCGCTGTCTACGGCCATCAAGCTGTCCCGTGCTGGCCTGAAGTCGCCAGACAAGCCCGTCGGTTCGTTCCTGTTCGCTGGCCCTACCGGCGTCGGCAAGACCGAAGCGGCGCGGCAGCTGGCCAAGGCGCTGGGCGTGGAGCTGGTGCGGTTCGACATGTCCGAGTACATGGAGCGCCATACCGTGTCGCGCCTGATCGGTGCGCCTCCTGGTTACGTAGGGTTCGACCAGGGGGGCTTGCTGACCGAGGCGATTACCAAGCAACCGCATTGCGTATTGCTGCTCGATGAAATCGAGAAGGCCCACCCGGAAGTCTTCAACCTGCTGCTGCAGGTGATGGACCACGGTACCCTGACCGACAACAACGGGCGCAAGGCCGACTTCCGTAACGTGATCCTGATCATGACCACCAACGCGGGTGCAGAAACGGCAGCGCGGGCCTCGATCGGCTTCACCCATCAGGACCACGCGTCCGATGCCATGGAAGTGATCCGCAAGAGCTTCACGCCAGAGTTCCGCAACCGTCTGGATACCATTATCCAGTTTGGTCGCCTGAGCACCGAGACGATCAAGAGCATCGTCGACAAGTTCCTTATCGAACTGCAGGCGCAGCTGGAAGACAAGCGTGTGCTGCTGGAAGTCAGCGACGCCGCACGCGGCTGGCTGGCGGTGTCGGGCTACGACGTGCAGATGGGTGCGCGGCCGATGGCGCGGCTGATCCAGGACAAGATCAAGCGGCCGCTGGCCGAGGAGATCCTGTTTGGAGAACTGGCCGAGCATGGTGGTGTGGTGCACGTCGACCTGCGCGATGGCGAGCTGGTGTTCGACTTCGAGACCACGGCTGAGGTTGCCTGATCGATGAGGGTCGCTTTGCGGCCATCGCGAGCTGCGCTCGCTCCTACGGGGTTTAGTGTGCCCATGTAGGAGCGAGCGCAGCTCGCGATGGCCGCAAAGCGGTTCTGGCAGGCACAAAAAAGCCCGGCGCATGGCCGGGCTTCTTCATGGCTTGAGCTTAGCGCGCACGGTAGGTGATGCGGCCCTTGCTCAGGTCGTATGGTGTCAGTTCGACGCGGACCTTGTCGCCAGTGAGAATACGGATGTAGTTCTTGCGCATCTTTCCGGAGATGTGCGCGGTTACGACGTGCCCGTTTTCCAACTCCACGCGGAACATGGTGTTGGGCAGGGTGTCGACGACAGTACCTTCCATTTCGAAGCTGTCTTCTTTCGACATGCAGTAGAGCCCTCGGATCCAGTGTTGGCCCGACGCATATCCGCACCGGGCAAAAAAGTGGCGTGGATTATGCCCGAAAACTGTGTGTCAAGCCAATGCTTTCAGTTGAGGGTGACCCAGCGCTGGTTTATCAGCAATTCGATGGGCCGATACTGCGTCTTGTAGTTCATTTTCTTGCAGTTCTTGATCCAGTAACCCAGGTATACCGCTTCCAGGTCCTGGCGCAGGGCTTCGGTGATTTGCCACAGGATGGCAAAGCGGCCCAAGCTGCGTCGCTCTTCGTCCGGTTCGTAGAAGGTGTAGACCGCCGACAGGCCGTTGGGTAGCAGGTCGCACACGGCCACTGCCATCAAGCGGCCTTCCAGGCGGAACTCGTAAAACCAGCAGAACGGCAGGTCGCGCACCAGAAAGGTGGAAAACTGGTCGCGGCTGGGCGGGTACATGTCACCGTCGGCGTGGCGTGTTTCGATATAGCGCCGGTACAGCTCGAAATACTCTTCCTTGAAGGTTGGGCGCGCCGCCGTCACGGTCAGGTCGGCATTGCGCTTGAGGATGCGCCGTTGCTGGCGGTTGGGGATAAAGCGCGCCGCCGGGATGCGTGCCGGCACGCAGGCGTTGCAATTCTGGCAGTGCGGGCGGTACAGATGGTCGCCACTGCGGCGGAAGCCCATTTCCGACAGGTCGGCGTACACGTTAACGTCCATCGGCTGGCTGGGGTCGAGGAACAGCGTGGTGGCCTGTTCCTCGGGCAGGTAGCTGCAGGAGTGGGGCTGAGTGGCATAAAACTTCAACCGCGCCAACTCTGTCATGATCAACCCCCTCGGTGAGACTTTGTTTTAAGTGTAAGCCAGCTACGGGAACTCGCCTAGGCAACCCATGTGGCGCTGTTGGGCTGGTCGAGGTGGCGTGCCAGGTAGCCAGCGAATTCGGCGCGGCTGATGGCGTGGGCGCCCAGGCTGTGCAGGTGGTTGGTGGGCATCTGGCAGTCGATCAGCACGAACCCGGCCTGGCGCAGGTGGTTGACCAAGGTCACGAAGCCGACCTTGGAGGCGTTGTCGGCGCGGCTGAACATCGATTCACCGAAGAACAGCTGGCCCATGGCCAGGCCGTACAGGCCGCCGACCAGCTCACCGTCCTGGCGCACTTCCACCGAGTGGGCAATACCGCGTCGGTGCAGTTCGCAGTAGGCATTGCGCATGGTATCGGTGATCCAGGTGCCGTCGGCGTAGTCGCGTGGCGCGGCGCAGGCGGCGATCACGGCCGGGAAGTCGGTGTCGAAGCTGACCTGGTAGCGGCCCTGGCGCATCAGCTTGGCCAGCGAGCGCGACACGTGCAGCTGGTCGGGCAGCAGCACCGTGCGCGGGTCGGGTGACCACCACAGGATCGGCTGGCCATCCTGGTACCACGGGAAGCAACCGTGACGATAGGCCTGAACCAGGCGCTCGGGGGTAAGGTCGCCGCCGGCGGCCAGCAGGCCGTTGGGGTCGTGCAGGGCCTTTTCCAGGGGCGGGAAGGTCAGCGAGTCGCGGGTCAGCCAGGTAAGCATGGTCTATCGTGCGGTGGGGGAGGGGAGAGGGCAGCATGGCTTGCGCGCATGGCAGGGTCAATGGTTGTGGCTGCTTTGCGGGGGGCGAATTCAGGCAATTTCCTACACATTCATGAAACCGCAGGCACCATCCGCTACATTTGCTGTCACACCTGTGCAAAAACACAGCATAAGCCTTTGTCACAAAAGAAAATGCATGCTCAAATTGCAGGTATATGAAAGTCGCCCCCGGCCAAACCCCCATACGGCGTGCCGCCATGGCGGCTGTCGGGCAGTAATGTTAAAAGTAGTGGTTCATTGGCCGCACCGCCGCCGATCACTATTGGACGCGCAGCACGCGCAGGAATAGACGCGTTTTGAAGAAATCCACCGCAACCCCAGCTCCCTTGCCCGTGCCCCTGTGGCGGCAGCAGCTGCATTATCGCCTCAAGGAAGGTGCGTTGATCGCTGTCGGCGCCCTGTGCCTGTACCTGTGGATGGCCCTGCTGACCTACGACACTTCGGACCCGGGTTTCAGCCACACCGCCACCGTCGACCAGGTGCAGAACGCCGCCGGGCGTGCCGGCGCCTACTTCGCCGATATCCTGTTCATGGTGCTGGGTTACTTCGCCTATATCTTCCCGCTGCTGCTGGCGGTGAAGACCTGGCAGATCTTCCGCGAACGCCACCAGCCGTGGGACTGGAGCGGCTGGCTGTTTTCCTGGCGGTTGATCGGCCTGGTCTTCCTGGTGTTGTCCGGGGCGGCGCTGGCGCATATCCACTTCCACCCGCCGGCGAGCTTGCCGTTCTCTGCAGGTGGCGCATTGGGCGAAAGCCTTGGTGATCTGGCGCGCAACCTGCTGAACGTGCAGGGCAGCACGCTGATGTTCATTGCCCTGTTCCTGTTCGGCCTGACGGTCTTCACCGACTTGTCGTGGTTCAAGGTGATGGACCTGACCGGCAAGATCACCCTCGACCTGTTCGAGCTGGTGCAGGGCGCCGCCAACCGTTGGTGGGAAGCCCGCAACGAGCGCAAGCGCCTGGAGGCGCAACTGCGCGAGGATGAGCCGGTGGTCAAGGCCGCGCCGATGGCCGCCGAGAAGCGTGAACCGGCCAAGCCGGCGTTGCGTGAGCGTATTTTCAAGCGTGAAGAAGCGCCGGCCCCGGTCGTTGAACCCCGTGAGCCAACGCTTGGCCGTGAGCCTGTCGTGCCACCACGTGAGGCCGCCCGTGAGCCCGTAGTGCCGCGTGAAACCGTGGTCCCTCGCGAGCAGCACGCCGCCCCGACGATCGTGCCACCCGCCGCCGCCAAGGCTCCGGAGCCGAGCAAGCGGGTGATGAAGGAAAAGCAGGCACCGCTGTTCATCGACAGCGCGGTGGAAGGCACCTTGCCGTCGATTTCCATCCTCGACCCTGCCGAGCAGAAGAAAATCGAGTATTCGCCAGAGTCCCTGGCCGGTGTCGGCCAACTGCTGGAAATCAAGCTCAAGGAATTCGGTGTAGAAGTGGCGGTGGACTCGATTCACCCCGGCCCGGTGATTACCCGTTACGAAATCCAGCCGGCCGCTGGCGTGAAGGTCAGCCGCATCGCCAACCTGGCCAAGGACCTGGCGCGCTCGCTGGCCGTGACCAGCGTGCGCGTGGTCGAGGTGATCCCCGGCAAGACCACCGTGGGTATCGAGATTCCCAACGAAAACCGGCAGATGGTGCGCTTCTCCGAGGTGCTGGCCACGCCGCAGTACGACGAACAGAAGTCCCCGGTCACGCTGGCCCTGGGCCATGACATCGGCGGCAAGCCGGTGATTACCGACCTGGCCAAGATGCCCCACCTGCTGGTGGCCGGTACTACCGGCTCCGGTAAGTCGGTGGGTGTGAACGCGATGATCCTGTCGATCCTGTTCAAGTCCAGCCCGGAAGACGCGCGGCTGATCATGATCGACCCGAAAATGCTCGAACTGTCGATCTACGAAGGCATCCCGCACCTGCTGTGCCCGGTGGTCACCGACATGAAAGACGCCGCCAACGCCCTGCGCTGGAGCGTGGCCGAGATGGAGCGGCGCTACAAGCTGATGGCGGCCATGGGCGTGCGTAACCTGGCCGGTTTCAACCGCAAGATCAAGGACGCCCAGGAAGCTGGCGAAATCATCCACGACCCGCTGTACCGTCGCGAGAGCATGGACGACGAGCCGCCAGCGCTGAAAACCTTGCCGACCATCGTGGTGGTGGTGGACGAGTTCGCCGACATGATGATGATCGTCGGCAAGAAGGTCGAAGAGCTGATCGCCCGTATCGCCCAGAAGGCGCGGGCAGCCGGTATCCATCTGATTCTCGCCACCCAGCGCCCGTCGGTGGACGTGATTACCGGCCTGATCAAGGCCAACATTCCGACCCGCATGGCGTTCCAGGTGTCGAGCAAGATCGACTCACGCACCATCATCGACCAGGGTGGTGCAGAGCAGCTGTTGGGTCATGGTGACATGCTGTACATGCCACCGGGCACCAGCCTGCCAATCCGCGTGCACGGTGCGTTCGTTTCCGACGACGAAGTGCACCGTACGGTCGAAGCGTGGAAGCTGCGAGGCGCGCCGGATTACAACGATGACATCCTCAACGGTGTCGAAGAAGCCGGCAGTGGCTTCGACGGCGGCGGCGGTGGTGGCGGTGATGGTGAAGATTCGGAGAGCGACGCCCTGTATGATGAGGCCGTGCAGTTCGTGCTGGAAAGCCGCCGCGCGTCCATTTCGGCCGTGCAGCGCAAGCTGAAAATCGGTTACAACCGCGCCGCCCGTATGATCGAAGCCATGGAAATGGCCGGCGTGGTCACCCCCATGAACAGCAACGGCTCGCGGGAAGTGATTGCCCCGGGCGGCCCGCGCGACTGAAGAACACCTTGCCGGGCGCCAACGGTGGCGCCCGGCCTTTTCAATGCTCAATGAGGATTCCCATGCGCGCGATTCGCATGCTGTTGGTTTCTGCCCTGACCCTGGGCTCGGTTACTGCTTATGCCGGTGAGCAAGACGTACAACGCCTGACCCAGTTGCTGGAAAAGTCGCAGACTATCGAGGCCAACTTCTCCCAGCTGACCCTGGGCGCCGATGGCACCAGCCTGCAGGAAACCTCGGGCAAGATGGCGGTCAAGCGCCCGGGCCTGTTCTACTGGCATACTGATGCGCCGCAGGAGCAGGTGGTGGTTTCGGACGGCAAGAACGTCACCCTGTGGGACCCGGACCTGGAACAGGCCACCATCAAGAAGCTCGATGTGCGACTGAACCAGACCCCTGCACTGCTGCTGTCCGGTGATGTGTCGAAGATCAGCCAGAGTTTCGACATTGCTTCCAAGGAGCAGGGCGAGGTGATGGACTTCACCCTCAAACCGAAGACCAAGGACACCCTGTTCGACTCGCTGCGCGTGTCGTTCCGCAAAGGCCTGATCAATGACATGCAGCTGATCGACAGTGTCGGCCAGCGCACCAACATCCTGTTCAATGGCGTCAAGGCCAACCAGGCGGTGCCGGACAGCCAGTTCAAGTTCGACATCCCCAAAGGCGCGGACGTGATCAAGGAGTAACCAGAGCCCGTCATGGACCTGTTTCGAAGCGAACCCGTCGCCCAGCCCCTGGCCGCTCGCATGCGCCCGTCCAACCTGGACGAGTACGTCGGCCAGGAGCACTTGCTGGCGCGCGGTAAGCCGTTGCGCGAGGCGCTGGAGCAGGGTGCGCTGCACTCGATGATCTTCTGGGGGCCGCCGGGGGTGGGCAAGACCACCCTTGCGCGGCTGCTGGCGCAGTTTTGTGACGCGCATTTCGAAACCGTGTCGGCGGTACTGGCCGGGGTGAAAGAAATCCGCCAGGCCGTTGAAGTGGCCAAGCAACAGGCCGGTCAGTATGGCCGCCGCACCATCCTGTTCGTGGATGAAGTGCACCGCTTCAACAAGTCGCAGCAGGATGCCTTCTTGCCCTACGTGGAAGACGGCACGCTGCTGTTCATCGGCGCCACCACTGAAAACCCGTCCTTCGAACTGAACAACGCGCTGCTGTCGCGGGCGCGGGTGTACGTGCTCAAAAGCCTGGACGAGGCGGCACTGCGCAAACTGGTCAACCGCGCGCTGACCGAAGAGCGCGGCCTGGGCAAGCGCAACCTGCGGGTGGGCGACGATGCTTTCAAGATGCTGATGGCTGCCGCCGATGGCGATGGCCGGCGCATGCTCAACTTCCTTGAGAACGCCTCGGACCTAGCCGAAGACGGCAGCGAAATCGACGTCGAGATGCTGCAAAGCCTGCTTGGTGATAGCCGCCGTCGTTTCGACAAGGGGGGGGAGGCGTTCTACGACCAGATTTCCGCGCTGCACAAGTCGGTGCGCGGTTCCAACCCCGATGGCGCCCTGTACTGGTTTGCGCGCATGCTCGACGGCGGTTGCGACCCGCTGTACATCGCCCGCCGTGTGGTGCGCATGGCCAGCGAGGACATCGGCAACGCCGACCCGCGTGCGCTCAGCCTGTGCCTGGCGGCCTGGGATGTGCAGGAGCGCCTCGGTAGCCCCGAAGGCGAGCTGGCAGTGGCCCAGGCCATCACCTACCTGGCCTGCGCGCCGAAGAGCAATGCGGTGTACATGGGCTTCAAGACTGCCCTGCGCGAAGCGGCCGAGCATGGCTCGCTGGAGGTGCCGTTGCACCTGCGCAACGCCCCGACCAAACTGATGAAGCAACTGGGCTATGGCGACGAGTACCGCTATGCCCACGATGAACCCGATGCTTATGCCGCCGGTGAAGATTACTTCCCCGACGAACTGGAACCCCGCCAGTACTACCAGCCGGTGCCCCGCGGCCTTGAGCTGAAGATTGGCGAGAAGCTGCGCCACCTGGCCGAGCTCGACCGCAACAGCCCCCGTCAACGGAGAAAACCGTGATTGCACTCATCGCCGCGGTCAGCGCGGGCGGTATCGCCGGTACCTTGTTGCGCTTTGCTACCGCCAACTGGGTAGCGGCCCACTGGCCACGGCACTTCTATGCCGGTACGCTGGCGGTCAACCTGGTTGGCTGCCTGCTGATCGGCCTGCTTTATGGCCTGTTCCTGCACAAGCCGCTGGCGCCGGTCGAGCTGCGCGCCGGCCTGATTGTCGGCTTCCTCGGCGGCCTGACAACCTTTTCCTCCTTCTCGCTCGATACCGTGCGCCTGATGGAAAGCGGGCAGGTGCCCCTTGCCTTGGGCTATACCAGTATCAGCGTGGTGGGCGGGCTGCTCGCGACCTGGGCCGGCCTGTCCCTGACCCGATTCTGAACCAACACCTACTTATAACGAGAGAACGATATGCTCGATTCCAAACTGTTACGCGGCCAACTTCAGGAAGTGGCGGATCGCCTGGCCTCCCGTGGCTTCAGCCTGGATGTCGCGCGCATCGAATCACTGGAAGAGCGCCGCAAGGCAGTGCAGACTCGCACCGAGCAGCTGCAAGCCGAGCGCAACGCCCGTTCCAAGTCCATCGGCCAGGCCAAGGCCAAGGGCGAAGACATCGCGCCATTGATGGCCGACGTCGAGCGCATGGCCAATGAACTGGCTGCTGGCAAGACCGAACTGGACGCCATCCAGGCCGAACTGGATGGCATCCTGCTGACCATCCCCAACCTGCCGGACGCCAGCGTACCGGTCGGTGCCAGCGAAGACGACAACGTCGAAGTGCGCCGTTGGGGCACGCCGAAGGCCTTCGACTTCGAAATCAAGGACCACGTCGCCCTGGGCGAAGTCAGCGGTGGCCTGGACTTCGAAGCCGCTGCCAAGCTGTCTGGCGCCCGTTTTGCCGTGCTGCGTGGCCCGATCGCCCGCCTGCACCGCGCCCTGGCGCAATTCATGATCAACCTGCACACCGGCGAGCACGGCTACGAGGAGCACTACACCCCGTACCTGGTGCAGGCCCCGGCCCTTCAAGGCACCGGCCAGCTGCCGAAGTTCGAGGAGGACCTGTTCAAGATCACCCGCGAAGGTGAGGCGGACTTCTATCTGATCCCGACCGCCGAAGTGTCGCTGACTAACCTGGTGGCCGGTGAGATCCTTGACGCCAAGCAGCTTCCGCTGAAACTGGTTGCCCATACCCCGTGCTTCCGCAGTGAAGCCGGTGCTTCCGGCCGTGACACCCGCGGCATGATCCGCCAGCACCAGTTCGACAAGGTCGAGATGGTGCAGGTGGTAGAACCGGCCAAGTCGATGGAAGCGCTGGAAGGCCTGACCGCCAACGCCGAACGTGTACTGCAGCTGCTGGAGCTGCCTTATCGCGTACTGGCCCTGTGCACCGGCGACATGGGCTTTGGCGCCGTCAAAACCTACGACTTGGAAGTGTGGGTGCCGAGCCAGGACAAGTACCGCGAAATCAGCTCGTGCTCCAACTGCGGCGACTTCCAGGCGCGCCGCATGCAGGCCCGCTGGCGCAACCCGGAAACCGGCAAGCCAGAGCTGGTGCACACCCTCAACGGCTCCGGCCTGGCCGTCGGACGTACACTGGTTGCCGTGCTGGAAAACTACCAGCAGGCTGATGGTTCGATCCGCGTGCCGGACGTGCTGAAGCCGTACATGGGCGGCGTCGAGGTCATCCGCTAAATGGATTACCTGCCGCTGTTCCACAAGCTGCAGGGCGGCCGCGTGCTGGTCGTCGGTGGCGGTGAGATCGCCTTGCGCAAGGCGCGCCTGCTGGCGGATGCCGGTGGCGTGCTGCGCGTGGTGGCGCCGGATGTCGACGGCCACTTGGCTGCGTTGGCCCGGGAAGGTGGCGGTGAGGTGCTGGTGCGTGGCTATCAGGCCGCTGACCTGGTCGGTTGCCGGCTGGTGATCGCAGCGACCGACGACCCAGGGCTGAATGCCCAGGTGTCAGCGGATGCGCAGGCCCTCAGCCTGCCGGTCAATGTGGTGGATGCGCCGGCCCTGTGCACGGTGATCTTCCCGGCGATCGTTGACCGTTCACCCCTGGTGATTGCGGTGTCCAGTGGCGGTGACGCCCCGGTTTTGGCGCGGTTGATTCGCGCCAAGCTCGAGGCCTGGATTCCGTCGGCCTATGGTGAGCTGGCCGGCCTGGCAGCGCGCTTTCGGCACAAGGTGAAATCCTTGTACCCGGACGTCAACCAGCGCCGAGGCTTCTGGGAAACCGTGTTCCAGGGGCCGATTGCCGAGCGTCAGCTGGCCGGGCAAGGTGCCGAGGCCGAACGCCTGTTGCAAGCGATGGTAGACGGCGCGCCGGTGCAGCAGGGGGGCGAGGTGTATCTGGTCGGTGCAGGCCCGGGTGATCCCGACTTGCTCACCTTCCGTGCCTTGCGCCTGATGCAGCAGGCCGACGTGGTGCTGTACGACCGCCTGGTAGCCCCCGCGATCATCGAGATGTGCCGGCGTGATGCCGAGCGTATCTACGTGGGCAAGCGCCGCGCCGACCACGCCGTGCCGCAGGACCAGATCAACCGCCTGCTGGTCGATCTGGCTCAGCAGGGCAAGCGTGTGCTGCGTCTGAAGGGGGGCGACCCGTTCATCTTCGGCCGGGGTGGCGAAGAGATCGAAGAGCTGGCCGAGCATGGCATTCCGTTCCAGGTGGTGCCGGGCATTACGGCGGCCAGCGGCTGTTCCGCTTATGGTGGGATTCCGCTGACTCACCGGGACTACGCCCAGTCGGTGCGCTTCGTGACCGGGCACCTGAAGGATGGCACCAGCAACCTTCCGTGGGATGACCTGGTGGCGCCGGCGCAGACCTTGGTGTTCTACATGGGGTTGGTGGGCTTGCCGACCATCTGTGCCGAGCTGATTCGCCATGGGCGGGCGGCGAGTACGCCGGCTGCGTTGGTGCAGCAGGGGACTACGCGTAATCAGCGGGTATTCACCGGTACCCTGGCGGATTTGCCAGAGCTGGTGGCGCGGCATGAAGTGCATGCGCCTACCCTGGTGATTGTGGGGGAAGTCGTGCAACTGCGTGAAAAGCTGGCCTGGTTTGAAGGTTCGCAAAACGGCTGAAATCGTTGGGGCTGCAAAGCAGCCCCGGCAATCTCAAACCTGCCAAATCCCCTTGCCCGCCAACCGCTCCCGGTCATGTGCCAGGCCAAAGTCCTGCAACGGCCCTTTGGGCACGATCCCGGTCGGGTTGATGGTCTTGTGGCTCATGTAATAGTGCTTCTGGATATGCTCCATATCCACCGTGCCCGCCACACCAGGCCACTGATACAGCTCGCGCAGCCAGTTCGACAGGTTGTGGTAGTCGCTCAGGCGCCGCAGGTTGCACTTGAAATGCCCGTGATACACCGCATCGAAGCGCACCAGCGTGGTACACAGGCGCACATCGGCTTCGGTCAGGTATTCACCCGCCAGATAGCGATTGCGGCTTAGCACGTCTTCCAGATAGTCCAGCTCATTGAACACGTCGTCGAACGCGGCTTCGTACGCCTCCTGCGTGGTGGCAAAGCCTGCGCGGTACACGCCGTTGTTCACGGCGGGGTAGATGCGCTCGTTGAGCGCCTCGATGGTTGGGCGCAGCGGTTCGGGGTACAGGTCCAGTGTATTGCCGGTCAGCTCGTTAAACGCGCTGTTGAAGATGCGGATGATCTCCGACGATTCATTGTTGACGATGCGCTTCTCTTTCTTGTCCCACAGCACGGGTACGGTCACGCGGCCGGTGTAGTGCGGGTCATCCTGGGTGTAGCGCTGGTGCAGGTACTGCAAGGCGTCGAGGTGGTCGCCCGTGGAGCCTTGCTGCACATCGAAAGTCCAGCCGTGGTCCTGCATCAGCCAACTGACTACCGAGACATCGATCAAGGGCTCCAGGCCTTTGAGTGCGCGGACAATCAGGGTGCGGTGGGCCCATGGGCAGGCCAGCGAGACGTACAGGTGGTAGCGGCCGGCCTCAGGGGCGGGCAGTTGATTGCGGCGTTGGGCGTTTTCACGTTTGAACGTGCCGTCCTTGCCGTTTTCATACCACTGGTCATGCCAGCGGCCGTCGATCAAAAGGCCCATGCGTAGGCTCCTCGGAACAAAGTTGTTTGTCGTTGGAGCCCAGTCTAGGCCAAAACGTTCGAATAAATAGCGCAAATAACCGGGGGTTATGATCGGCTAAATCGATTTGTTGCGTGTCTCCCAATAGCCTTGGGCGGTTGCGAACGCCTGCTCGCGGTCCTGCCCCAGGCCACGCAGGGCCAGGGCCATGGTGGCGATGAGGGCCTTCTCGCCATAGCTGTCTTCCACTTCGCCCCGCCAGAATGCCAGCAAGTGTTCGGCTTGCAGGCTGGCCGGTTTCACATGGCGGCGTTCGCTCAGTGCTGGCCACTCTTCGTCCCACGCTTCGCCTGCCGTGGTGCCGTAGAGGTGGCTGATGACATCGGGGTTTACTTCGATCTCGCCGCCATCGCCCTTGATTACCACCGCATGATCGCCCAGCAGGCGACTGGCCTCGCGGTGCACCGCCTGGTAACCGGGGTGGAAGATACTTTGCAGGCCGCAGCGTGCGCCCAGCGGGTTAAGTACCCGGGCAAGGGAGTGGATGGGCGAGCGCAGGCCCAAGGTGTTGCGCAGGTCGATCATGCGCTGTAATTGCGGCGCCCAGCCGTGCAGCGGGAAAAACGCCAGCTGATGCTGGTCGAGGGTGCTGCCGACAGCGGCCCAGTCGCGGCACAGGGGGATTTGCAGCAGCTCGAGCAGTTGCTCGGTGTACATGCGCCCGGCGGTGTGGGCGCCGCCACCGTGCATCAGGATACGCACGCCGTTGCCGGCCAGGCATTTGGCCGCCAGCAAGTACCAGGGCAGGTGGCGCTTTTTGCCGGCGTAGGTGGGCCAGTCCAGGTCCACTGCAATGCTCGGTGCCTGCAGGTGGGCGCGCAGGGCCTCGGTGAAACCGGCAAGCTCGTCGGCGCTTTCCTCTTTATGGCGCAGCAGCATGAGGAATGCACCCAGCTGGGTGTCTTCGACTTTGCCTTCCAGCAGCAGAGTCATGGCTGCGCGGGCTTCTTCGCGGGTCAGGCCACGCGCGCCGCGCTTGCCTTTGCCGAGAATGCGCACGAATTCGGCGAATGGGTGTTCGGCCGGGGGTTCCAGGGTAAGTGGGCGAGGTTCGTTCATATGCAGTTGGTCGGCTTGGGCAGGCCCGCCAGCTTGGCGGCAAGTTTGGCGGGTGTGCCGTTGAACAGGCGGTTCAGGTGCGGGCTGTTGCCCTTCTCCGGCCCCAGCTTCAGGGCCGTGTACTTGATCAGCGGGCGTGTGGCCGGGGACAGCTGGTATTCCTGGTAGAACTCACGTAGCAGTTCGAGGATTTCCCAATGGTCCGCGGTCAACGGGATGCCCTCGCGCTCGGCCAAGGCCTCGGCGGCAGCGTGGGACCAGTCTTGCAGGTCGACCAGAAAGCCGTCCTTGTCCAGGGCGATGGCGTTATCGCCAACGTTGAGCGTATTCATAGCCAGCTGTTGACCTTGTCGTAGTGCAGCGACAGTTCGACGAAGCCAGGGTAGTCCACGGCCTTGGCCAGGTCGTTGCCGACTGCGCGGGCCTGCACGTCTTCTTCCAAGGCGAACAGGCGCTGGGCCAGGCCGGCAGCTTGTAGCAGGTGGTGCGGCTCGCTGCCGCTGCGCAAGGCATACACCGCATCGCCGCACAGCAGCAGCGCGTCGTCGGCACCGAGCAGGCGCAGGCAGCTGGCCAGGCGTTCGTCGCCGAACGGGGAGTGGGCAATTACATGCAGGGTCGTCATCAGAGCGTTACCACCTGGTCGAAACGGGCGATCAGCGCGGTTAGCGCTGCGTCATCGAGCACTTGTACCGGCAGTGCCAGGGTGTCGGCTGCCAGGCCGCGGCGGGTGAGGCTGTGGCTACAGGCAAACAGCTCTTCAACACCGAACATCGGCAGTGCTTGCAGGTTGGCGGCCAGGTTCTTCTGTTGCACGGCGGTGGGTTGTTGGTTGGGCGCAAGCTGGAACACGCCATCGTCGAGGAACAGCATGCCCAGCGGCAGGTCGAACGCGCCGCCGGCCAGGGCGATGTCCAGTGCTTCACGGGCGGATGGGCCGTTCCACGGTGCCTGGCGGCTGATGATCAACAAGGATTTGGCCATTTCAGTCGCCTCCGAAGCAGACAAGGCGGTCGGCTACCTGCGCAGCCTCATGCAACTGGCCAAGACCCGACAGCTCCCAAGGCTTGGGCAGGTTCACGGCCGGGCGCTGGTAGCGGCTGGCCTCGGCTTCATCGAGCACGCCACGGCGCAGGGCGGCAGCGATACACACCACGGCGTCCAGTTGGTTAGTCTCGATAAAGGCGCGCCACTGGCCGGCCACGTCGAGTTCGTCCTGCGGGGCGACCACGTTGGCCGAGGCACTGTGCACCCCGTCCTGATAGAAGAACAACCGGGCAATCTCATGCCCGCCGGCCAGTACCGCCTCGGCATAGCGCAAGGCGCGCCGTGAAGAGGGCGCATGGGCCGGAGAGAACACCGCGATAGCGAATTTCATGGGTAACTCATGCAAAGGAATGGTGCCATGATAAAGCAAAAAAGCCCGCGCCCGCTTGTGCATGGCGGGGCGGGCTTCCTGTCATGCCTGAAGGGCTCAGGCGTGTTCCTTGCTCTCCGGCAGGAACCAGTTCAACACCAGGGCACAGATACCGCCCGTGGCCACACCCGACTCCAGCACATTGCGGATCGCAGCCGGCATATGCGCCAGGAATTCCGGCACCTGCGCCACACCCAGGCCCAAGGCCAGCGACACCGCAATAATCAGCAGCGCGCGGCGGTCCAGCCGGGTGCTAGCCAGAATATTGATCCCCGAAGCCGCGACCGCACCGAACATCACCATGGCCGCACCACCCAGCACCGGCTCCGGCACCGCCTGAATCACCCCGGCAACGCTCGGGAACAGGCCCAGCAGCACCAGCATCACGGCAATCCAGATACCGATATGGCGGCTGGCAATACCGGTCAGCTGAATCACGCCGTTGTTCTGCGCAAAGATCGAGCTGGGGAAGGTGTTGAACAAGCCCGCCAGCAGCGAGTTGGCTCCGTTGACCAGCACGCCGCCCTTGATCCGCTGCATCCACACCGGCCCTTCGACCGGCTGGCGCGAGACCTTGCTGGTGGCGGTAACGTCACCGATGGCTTCCAGCGAAGTCACCAGGTAAATCACCAACATCGGAATGAACAGCGCCCAGGAGAAGCCAAGGCCGAAGTGCAGCGGTGTAGGCACCTGGAACAGCGCGGCTTCATGCATGCCGGTGAAATCCAGGCGGCCCATGTAACCGGCCAATGCATAACCAACCGCCAAGGCGATGACGATGGCGCAGCTGCGCATCCACACCACCGGGACGCGGTTGAGGATCACGATAATCGCCAGTACCACGCCCGACAGCAGCAGGTTTTCGCTATTGGCGAAGGTGCCGTTGGCCATGGCGCCAAAGCCGCCACCCATGCTGATAAGGCCGACCTTGATCAGCGTCAGGCCGATCATCAGCACCACGATGCCAGTCACCAGCGGGGTGATAAGACGCTTTACGAAGGGCAGGATGCGCGAAACGCCCATCTCCACGAACGAGCCTGCGATCACCACGCCGAAAATAGCCGCCATCACGCCTTCTACCGGCGTGCCTTGCTTGACCATCAGCGCACCGCCAGCAATCAGCGGACCGACGAAGTTGAAGCTGGTGCCCTGAACAATCAGCAGCCCAGCGCCGAACGGCCCGAAACGTTTGCACTGGACGAAGGTGGCAATACCCGAGATCACCAGCGACATGGAAACGATCAGGTTGGTATCACGCGCCGAAACACCCAGCGCCTGGCAGATCAGCAGGCCAGGGGTCACGATCGGCACAATGATCGCCAGCAGGTGCTGCAGGGCCGCCAGCAGGCCGATCACCAGCCGTGGCTTGTCCTCAAGGCCAAGCACCAGTTCATTGGCAGGCGCCGCCGCGCCTGGGCTGTGTTCGTGTGAGCTCATTGCTGGAAGCTGCCCCGGAAGAAAAAAGGAGCGCATTCTACGGGGTGATGAGGGATTGCGGTAGAGAAAAGCACGATGGCGGCACGGTCGGCGACCATGTGCCTAGTTATCTGACTTTTTGGTCAGTTATTGGTTGTGCTTTCTGGGGCTAAGTAGTGCCCACAAAAAAGCCCGCCGAAGCGGGCTTTCTCGCACATTCATCAATCAGTCATCACGACCCATGATGCCGAACAGCTGCAGCAGGCTGACAAACAGGTTGTAGATCGACACATACAGGCTGATGGTCGCCATGATGTAGTTACGCTCGCCACCATGAATGATCGCGCTGGTCTGGAACAGGATGCACACCGACGAGAATAGCACGAAGCCAGCGCTGATCGCCAGTTGCAGGCCGCTGATCTGGAAGAAGAAGCTGGCCACGACAGCACCCAGCAGAACGAAGAAGCCAGCAGTGATGAAGCCACTGAGGAAGCTCATGTCCTTGCGGGTGATCAGCACATAGGCCGACAGACCACCAAACACCAGCGCAGTCATGGCAAACGCCGAGCTGACCACTTCAGCGCCACCGGCCATGCCCAGGTAGCGGTTGAGGATCGGGCCGAGGATGAAGCCCATGAAGCCGGTGAGGGCAAAGGTCGACACCAGGCCCCAGGCCGAATCACGCAGTTTGTTGGTGAGGAAGAACAGCCCGTAGAAGCCGATCAGCACCACGAACACGTTCGGGTAGCCGACGCGCATCTGCTGGGCCACGAAGGCCATGACACCGCTGAAGGCGAGGGTAAGTGCCAGCAGGCTGTACGTGTTGCGCAGGACCTTGCTGATCTCCTGCTGCTCGACCTGCTGGCCGTGGTGTACGGCGTAATCCTGTTCGCGCATGGCGACACTCCTTGGTAAAACCTGTGGTTTCGAACGTTCAGATGCTAGGAGTCTATCAGAGCTCCCACAACCCGCGACACAGAGAGTTTGACAGCGTGTTTCATTAAGGTATTATGGCGGCCGCAAAACGAGCTGGAAGCGTGGCCGAGTGGTTTAAGGCAACGGTCTTGAAAACCGTCGATGGGCAACTATCCTAGAGTTCGAATCTCTACGCTTCCGCCACATTCAAAGCCCTGATTACTCAGGGCTTTCTGCGTTTTTGGGGCCGTAAAATGAGTCTCTGAAGACAGACGGCCTGAGTCCAGCAAGGCCAACGACTTTCAAGTCCAGAAAAGCCCAGATCTTCTCAGGGCTTCGGCATCACGCCTTGCGCAGAATGACATCAATCCGATGCCAGTTCACCGTTCCGGAATCGATGACCATGGCTGATTCGGTTTCGCGCAGCAGGACAGTTTCCAACCCCGCAGCAAGCGCCTGAACATTTTCAACGCTATGAAACGACATATGCCCCTGGCTAGCCCAGCCGTGCCTTAGCCCGAAGAAATGACCTGCAAAGACACCTCCGGGAACCAGCGCTTTGCACATCAGATTCCACAGGTGATCGAATCGCCCAGGGTGGCAAAAGGGAAGGGCAAGCCCGGCATGAATCAGGCTTGAAGGCGGTAGCTCGGCAAGGTACTCAAAGTCTGCCACCTTGGCGTTCAGCATTCGTGCCTCAACTGGTGAGCATTTGTTGGCGGTTCGAGCGATGGCCTCAGGTTATTTATCGATGGCCAGCACCTGCCAGCCCGCCTGGATCATCTGCAGCGCTTCATTACCCGCGCCACACCCGAGGTCTACCGCATGCAGGGGACGTAGGTGCCTGGCGTGATCAATGGCGCAACTGAGCAGCAGAGAGGGCGCGCGTTCGTTCGTGCGTTAGTAAAAAGCGTTCCAGCTCGTCATGGAGAAAGCGTCCTTACCTTTCCATCTTGTACAGGGTGGCTACCGCAATGCATGAATGGGGGATGTTATCCCATTGGGGGTTACCGCTTGGCGGCTTGAGTATTTCCACAGGTTACCGGCCTGGTTACGAAATCATGACCGGCGCTGGCACTGTCTCTGTGTAGACTGTGCCTCCTCACACATTCTGTCGCTCGCATTCGGAATACCAAAATGAACAAACTGATCCTGCCCGCCGCCATCTTCGTAAGCGTGATGATCGTAGGGACGATCGCCGATAACTTTGGCGTGGAAGGGGGCTGGAAAATAGGTGTGCTGTGCCTTGTGGCCGGAGCTGTTCAAATTGTGGTTACACGCTTTCAGCGTGCACGCAGCAACAACGTCCAGCCTTAGGCGCTGCGGCTAAGGCAAAGGCGGCCACACTTTGCGTGCTGTTGTTCTATGGGAGAGCGACGGAGGCTGTGATAATGGGGTAATTACCAGGACCATGTCATGCTGACCATCTCCAACAACGTGCATCTGCCGGATGCCGAAATCGAACTGACCTACATTCGTGCGCAAGGCGCGGGTGGGCAGAATGTCAACAAGGTGTCCAGCGCCGTGCACCTGCGCTTCGACATCCCGGCCTCATCATTGCCAGGGTTCTACAAAGAGCGGCTGCTGGCGCTGCGTGACAGTCGCATCACCGGCGACGGCGTGTTGATCATCAAGGCTCAGCAGTACCGCACCCAGGAGCAGAACCGTGCTGACGCATTGGCGCGTCTCGCCGAGTTGATCATCGCTGCCGGCAAGACCGAGAAGAAACGCCGCCCCACCAAGCCGACCCTCGGCTCGAAGACCCGCCGCCTCGAAGGAAAAGCCAGGCGGAGCACCGTCAAGGCGGGGCGGGGCAAGGTGGAGTTTTAGTGCGGGTGGTGGAACGATGCTGGCAAGTATCGGTATCGCCTGAGTGAGCAAAGACAGTGGCTGTTGACTGGGGCCATGGGGGCTGCTACGCAGCCCATCGCAGGCAAGCCACAGAGATTGCGTCTTGCCAGAAGGTTTCGCCGATCACTTGATCAGCGGCACACCACTCAACTTCTGCAACTCGTCAAAGTCGATATCCGCACAGATCTCGACCACTTTCAGCCCTTCAGGCGTCACTTCCAGCACGGCCAGGTCAGTGTAGATACGGCTGACGCAAGCAATGCCGGTCAGCGGGTAGGTGCACTCAGGCACCAGTTTGCTTTCGCCGGATTTGGTCAGGTGGTCCATCATCACGAACACCTGGCGGGCGCCGGTGGCCAGGTCCATTGCGCCGCCTACGGCCGGGATCGAACCTTCGGCACCGGTGTGCCAGTTGGCCAGGTCGCCCTTCACCGACACCTGGAATGCGCCCAGTACGGCGATGTCCAGGTGGCCGCCACGCATCATCGAGAACGAGTCGGCATGGTGGAAGAATGCACCGCCAGTCAGCAGGGTCACGTGCTGCTTGCCGGCGTTGATCAGGTCATCGTCTTCCTCGCCCGGGGCCGGGCTTGGGCCCATGCCCAGCAGGCCGTTTTCGCTGTGCAGGAACACTTCCTTGTCGCCCAGGTAGTTGGCCACCAGGGTAGGTGCGCCGATGCCCAGGTTGACGTAGGCACCTTCCTGGATGTCTGCGGCCACGCGCTGGGCCATCTCGGTGCGGGAGAGCTTTTTGGTGATGGTCATGGCAGGCCTCAGACAGCGTTGGCGATCGAAGAAGCGGCAGCGCCGGTCACGGCGACCACGCGCTGGACGAAGATACCCGGGGTAATGATGTGTTCCGGGTCCAGTTCACCGAGTTCGACAACCTGGTCGACCTGGGCGATGGCGGTCTTGGCGGCCATGGCCATGATCGGGCCGAAGTTGCGGGCGGCCTTGCGGTAGGTCAGGTTGCCCCAACGGTCGCCCTTGTGCGCCTTGATCAACGCAAAGTCGGCGTGCAGCGGCATTTCCAGCACGTACATGCGACCGTCGATCTCTCGGGTTTCCTTCCCTTCGGCCAGCAGGGTGCCGTAGCCGGTTGGCGAGAAGAATGCACCAATGCCCGAGCCTGCGGCGCGGATGCGCTCGGCCAGGTTGCCCTGCGGGACTACTTCCAGCTCGATCTTGCCGGCGCGGTACAGTTCGTCGAACACGTAGGAGTCGGACTGGCGCGGGAACGAGCAGACCACCTTGCGCACGCTGCCTGCCATGAGCAGGGCGGCCAGGCCGATCTCGCCGTTACCGGCGTTGTTGCTGATGATGGTCAGGTCGCGGGCACCGGTGGCAATCAGGCCGTCGATCAGCTCGGACGGCATGCCCGCCGTGCCAAAGCCACCGACCATGATGGTCGAACCGTCGGTAATCCCTTCCACCGCGCTGGCGATGGACTCGTACGTTTTATTGATCAAGGCGAGCTCCTGGTTGTTCCTGGAGTTGTGGTTGTCGGGCTGGCCGGAGCGCGTGACGCGATGGGGCCTGTCAGCGCTTGAAATTACTTGCTGACTTTCGCTATAGCGTGCCGCAAGATAGGGCAACAGTAGAGGGGGTTTGGCTGAATTTGTGCGATTATCGAACTGTTGTGCGATGTGCGAGCAGTTTCGGAAGCTATCTGCCTCACTCAACTTGAACGTGTGATCCCATCATTGTTGCCCCTCGTTGGTGCGCTTTGCGCTTCTCTGCCACGGTTCTGCACTGATCAAGTGCGGCAGGCTCGCGAAATCACCCATTAATCACCCCTGCCGCGTTGGCGTGCGACTTGCTATCAGATTGCCATTCGATGTCGCGTATGGTGAAGATAATGTCGCTTTCCAGTGGTTCGATGCAGTTGTCGTCGCATGAAAGGGGCTGGCTGCCGTGGTTTGGTAAAACTGGCAAATTCAGCATGGGCTGGGCGTGCCGCGTTAACCGGGCCAGTTACCCGCAGATCGAGCAAACCTTCGAAGCCATCGCCCACACCCGTGTGCAGTTGCTGCATGAGTGGGCGCGCGAGCAGTGGGAGCATCTGGCCGAGTTGGCCGATCAACTGGCGCCCGGTCTCGCTCAAGTCGATAGCGCGATGTTGCGCAGCACGCTGGCCCAGGCCGAGGACTTTTCCGAACTGTTTGTCGTCGATGCCCACGGCAGCGTCATCGCTTCGACCTGGCCGCAACGTGGCACGCCGCGTATCGAACACATGTCAGCCCTGGCACAAGGGCTGAAAGCCCCCTTTCTGCACGGGCCTTACAGCGACCCACTGACCTTGCAGATCGGCCCGTCATCCTCACGCTTTCACGACGAAGTCACGCTGATGTTCTACCAGCCCCTCAGGCACGCGGGCAAAGTGCTCGGTTGCCTGTGCGGGCGGGTGCCCAACGACGTGCTGGGCGATCTGATCCAGCGCGAGGCCGGGCACATCTACCCCGAGTCGGGTGACAACTACCTGTTCATGGCGCAATCGCGCTTCGACCTTGCCATTCAGCCTGGCACCGCGCTGTCCCGCTCGCGGTTCGAAGACGCCACCTTCACCCATGGCGAAAACCTCAAGAGCGGCGTGCACACGCCCTGGACCACGGTGCAGGTCCAGCGCCATACCGAACTGGAGCTGCGTTTCACCGATCCCTCCACGCGGGAACTGCACCCGGGCGTAAGGGAGACCATCAGGCGCGGTGAAAACCTGTTCGTGACCTACCCCGGTTATTCGGACTATCGCCACGTACCGGTGGTGGGCAAGGGCGTAACGTTCCAGTTGCCGGGCTCACCCGACCGCTGGGGCATGATGTGCGAGGCAGACCTGGAGGAGGTCTACCGCCGGCGCTCGCTGAGCTACGGTTTGATGAAGCCCTATGTGGCGATCATGGCGGCCCTTTTCGGCTGCAACTATCTGGTGCAGCACTGTGCAGGCCTGCCGCAAGGGCTGAACGACGCAATCGAGGCCGCGAGCATGCTCGGCGCCACGTTGCTGTTCGGTGTGCTCGGGCCCAAGCGCCTGGCGGCCAGGCTGAATGGCATGAGCGGCGTGCTGCGCACCATCGCCGAGGGAGAAGGCAACCTGCGCCAGCGGTTGGACACCAGCACCTTGGCCAACGACGAAAGCGGCGACATGGCGCGCTGGATCAACAGCTTCATCGACCGCCTGGACGCGGTGGTGGGGCAGGTGGTCAAGGCCAGCCGCACCGTCGGCAGCACCAACCAAGTGATGCTCGGGCGCAGCCAGGAAGCCAGCGTGAGCTCCGCCGATGTGGCGGACGCCGTGCACCAGATGATGATCATCATGGAAGAGCAGCTCGGCGAGTTGCAGCAGGCTTCGGTCAGTGCCGAGCAGATGAAGCAGGCCATGGACGAAGTGGTCAGCCGCGCGCGCGAGCAGTACTTGGCGGTGCAGGCGGGCACGCAGTCGATCCGCGATGTGGTCGCGCGCTCGTCGTCCAGCGTGCAGCGGCTCGACAGCCGCATGGTCGAGATCGACAACATTACCGGGTTGATCAGCGAAATCACCAACCAGACCAACCTGCTGGCGCTCAATGCCGCCATCGAGGCGGCGCGCGCCGGGGAGCATGGCCGTGGCTTTGCGGTGGTGGCCGAGGAAGTGCGTAGCCTGGCCGCGCGCACCTCGCGTGCTGCCGACGACATTCGCCATATGGTCGAAAGCCTGCAGGGCGAAACCCGTCAGGCCGTAAGCTTCATGGAGCAGGGCGTGCAGGACGTCGACAACAGTCTGCGCCTCGCCGAGGACGCCTCTTCGGAAAATGTGCAACTGCACCAGGCGGTGGAGGGCATGTTCGCCATCATCCAGCAGCTCAACCGGCGCAGTGTGGAATACGGCAAGACCATCGAGCAGGTCAACCAGTCGTCCAGCGAGATGCGCCAGACCGCCGTGGTGCTGCAAAGCAGTGCGCAGAAGGTGAAGGTGGATGCCGGCAAGTTGCAGAAGTTGGTGGGGCAGTTCGAAGTCAGCGATGATGGCGCACGGGGCGCTGTCCCGATCTCTGCTTAGTACACCTGGAAGACTACATGAACAAACTGATCCTCCCTGTCGCCATCTTCGTAAGCGTAATTGCCGCTGGGAAGGCATCCGAGCACTTCGGCCTGGAAGGGGGCTGGAAAATAGGCGTGTTGTGTCTGGTGGCAGGTGCTGTTCAAATCGTGGTGACGCGTTTTCAACGCGCACCCCGCAAAAACGCTCAATCGTAAGCCCTGGACATCACTCGTGCGCACGCACAAAGCGCACCTCGCATCAGGGCAATGCCTAATGCACGCCTGCTTCAGGCATCATGCAGCAAGCCCCATTCCAAAAGCTGAACCCGCCAAATGTCAGAATCCACCAACCCCAATCGCGCCATCTACGACCTGGACATGCTCCGCACCGTGGTCATGGTGGCCGACTGCGGCAGTTTCACCACCGCCGCAGCCCGCCTGCATTCCACCCAGTCCACGGTCAGCCAGAAGGTGCGCCGGCTGGAGGAACTGGTCGGCCAGCAACTGCTAGACCGCAGCAACCGCGAAGTGCACCCGACCGACGCCGGTGAAACCCTGCTGCGTTACGCACGGCATTTGCTGGCGGTGAGTAATCAGCTCACCGAGGCCATGTCGGGCGGAGTGACGGTGACCGTGCGGATCGGCCTGCCGGACGATTTTGTCGCGGGCAAGACGATGCAGGCGCTGGCAGCATTTAACCGGCGCAACCCGACGGTGAAGCTGGAGATTACCGGTGGGTTGAGCCGCGATTTGATGAGCACCTACGACCGTGGCGAGCTGGACCTGGTGTTGATCAAGCAGCGGCGCCACAGCCGCGAGGCGAATGCCTGCCAGCCGGAGCGCATCGAGTGGATCGACAGCGCGCAGTACCCGTGTTTTGCCCAGGACCCGATTCCGCTGGTGACCTTTCCGCCACGCGGGTTGTACCGGGATGACATGATCAGTGCGGTCGAGGCCATGGGGCGCAGTTGGCGCATTGCATTCACCAGTTCGAGCCTGGCAGGGATTCAGGAGGCGGTGGCCAATGGGCTGGGGGTGAGCCTGTTGCCATCGCGGGTGGTGACGGCGGGGCATCGGGTGCTGGGGGTGGAAGAAGGGTTCAAGCCGATCAAAGTGTTTGAGGCGGCGATTTTTCATCGGCCTACGGCGGATCCGATGGTTATGGCGTTGGCCGAAATTCTGATAGGTATTTTGCGGGCAGAAGCAGAGGAAATCTTGGTCTAGTGGCTGTCAGTCAGGGCCATGGGGCTGCATGGCAGCCCCAGGATTTTTGCCTGTCAGTGGCGGCGCAGTTCGGCAGCAAACTGCGCAGCCTCCAACTGCAACTGCGCAGGCCCGCCCCAGAACGCCCCGTGGCGCACGATCACCCGCTCATGAATGGCAGCCGCCACCGCCGCAGCGGCATTCGGTGCCTTGAACAGGATGAAGCTGGCTTCATTGCCCACCTTCAAGCCGTAGTCCTGTTTACCCATCACGCCGGCACCCGCCTCGGTCGCCATGTGCAACGCTACCCGCAGTTCCTCGTCGGTGTTGAAGCCTGAGCGGTAGCTGACCAGCATGGCCCGTTGCAGCATGTCGCCGTTGCCGTAGGGCCACCAGGCATCCTGGATGTTGTCGTTGCCGGTAAACACCCGCACGCCGCCGTTACGCAGGCGCAGGACGGGGGGAAAAGCATGCTCGCCGGGGGCGTTGGTCATGATGGAAATGCCGGCGCCAGCCAGCACTTCGGCGGTGCGGTCGACCACGGCATCGGATACGTCGCCCAGCCCATAGGCGTGGCTGACCGCCACCAGGCCTTGCATGCCCAGTGCCTGGGTGCGGGCAGCGATGCGTTCGAGTTGGGCGATACAGATATCGCCAGGCTCATGCAGGTGGATGTCGACCTTCACCCCATGTCGGTCGGCGATGCCGAACACGATGTCGAGCTGGCCATCGGCATCGCCATCAAGGGTGGTCGGGTCGATGCCGCCGACCACCTGCACGCCTTCGCGGATGGCCGCTTCCATCACTTCAGCAGTGCCGGGGCAGGTCACCACGCCGGCCTGGGGGAAGGCCACCAGTTGGATGTCGATCAGGTCTTTCCACATGTCCCGGGCTTCGAGCATGGCATGCAGGTTGGTAAGGCCGGTGGTGGCGTCCACGTCCACATGGCAACGCATGGCCAGGGTGCCAAACGAGGCTGCCTGGCGCATCAGCGCATCGGCGCGCTCAACGATGGGCGGGGCGCTGGCCAGTTCGCGTTTTTCCACGGCCAGGCGTTCGCGCAGGCTGGCCACGGGTTGGTGCGGGTGCCAGCGGTCACCGACGAAGCTTTTATCCAGGTGGATGTGGCCATCGACAAAGCCCGGCAGCGCCAGCAGGCCTTCGAGGTCGATGGTTTCGCGGGCGGGCGTGCTGGCGCGTTGCGGGCCGATGTGGCTGATGCGGCCATTGCTTACGGCAATGTTCAGAGGCAGGCCATCGGCGTCGATGGCGTTGATGAACTCACGGTCGTTCATGGTTGGGCCTTTTTTACTAACGGCTTGGGTGACGTACCACGGTAGGGCGGATGCGGGCATGTCTCCAATTAATTATCAGGATTGGGTTCAGTGCATTTCTGGATGCGGGCTGGTGAAGTTGCCCTGCATTAAAAAGCCCACTGCATTCGATTCTGATAATTAACTTTCAAAGCGTTCGATCACGGCCCAGGATTGAGCCCGAGATCGGCCCAGCCGCCAGTCATGGCGCCCTCCAGGGCTGAGCCTCACACACAATAAAAACAAATGCCGTGTCGGAGTCCTCCCATGACCTACGATTCCAAGCTGCTGCGTGCCGCGCTGATTTTCATCGCCTGTACTTCCTTCATCGTCTGTGGTGTGCAGCCCATCTTCATGGGTTTGGTCACGGAGCAACTGAGCCTGTCACTCGACCAGCAAGGCTGGGTGGTGTCGGTCGAGATGATTGGCATGACTCTGGGCACCTTGCTGTGCCCGCTGCTGATGAAGCGCCATGGCGGGCGCAGTCTGTGCCTGTTCGTTGGCGCGCTGTGCGTGGCGTTGAGTATCGCCACCGCCTTTGCCATCACCAACACGATGTTGCTGGTCGTGCGCCTGGCGGCCGGCACCTGTGCGGGGCTGGTTTATGCCTACGCGGTGTGCATGCTGGGCCGCTTGCCCAACCAGGACCGATCGTTCGGGTTGATGCTGTTGTTGCAAACCCCCGAATACTCGCTGTTCTCCGCCGCATTGCCGTTGCTGGCCGCGCAGAGCGGCACCGTAACTGCATTGTGCGCATTCGGCCTGTGGTATTTGCTGATCTGCGGCGCCAGCCTGGTGTTGCCGCGCCGTCCGGCGGCGTTGCTGGCCAGTGGCGAAGGCTCACCTGCCCAGGGTGGTTCGGCACGTACCGGGCGTACGGCGCTGGTGGGCATGCTGTTCATGCAGATTGCCATTTACTGTGTGTGGGGCTTCATCGACCAGCTGGCGCGAGACCAGGGTATCAGCGGGGTCGACATCGGTTGGGCGTTCGGCCTGTCGGCCATTGGCGGATTGCCTGGGGCGGGGCTGCCAAGCCTGCTGGGGGCGCGGGTCAACCGCCAACTGATGATTGCTGTGGGGTTGGTGGCGGTGTTCGTTTCCATCGCCATGCTCACGGGCCATACCCGCACACCGATGCAGTTGTTCGTGGCGTTGTTGCTGATCAACTTTGGCTGGGTGCTGTCACTGTCGTACTACATGGCGCTGATCACCACCAACGACCCGACCGGCAAGCTTACGCCGCTGGTCAGTATTACCTTGATGGGCGCTGCGGCGGTGACGCCGGCTTTGATTGCCCTATTGGTGGAGGGGTCGAACCAGCAGTTGATCTTTTTGCTGGGGACCGGGGCGTTGGTGATTGCCTTTGCGGTGACCTGCCTGGGGGCGAGCGCTAAAGGCGTGGGCAGAAAGGCTGCCTACTGAGTGCTGGCACTTGGGGCCGACGGGGGCGAGCCCATGGATTACAGAGCCGGTGCTTGCCTTGCAGGATGTTAGAGGTCACTGCAAGGTCACGGGCTTCAAGCTATCCGGTAACTGCTGGATAGCCGCCTCTATCCTGGCGATCGGTTCAGCCAACGCGTCCGCTTCGTTGTCCTTACCCTCCCTCCTTAGGCGATCGCGCTCAAGGCGCAGGTTCAGCAAATTCTTCTGCAGCTTCAGGGCCGAGGCATTGTACGGGTCCATGCTTTTCTCACGCTGTGGGCTTCCGTGCCGTTGTAGGAAAACCGGACCGTAGCAGCTCGATTTTGCTGTAGAAACTGATGTTTCATACAGGGAAATCCCCTCAAGGCGAATACTCCTACGTTGCGAGGTAAAAGATCCTACAAGCTGCATTTCAAATCGTTTCATTCAATCTTGGCTGAACCCCGCGTGATACCTAGCCACAACGGGGCTTCGTCCCTACAGGCTCTCGGCAATTTCCTGTAAATGGCTTGCCGTGCCCTTCGCAACTTCGTGTAGCAATTGCTTGCGCGTTACAAGTGGTTCGCATCCACGACCGCCTGGCCGCGTGTCGAGTGGCGGGCAGGCATCGGGCATCTCCTTGGTATGAGCCAGTGGGGCGGGTTGATGTGTGCTAGTAAAGTTGATAGCTGTATCGCCGATATGTCCGATTGACCCGTTGGATACGTGCTTGTGTATCAGGTCTCAATGGGTACAGATAACGATACAAGCGCGGTGCAGCGGTGGTTTTTTCCGCTGCTGCACCCATCGAAGGTTTACCCGGCCAAGGAGAGGCCCATGCATTACGTTGTCATTGAACCCCATCGCAGTGAATACCCGCGGCCCATTCGCTTCGCCAAGGGCACGCTGCTGAACATCGGGCCACGCTACGAGGGTGAGCCAGGCTGGCAGGACTGGTACCTGTGCACCTGCAGTGGTCAGGAGCCTGGCTGGGTGCCGGCCCAGTTGATCGAGCGGATCAGCGTGTGCCAGGGCAGGGCACTGGACAATTACTCAGCGCATGAGCTCGATGCCGACCCCGGGCAACGGGTGCAGATGCTGCGCCCGCTCAACGGGTGGGTCTGGTGCCGTCGCCATGGCAATGGCGAGCTGGGCTGGCTGCCTGCAGAAAAGCTTCAGCAGGTTTCCATCTGATCCGCTTTTTTTCCACAAAGCTGAATCTGTAACCGTATCAGCCCAAGGCCGAGAATATGCCCATTCCCGCATCACAACTGTAGAGGTTCCAATGGGCAAGCTGGCGCTATTCCTGGGTGGTTTTCTGCTACTGACCATTCTGATTGGTCTTCTTGGTACGATTCCGCCAAGCTGAGGTTCAACGTTTACCCGCGCATGGGATAAGTCATTCTTTGCGCGGGGAAATCTGTCCACAAAAAACGTGGGTAGGTCTGTGGATAAAGTGCTGAAAGCCAAGCCCACGGCGGGCTCTGTTAAATTGAGCAGAAATTGAACAGCCGTTTCAGTGGCTGTTTCATTGGGCCATGCCGGCTCGGCGCAGGGCCGCCAGCAAGTCACGTACCCGTGTCGGCAGCTCGCCGGCAGGGTACAGCGCATGCATCTGCGGGTCCTGGCCGCTGCTGGAGGTCAGGCGGTACTGTGGGCACACCCGCACCAGGCGCCCGGTTTTGACATGCGCTTCGCCAACCCAGGCGGCCAGGCGGGCGATACCGGCACCGGCCAGGGTGCTGTGGTACACCGCATCACCCGAACCCAGGCGCAACCTGGGCCTGGGGCGCAGGCTGGTGATCTGGCCCTCGCGGCAGAAATGCCAGGCCTTAAGGATGCGTGGCGCGGTATGCAGGATCAGCGTATGCCCCTCCAGGTCTTCCGGGTGTTGCGGTGTGCCGGCCTGGCCCAGGTAGGCGGGGCTGGCATACAGGTGGCGCTGATAGGGCCAAAGCGGGTAGCCGATCAGCTCGCTTGATTGGGGGAAGGCGCCGCGTACCACGAAATCGAATTTGCCTTGCAGTGGGTCGAGGGCTTCGTCGCTGTACTGCACGTCCAGGGTCACTTGCGGGTGGCAGCGAGAAAACTCGGCAAGCACCTGCGGCAACACATGCTCCCCCAGCAACTGCGGCACGGCAAAGCGGATCCAGCCTTGGGCACTGCCGCTGAGCGCGGCCAGTTCGTCGGCTGCATCGCGTTGCACATCCAGCAAGCGTTCGGCGTGCGGCAACAGGCGCTTGCCGGCTTCGGTCAAGGTCACGGCGTTGGCGTTGCGGTTGAGCAGCTTGCTTCCGGCATTGTCTTCCAGGGTTTGCACAGCCCGGGTAACTGCGCTGGGAGAGCGCCCCAATGCGCGGGCAGCGGCGACAAAGCTGCGCTTGTGTGCCACGCTGACGAACGCCTGGATTTCCCGCAGCATGTCCAATGCCATCGTCTTCTCCTTGTTGCAGTTTTCGCAATATGGCATTTCAACACAAGCGCGGTACTTTGATTAGCCTTGCAGGCGTCTTCTCTGCCTCTGGGCCTGCATCATGATGGATATCGCTGTACTTTCCGTGTTCGCTTTTGCCGCTGGGCTGATCGATGCCGCCGTGGGGGGCGGTGGGCTGATCCAGATCCCGGCCTTGTTCAATGTGCTGCCCACCGCACAGCCAGCGGCATTGCTCGGCAGCAATAAGCTGGCGTCGGTGTGCGGCACGGCCTTCGCGGCGCGGTCGTTTATCCGCAAGGTGACGCTGGACTGGGGGCTGATCGTACCCGCTGCACTCAGCGCCTTTGTCATGTCGTTCGCCGGTGCCGCCACGGTGTCGCTGGTGCCGCCCAGCGTGATGCGCCCGGCGGTGCTGGTGCTGATCGTGCTGATGGCCATCTACACCTTCTGCAAGAAAGACTTCGGCACCCTGCACAAGCCTGCGCAAATCGGCCGCAAGGAGCAGTGCCTGGCGGTGCTGATCGGCGGTGCGATCGGTTTTTACGACGGTCTGTTTGGCCCGGGCACCGGAAGCTTCCTGATCTTCCTGTTCATCCGCTTCTTTGCCCTGGACTTCCTGCACGCCTCGGCGTCGGCCAAGGTGGTGAACATCGCCACCAACCTGGCGGCACTGGTGTTCTTCGTGCCGACGGGCAACGTGTTGTATGCCATCGCCCTGCCCATGGCGGTGTGCAACATCCTGGGCGCGCTGACCGGTACCTGGCTGGCAGTGCGCAAGGGCGCCGGCTTTGTCCGCGGGTTGTTCCTGGTGCTGTTGTGCGTGCTGATCGCCAAGCTGTCGTGGGACTTGCTGGCCGGTTGACTCAGATCACCTGGCGCTGCGCCTCGGCCTGCTCGACGCGATTGCGGCCATGGGCCTTGGCCCGGTACAGCGCCTGGTCGGCGCTTGCCAGCAGCGCGTCCAGGCTGGGGGCCGGGCGGTCGGCGTCGCAGCCGGCCAGGCCGATACTGACGGTAATCTGCAGGCGCTGGTCGGCCTGCACCACATGCAGGTCCTGTACGGCGCGGCGCAGGCGTTCGGCGGTGAACTTGGCCCGTTCTGGCGCAAGGCCCGGGAGAATGACGACGAACTCCTCGCCTCCCAGGCGCGCGAGCAGCTCATCGTTGTGCAACTGGTCTTGCAAGGTGCTGGCGAACTGGCGCAGCACCTGGTCACCAACCGCGTGGCCGTGGACATCGTTGATCGACTTGAAATGGTCGATGTCCAGCATCATCAGGGTCACCGGCAGTGCCTGGGCATGCTGTTGGCGGCTGTCCAGCAACGCGTTGGCGCGGCGGGTAAAGGCACTGCGGGTGAGCACGCCGGTAAGGTGGTCGATGGTCGCCTGGTGCGCCAGGCGGGCCATCAGGCTGCGGTTGGCCTGGCTGACGCAGGCCACCACCAGCGGGCCAAGCACCAACATGGCGATGCCCAGGCGCGCCGACATCAGCGTGGTCACCCCTGGCTCGCTTTGCGGCACGCTAAAGTGCATGAGGTTTTGCGCCACCGCCACAATCAAGGTACTGCCGGCGGTGAGTGCCAGCAGCGAAACCATAAAGGGCGAATAGGTCCAGGCACACCACAGCAAAGCGGCAATCGGGAAGGCAATGGCCCCGGGGCCGCCAAAGGCAATGCTGAACGCCAGCGAGGCCAGCAGCACCAGCAGCGGTGCCAGGCGGATGGCCTGGGCACCACCGCGCACCAAGGCCCGTACCGAGGGCGCAGTCAGCAGCACCGGCAGCACCAGCACGCTTGTCGAGAACTGTTCGCTGAACCAGGCCAGCCAAGTGGCGCGCAACGATTGTTGGAACCAGGGCGCGGCCATCGCCGCCGCCATGCTGGCCGCCACCATGGCGCCAGCGGCGCAGGCGGCAAATACGCTGAGTACGCCGTGCGGGGTTCGCATGCGTCGGTGCAGGCGCGGCAAGCGCGACAGCAATTGCCAGAGGGTCACCACCACGCCCAGGTTGCACAGGTTGAACCACAGGGCCGGGGCCCAGGCGCTGCCGCACAGCAGGTCGGCACCGACCATGGCCAGCCAGACGAGGCCAAAGCCGGTAAGTGTGGCCTGGCGAGGGTAGCGCAGCAGTACACCGGCCAATACGGCATTCACCGGCCAGAACAGCGACAGCGATTCGATCGGGCGTGCCAGGATGCCCCCCAGGGTGAGGGCAAAGGTCAGGCAGAGCAGAACGACGTAAGGCAACAAGCGCGATTGGGCAGCAAAAACCATGGGCTCGACCGGCAAGCGGAAACGAAATCCAGGACAACGCCTTGAAGCACCTGGGGCAATGACCCGCAGTGTGTTTCGTCAGGGCAGTTGATGTCAATCTGCCGCGAACGGTCGAGATAATGCCAAATTGCCTTCATTCCTCAATTGTGTCGTCACAGCCCGAAGAACCACGGCACCATCAACACGGTCACCAGCATCACCAGCAGGGTGAACGGTACGCCGATTTTGACGAAGTCTGCGAAACGGTACTGCCCTGGGCCCAGCACCAGCGTATTGACCGGCGATGACACCGGCGTCATGAACGCCGCCGATGCGGCCAACGCCACGGTCATGGCGAACGGGTAGGGTGACATCCCCAGCTGTGCTGCGGTACTGACAGCCACCGGCGCCATCAGCACCGCAGTGGCCGTATTGGAAATGAACAGGCCAATCACCGCCGTGACGGCAAACAGGCAGGCGAGAATGGCACTGGGGCCGGCCCCTCCCAGCACGCTGACCAGCCCGCTCACCGCCAGGTCGATGCCGCCGGTTTTCTGCAGCGCCTGGGCGAAGGGTAGCATGCCGACAATCAGCACCAGGCTTTGCCAATGAATGGCCCGATAAGCGCTGCTCATGTCGATGCAGCGGCCGGCGCCCATCAGCAGGCAGCCGATCAGCGCGGCCATGACATTGGGCACGGCACCACTGACCATCAGCCCGACCATCACCGCCAGGCTCAGTAGCGCTTGCGGCGCGCGGGTGCGGGCGGGGGCCACCTGGTCGATTTCGGCAGGCAGGCTCAGCACCAGGAAGTCTCTGGGTTTGCTTTGCAACTGGCGTACGGCCTTCCACGGGCCGACCACCAGCAGCGTGTCGCCAAGGCGCAGCTTTTCTTCCACCAGTTGGTCTTCGATCGCTGCCTGCTCGCGGCGCAGGCCGACCACGTTGAGGTCGAAGCGGGTACGGAAGGCCAGTTCGAGAATGCTCTTGCCAATCAGCTGCGACCCCGGTGGTAGGGAGACCTCGGCCATGCCCAGTTCCTGGGACTGGTCGATGAAATAGGCGGCCTTGAAGTGAAGCGGCTCCAGTTGCATGGTCTGGCACAGGCTGCGCAGGTCATCGCGGTTGGCGAACAGGTCGAGCAGCAGCACGTCGCCCTGGTGCAGCACGGTGCTGGAGTCGGCAGCCATCACCCGCGTGGTGAACTTGTGCTGGCGTTCGATGCCGATCACGTTGGCGCCGTGCCGGGTACGCAGTTCCAGTTCGCCGAGGGTGTGGCCGATCAGCGGCGAGTGAGGGCGGATGCGCAGGCGCCGTTCGCGGCCGTTGAGCTTGTAGTCCAGCACCAGGTCCAGCAGTGTCCGGCGGGTTTCCACGCGGCCGTCCTTGCGCACTTCGCCGTTGAGCCAGTGTCGGGTCAGCAGCATGTAGCCGATGCCCAGCACCAGCACCACCAGGCCAAACGGGGTAAAGCTGAAGAAGCTGAAACCGGCTTCGCCATTGCGCACCAGCTCGCTGTGCACCACCACGTTGGGCGGTGTGGCCACCAGACTGAGCATGCCGCTGATCAGGCCGGCGAACGCCAGCGGCATCATCAGGCGGCTGGGCGAGAGTTTCAGGCGTGCGGCAATACTGAGCACCACCGGGATGAAGATGGCCACCACGCCGGTGGAGCTCATGATCGAGCCCAGCCCGGCCACCGCCACCATCAGCAGCACCAGCAGGCGCGCCTCGCTGTTGCCGGCCCGCTCGCTCATCCATTCGCCGATGCGGTAGGCAATGCCGGTACGCACCAGGCCTTCGCCAATCACGAACAGGGCGGCGATCAGCACCACGTTGGGGTCGCTGAAGCCGGCCAGGGCCTGCTCGACGGTGAGGATGCCGAGTAGCGGCAGGGCGAGAATTACCAGCAGTGCGACCACGTCCATGCGCGGGCGGTTGATGACGAACAGGAGGATGACGATGGCCAGCAGGCCGAGGACCCAGAGCAGCTCTTGGTTCATGGGGAGGGGGTGTTCCTTCACACAGGGGCACGATAGACAGTAGCAGCCAGTGTGCCAGCTTGTGATGAAGGGGGTGTTGATGTACTGCAGGGTTTGCCAAACAACAGGGGCCGCATTGTGGCCCCTTGGGTCACCGGATCAGTGACGGTGACGGCGGTGCTTTTTGCTGCCGTTATTGTCGCCCAGGTGGTTGCCGATGGCACCACCGGCCGCGCCGCCCAGGCCGGCACCGACGGTAGAGCCGGTCTTGCCGCCCACCGCGCCGCCCAGCAGCGAGCCGCCGGCCGAGCCCAGGCCGCCGCCGATGGCGGCTTCGGTACGGTTGCCTTTGCGTGCACCTACCGCACTGCCGGCTGCGCCGCCGAGGCCGGCGCCGATGGCCGCCCCGGTCTTGCCACCGATCGATTGACCGACAACGTTACCCAGGGCACCACCCAGGCCACCGCCAATGGCGGCAGTACCGTCACCGGCGAAAGCGCCCTGGCACAGCAGCAGGCCGAGGGCAAGGGAAGGCAGAGTCAGACGCATGATACGAACCTCAAAGGAATCATCAGGTTAAGGTGCCGCGCAACGGGCGGCGGGTCAGGGGTGCAAAGACGCTTCAGCGGTAGTAGCGGTCACCGCGATACTGGCGATTGTCATCGTCATCATCGTCGCGCTCATGGCGATGGTGGTGGCGATGGTCGCGGTCACGGTTACGCCAGCCATCGTCGTCGTCATGGTAGCGATGGCTGTGGCAGCCTGCGGTCAGCAGGACAACAGCAACCAGCGAAAGGCTTGCAAGGCGGGTCATCACGATATAGGTCCTTGATCCGCAATGGTTTACAGGGCACTTGCTGAGACTGGGAATGATCCATTTGGTTTCCCTGGCAGGCAAAAATTTGTCGCGCCAGTGATGAGCGGCGTGCTTGTGGGCTGCTGTTCTGTCCCATTCGGTCATGGTCGAGCCGGCGATGCCCCTCTAGACTGTGGGTTAAGCCGCTGGCAAGACGGCAATTTGCCACACAGTGAATCATGATGATCGCCCATACCCCCACGTTGTTCGCCGCCGTTGCCTTGGTTGCAACCATTCTGGCCTTCTGCCTGTTGCTGGTCGGGCGCAGTAACCGCCGTGACAACCTGTTACTCACGGGGTGCGGGTTGCTGGTGCATGCCCTGGCCTATGTCTGCTACACCGTCTATGCCCATGCCCCGCTGTGGCTCAGCTATGGCCTGGGCAACAGCCTGTTGTCGCTGGCCCTGGCGTTCTATACGGCCAGCCTGTTCCGGGTGCGTCAGCAGATAGTGCCTTGGCGCATTATCTTCATTATCCCGGCGTGCATGCTGGTGGGGTTGATGCTGCTGCTCGATACGGTAGAGCCACGTATGCTGCTGGCAACGCTGGTGCTGATGCTGCAGTGCTCGATGATTCTGTACTGGGCGCGACGCTATGCCGAGCGGCCGGGCAAGGCCCACTTGCTGCTGCAGATCGGTGCGTTGATCAGCCTGGTCGGCCTGGGCATGCGTGTGGTGGCGGTGGCCAATGGCACGGCGGTGGAGTTGCGCTATGACACCAGCAACCTCAAGCAGAGCATTTCCGTGGCGATTGGCACCGTCACGGTGATGATGTATTCGATCGGGCTGGTGTTGATGGCCAAGGAGCGCAGCGAATCCCGCTTGCAGCACCTGGCCCTGCACGATGTGCTGACCGGCACGCTGAACCGCAGGGCGATCCTTGAGCGCTTTGCCGTGGAACTGGACCAGGCTCGCCAGCAACAGGGCAGCCTGGCTGTGGCGATGATCGACATCGACCATTTCAAGCGCATCAACGACCTGTATGGGCACCTGGCAGGTGATGAGGTGCTGTGCCACTGCGTGCGCCAGTTGCAACAGCGGCTGCGCCAAGGTGACTGCCTGGGCCGTTATGGTGGCGAGGAGTTCCTGTTGCTGCTACCGGGCGCTGACCGCAGCGGGGCGATGGCCGCGCTGCAAGGGCTGCGTGAGGCCATTGCGCGCAACCCGGCGAGTTTTGCCGGTGACCAGATCGAACTGCGCTTCAGCGTGGGCTTGTGGTGCGGCGTGCCTGGGCTCAAAGACAGCACCGCCAGCCTGTTGGCCCAGGCTGACGCAGCGCTTTACCAGGCCAAGGCCGCCGGGCGCAATACAGTGCATATGGCGGCAATGGCCGAAGCGGGTTGACTCACGACGCCGGCTGGATTGCCAGTACTACGCCGTTGGTGATCTGTACCAGTACAAAGTGCTCGCCCATGCGTACCCAGTGGCTTTCTTTTTCGGGCTTGGGCAGGCCCTTGGCTTGCCAGTCCTGAATGGCTTGATCGTCCCGTTTGTACTGGTCCGGCGCCTTGTCACCCACCTTGAGTTCGCGATTGTGTGTTTCCAGGGCGGTGACGCTTTCTTCGCTGGAAGGAGTGGCGTTTGCCGCCAGGGGTAGGCAGGGTAGGGCCGCGAGCAGCAGATAGTGCAGTTTCATGGGGTATTCCTCTTGGCTACGTGTCTTATCTGCGACAGCGGCAGGTGTGTGGCAATTCACTCGCGATGCATGCCAGTGCTAGAGTCGCCTTCTTTTTTACCCTGAGGATGGAACATGCGTGCGATTCTGCCGATGGCCGCAGCACTGATGCTGGTCGGTTGTGCTTCTGCGACCATGGAGACAGCCCGCGGCGGCAAGCCGACGGCGCAGCTCGATTCGCATAAGGCGCCAGAGCTGGTGGCCCAGTGCATCCAGTTCAGCTGGCAGGAAGAGAAGGTGTTCGGCGACGATGCCAGTGGCTACCTGGAGCCGAGCAAGCAGGGCGGGTTTACCGTGTATACCCGCGAAGCCGAAGCGTTCGTGGATGTTTACCCACAGGCGGGTGGGGCGCGGGTTGACTATTACGCGCAGAAGAATGACGGCGTGGCGCTGCAGCGCCGGGCGGCTGCGGCTACGTGCCTGTAACGCAGGCGCTCATCCTATAGGGGCGGGCTTTACACTTTTTAGCAAGGCAGTTGTGTCGCAAGACGCGTGGTAACGGCTAGCATCAGCCGTTACCACTCAAGGACGACACCATGGATCGCTCACTGCAACTCAACCGTGCCAGCTGGGACGAACGCGCTCCGCTACACGCAGCCTCCAAGGACTACGAAGTCGAGCTTCTGGTCCAGCGCCCCGGGCACCTTTCCGAAACCGTCCGCTTCGACCTGCCACTGCTTGGTGATATCAAAGGGCTGAACGCTGTGCACCTGCAGTGCCACATCGGTACCGATACGCTCTCGCTGGCGCGCCTTGGCGCCAAGGTCTGTGGCTTGGACTATTCCGCAGCTTCACTGGCCGAAGCGCGTGCTCTGGCCAAGCGGTGCGCGGTGCCCATCGAGTATGTCGAGTCTGACGTCTATGCCGCCGACAGCGTGCTGCCGGCAGGCACTTTCGACCTCGTTTATACCGGTATCGGCGCACTGTGCTGGTTGCCCCGCATCAAGCCGTGGGCGCGTACGGTGGCAGCACTGTTGAAGCCAGGCGGGCGGCTATTCCTGCGTGATGGGCACCCGATGCTGATGGCGGTCAACGAAGACCATCAGGACCGCCTGCAGCTCGAATACCCGTATTTCGAGCACGAAGCGCCGACGGTGTGGCACAACGACCAGACCTACGTCGAAACCGACCAGCGCCTTGCCCACACCGAAACCCACGAATGGAACCACGGCCTGGGCGAGGTGGTGACTGCCTTGCTGGCGCATGGGCTGCAACTGACGGCACTGGTCGAGCACCAGAGCATTCCCTGGGAGGCGCTGCCGGGGCAGATGGTCAAGGGCAGCGACGGTGAGTATCGCTTGCGCGAGCAGCCCGCACGTCTGCCCTTGAGCTACACCTTGGTGGCAATCAAGGCTTGATCAGGACAGGTAGCCGCCGTCTACATTGAGTGCCGTGCCGGTGGTGTAGCTGGACGCATCGCTGGCCAGGTACAACACTGCGCCGGCCATTTCTTTGGGGTCGGCCACGCGCTTGAGCGGGATCTGCTGCAGTGCGGCGTTCAGAATGGCGTCGTTCTTCACCAGAGCCGAGGCGAACTTGGTGTCGGTCAGGCCCGGCAACAGGGCGTTGCAGCGAATGCCAAACTGGGCGCACTCCTTGGCAAAGACCTTGGTCATGTTGATGACCGCTGCCTTGGTTACCGAATAGATCCCCTGGAAGTGGCCGGGCGATACACCGTTGATGGAGGCGACGTTGATGATGCTGCCGCCGCCGTGCTCACGCATCAGCTTGCCGGCTTCCACCGACATGAAGAAGTAGCCGCGGATGTTCACGTCCACGGTCTTCTGGAAGGCGTTCGGGTCGGTATCCAGCACGTTGCAGAACTGCGGGTTGGTGGCGGCGTTGTTGACCAGCACGTCCAGGCGCCCGAACTGTTCGCGAATGCCGGCAAACACCTGCTGGATCTGCTCCAGCTCACCGATGTGGCAGGCTACCGCCGTGGCCTTGCCGCCGGCGGCGATGATGGCATCGGCCACCTGCTGGCAACCGTCGAGCTTGCGGCTGGAAACGATCACATGAGCCCCTTGCTGCGCCAGCAAGTGGGCGATCGCCTCGCCAATGCCACGGCTGGCGCCGGAAACGAAGGCAATCTTGCCGTCGAGGTCGAACAGGTGGGTCTTGGACATGCTGTTTTCCTTGTTATCCGTCGTCGTGGTCATGGCTTACAGGCTGGACTTGGCAATGACCTGCAGGGTCATCTGCTCCAGCAAGCGGTTCATGTGGATGAACTGGGCGAAGCGCTTGTCCTGGGTCTGGCCGTGGAAATAGCGGTAATAGATTTGCTGGACGATGCCGGCCAGGCGGAACAGGCCATAGCAATAGTAGTAATCGAAGTTGTCGAGCGGGATGCCCGCACGCTCGGCGTAGTAATCGACGAACTGGCGACGGGTAAGCATGCCTGGTGCATTGCTCGGCTGGCGGCGCATCAGTTGCACGGGTGCCGGGTCTTCGGCCTCGATCCAGTAGGCCAGGCTGTTGCCCAGGTCCATCAGCGGGTCACCCAGGGTGGCCATTTCCCAGTCCAGTACCCCGATGATGCGCATGGGGTTGTCGGCGTCGAGGATCACGTTGTCGAAGCGGTAATCGTTGTGCACGATGCCGGGCTTTGGGTGGTCGGCGGGCATCTTGTCGTGCAACCAGGCAATCACCTGCTCCCAGCGCGGGGCATCCGGGGTCAGGGCTTTTTCGTAGCGGCTGGTCCAACCCTCGATCTGGCGTTGCACATAGCCTTCCGGCTTGCCCAGGTCGGCCAGGCCGCAGGCGTTGTAGTCCACCTGATGCAGCTCGACCAGGCGGTCGATGAAGCTTTTGCACAGGGCCTCGGTGCGGCTGGCGTCCAGGTTCAGTTCGGCAGGGATATCCGAGCGCAGGATGATGCCCTTGACCCGCTCCATCACGTAGAACTCGCCGCCGATCAGGCTGCTGTCGGTGCAGTGCACATAGGCCTTGGGGCAGTAGGGGAAGCCGCTGTTCAGCTGGTTGAGGATGCGGAACTCGCGGCCCATGTCGTGGGCCGACTTGGCTTTATGCCCGAACGGTGGGCGGCGCAGTACGAAGTCACTGTCCGGATAGCTGACCAGGTAGGTGAGGTTGGAGGCGCCACCCGGAAACTGGCTGATGCTGGGCAGGCCATCCAGGCCGCGGATATTGGCCTTGAGGTAAGGGTCGATGACGGCCGCGTCGAGTTCTTCGCCGGGGCGTACCTGGGTGGACTGGTCGGTGAGCGTCATGCGTTTTCCTTATTCTCGATCGCAAGGACTATTGGCTAATCTAATGGCCTGCCCGGGCTGGAACAAGCGTGCCAGGTGCCATATAGGTGCGGGTGTTGCCGGTGGATCACTGCACCGAATGCCAGGCAAAAAAAAACCGAAGCCGCGAGGGCTTCGGTTTTCGATCATCCGGTATCCCCAGCCCTCAGGACGGGAACAGCTCGCTGAGTTTCATCGACAGCATCATGTCGCCTTCAACGCGCAGCTTGCCGCCCATGAAGGCCTGCATGCCGTCGGTTTCGCCACTGACGATACCCTTCAGGGTTTCGCTGTCCATTATCAGGGTGCAGTTGGCATCCGGGTTTTCGCCTTCCTGCAGGTCGCAGGTGCCGTCTTTGACGATCAGCGCGTAGTGCTTGCCTTCGTCGGTGATGTTGAAGCCGAACACCAGGTCCAGGCCGGCGGCAGCGGATGGGTTGAACTTCTCTTGCATCTTTTTGACGGCATCAGCTACGGAGGTCATGGCGCATTCCTTATAGAGTGATTTACACGTCCCCGCAGGGACACAACAAAGCCGGGCTTATCGGTAGGTGACAAACTCCGGCGCCCTCAACAGCTGCACATGGGCTTGGCTGTTGAAGGAAGCCAGTGCCACGTCGCGGCCGCGGAACTTCAGCTGGCTGAGCGACGTGTTGATGATCTGCCAGTTCAGCGCGAACGCCTGGCTTGGGGTGATACGGGTAACCAAGTGGAGCAGGGCGGCAATGGTACCGCCCGAGGTGAAAATGGCGATATTGTCGCCGCTGCCGGCGGTATCCAGTACGCGTTGCAGCCCACCCTGTACGCGGGCAGTAAACGCTTGCCAGGTTTCCAGGCCGTCATCGGTATGCTCCCCGTCGTGCCAGCGCTGCACCATCAAGGCGAACAGGCGCTGGAACTCGCTGCGGTGCTGCGCAGCATTGCGCAGGATGTGCAGGGCGTTTGGCTCTTGCGGCAGCAGCCCGGGCAACAGGGCACGGATGACGCCGTCAGCATCGAACTCATTGAACGCCGCGTCGGTCTCAACCGCTGGCACCGCGCAGCCGCTGGCCTGCAAGGCCTCCAGGGCAAGGTGCGCGGTATCCTGCTGGCGGCGCAGGTCGCCTGCCACGCAACGGTCCAGCCGCACACCCAGCTGGGCAAGGTGCTCACCCAGGGCCTGGCTCTGGCGCACGCCCACGGGGGAGAGGACGTCATAGTCATCGGCACCGAAGGAGGCTTGGCCATGTCGGATCAGGTAGAGGTTGCCCACGAAAGGTTCCGGCCTGTTGGAGGTTGCTGCGAGGTTAGGATGCGGCACACGGGCTGTCAACGAAAAAACATACAAGCGTTTGAAAAGGTTGTTTGAAAGATGTTGCCAGCGTTTGCGCCGGCTGGCAGCACCTCAGGCTCAACGGTATGCTTGCAACAGTTACGCGCCGCCGTGGCGCAGGTATTTAAGGAGTCAACGTGGAGTTTCTTGCCGAATACGCAAGCTTTCTCGCCAAAACCGCCACCCTGGTCATCGCCATCCTGGTGGTGCTGTCAGCCATCGCCGGGCTGCGCGGCAAGGGGCGGCGCAAAACGGGTGGGCAATTGCAGGTCACCCGCCTGAACGAGTTCTACAAGGACCTGCGCGAGCGCCTGGAGTCTGGCCTGCTGGACAAGGCCCAGCTCAAGGCCTTGCGCAAGCAGCAGGCCAAGGCGGAAAAACAGCAGAAGAAGGGCAAGGCCGAGGAAAAGGGCCGGGTCTTCGTGCTGGATTTCGATGGCGACATCAAGGCCTCGGCCACTGAAAGCCTGCGTAACGAAATCACCGCGCTACTGACCCTCGCCACCCCGCGTGACGAAGTGGTGCTGCGCCTGGAGAGTGGCGGTGGCCTGGTGCACAGCTACGGCCTGGCAGCGTCGCAGCTGGCGCGCATTCGTCAGGCTGGCATCCCGCTGACCGTGTGCATCGACAAGGTGGCCGCCAGCGGTGGTTACATGATGGCCTGCATCGGCGAGAAGATTGTCAGTGCGCCGTTTGCCGTGCTGGGTTCGATCGGCGTGGTGGCGCAGCTGCCCAACGTCAACCGCCTGTTGAAGAAGCATGACATCGACTTCGAGGTGCTGACGGCTGGCGAGTACAAACGTACCCTCACCGTGTTTGGCGAAAACACCGAGAAGGGCCGGGAAAAGTTCCAGGAAGACCTGGACATCACCCACCAGCTGTTCAAGGACTTCGTTGCACGCTACCGCCCACAGTTGCACATTGATGAAGTGGCCACCGGCGAAGTCTGGCTCGGGGTTGCGGCCCTCAACCGAAAGCTGGTGGACGAACTGCAGACCAGCGACGAATACCTCAGCGAGCGTGCGCGCACTGCCAACCTGTTCCACCTGCACTATGCCGAACGCAAGAGCCTGCAGGAACGCATCGGCATGGCGGCCAGCGGCACGGTGGAGAACACGGTGGTAGGTTTGTGGAGTAAACTCGGGCGTCTTCGCTAACACCTTGAACCCGTTGAAATTTTTTTTCGTTCAGGGGGTTGCAAGGTTAAAGGAATGAAGACATAATGGCGCCCATCGAAACGCAGCAAACTTTGAAAAAGGTTCAGCGTTTCAAGGAGATAGCAAAGCGCAAGCAGCTAGATCCGACCTTTGAGGCCGAGTAGCAAAGTGGTTATGCTCCGGATTGCAAATCCGTCTACGCCGGTTCGATTCCGACCTCGGCCTCCACCATTCGAAAACCCCGCAGAATAACGTCTGCGGGGTTTTTATTTGCGCGCTGGAAAGTCTGATCATTTCCGCTTGGGCGCTAGCCTTCAGGCAAGGTTACGCCACAGACAAAATCACGCGACCCCAGGCGATGCGAGCCGAACTCCACGACGTAACCTTTCCCTCGGCGCTGTGCTTCCGCTTCGGCGGTCTTCTGGTCGGCATAGACGTCGACGAAATGCCAGGGATGCCTGTCTCTCAGAACGCCCCATCCCAGAACCCAGCCCGCTCTGGAAGGATCTGGCGGTAGATGCTTGGCCAAGCTTCGAATCGACATGCCCATCTCCTCGTGTGTACAGGCTCGATGCTGCATCTTGAGCACTTAGCTTGAACCGCACCACCCATACGTGGTCATCAGAAGGGAGGGCGGTAATCACGCCCCGGTTCCCTCACCACGAATTGAAATGTTCGCAAGCTAACGTTGAGCTCAAGCCCATTCCACCAGCGAGGTCGTCAGGAAATGGATTATTCCAGCATGGTTGAAGCGTTGGACAAGATGTTGGAGAAAGCGGCTGCAACACAGGTGCCCGCCAACGAAAGTCAGCGATGCATCCGTAACCATTCATCCGCGACGTCGCCCATGGTGGACGGCGTCCCGCTCTTGATCCACGCCATGAAGGCTCGGTCGAACGTGAATGCCTGGCCACACTCGCCGAGCAGAAACTGACGCACCTTCTGCGTGTTGCGGTAGTGTTTGTCCAGGGGCGTGGTGCGGGTAATCGGCCCGGCGTGCCCGTCGAAGCTCATGGTCTGTTCCTTGACTATGAAAGGGGCAAAAGCCCGTGAATGATCATCCCCGGGCTTTTGGTCGTTCGAAATGATCGGCCTTCAGGCTATCAACCTTCGAACTGGATCACCATGCGGCCTTTGATCTTGCCTTCCAGCATCTCGTCGAAGATCTGGTTGATGTCCTCGATTGGCCGCAGGGTTACCTTGGGCACTACTTTGCCTTCAGCGGCAAACTGGAAGGCCTCTTGCAGGTCTTGCCGTGTGCCGACGAGCGAGCCAACCACTTCGATTCCGTCCAGCACCAGGCGGGGGATATTCAGGTCCATGGACTCTGACGGAAGCCCGACGGCAACCAGGCGGCCGCCTGCGCGCAGCGCATCTACAGCCGAATTGAATGCACCTTTGGCAACGGCGGTAACCACAGCTGCATGGGCACCCCCGGTCTTGGCCTGGATGACCTTCGCGGCGTCTTCGGTGCGCGAGTTGATCACCAGGTCGGCGCCCATTTCGCTGGCGAAGCGCAGTTGCTCTTCGTTTACGTCAATGGCGATCACTTTGGCGTTGAACACGTTCTTGGCGTATTGCAGCGCCAGGTTGCCCAGGCCGCCGAGGCCGTAGATGGCGATCCATTGGCCGGGGCGGATGTTGGAGATTTTTACCGCCTTGTAGGTGGTCACGCCGGCGCAGGTAACGCTGCTGGCGGCGGCGGAGTCGAGGCCGTCAGGTACCTTGACCGAATAATCGGCTTTGACGATGCAGGCTTCTGCCATGCCGCCGTCCACGGTGTACCCGGAGTTCTTCACTTCGCGGCACAGGGTTTCGTTGCCGCTGGTGCAATAGTCGCAATGCCCGCACCCCTGATAAAACCATGCCACGCTGGCACGGTCGCCTGGCTTGAGCGAGGTAACGCCCGGCCCGACTTCCTGGACCACGCCGATGCCTTCGTGGCCCAACACGACGCCGGTCTTGTCGCCGAAGTCGCCGTTTTTTACATGCAGGTCGGTGTGGCACACACCGCAGCATTGCATCTTCAGCAGCGCTTCACCGTGTTCGAGGGGGCGCAGGGTTTTCTCAACCACATCCACGCGACGGCCTGGCGCAACAACAGCAGCTTTCATAAGAGCCTCCGTGTCTATCCGAGTGAGCTTGGGTTATCGCCGGGTTAGCATAGCCCTTGCGTGGCCGTGCAAAACTGCTTCAGGTCATGGAGTGGGTGAGCGCCACAAAAGAAAAGCCCGCGGCAATGATGCGGCGGGCTGCAAGAACGTACGGAGCAGTGTCAGTGTGCCCATCCGTTTGTCAGTATTTCGTGAAGCGCAGGTCATGAGGCTGTCATCTGCGCAACACCATAAAAAAGCCCGCCATGAGCGGCGGGCAAAAGACGTTTGAAGGGAGAGCCTGCAGGTTGCGCCCGGTTGGTTAACCCAGGATTAAGTGGCAACGCATTGACCTCGGAACCTGATCAGCCTATACAGGCCTGCCATCACGCCAGGAGCCAGCATGCACGACGAAGACGACCTGCACGAACCCGAACACGATCACCTGCTCGACCATGAGTTTCTCTACGACGACGTGGAGCACGAGGCAGATGCCCAGGGCGCCGAGGATGAAGTGGAAGAAGACGAGGAAACGCTGGATGACCTCGATGACGAGGAGCGGGATCACCCAGCCTGGTTCGACGATTGCGAAGACGACTGACCTAGCGGCCGTCCACCGAGAAACGCCCTGGGCCGCTTACGGCCAGCAATAGCAGGCCGCCCATGATGGCGAGGTTTTTCAGGAACTGGGTCATGTTGGCGCTGCGCTCGGGGTCGACCATGTTCCAGAACGGGTGGCCCAGCAGCGCCGTGCCCAGCACGAACAGTGCGAACAGGAACGCCAGCGGCCGGGTATAGAAGCCCAGGATCAGCAGGATACCGACCACGAACTCCATGAGCACGGCAATCGCAGCCGCCAGCATGGGGGCAGGGGCACCCAGCGAGGTCATGTAGCCGACCGTGCCGTCAAAACCGGTCAGCTTGGCCCAGCCCGACAAGACGAAAAGGATCATCAACAGTACGCGGGCTATCAGGATAATGATGTCGCGTTGGCCATCAAACAGGGAGTAGCGCATGGCGGCGTTCCAGTGGACGAGTACAAGCTCCACTCTAGCAGCTGCGCGAGACATTGCCGGCAGGCAGCAAAAAGGCGCCGCAATGGCGCCTTTTCAACGAAGTTTGGTGCGAGTGGCGGGACTCGAACCCGCAAGGCTCACGCCGACAGATTTTAAGTCTGCTGTGTATACCAATTCCACCACACTCGCATGCTTGACGGGGTCGTAACGACCGGCTCGCTTCTAAGCAGAAGGGCTTCGCAATCAAGCGCGCTTTATAACCCATTGTTATAGTTGAGTCAACTGCAGCACCTATGATCAACAGAATGAAGGGGCGAGCGAACGGATAATTGACACTTTGCTGTCATTACGCCACTGTTGCCCTTTTATTGGATCCAAGAGTATGCGGCGATGACTCAGTCCGACGCTTGCGAGCGTGTCGTGCGCCCGCGGCTGTTCTGGCGGCTGCTGTTTGCGCAGGTGATCGTGTTGGGGGCTTTTCTCTACCTCAGCCTGGTCAGCCTGGGGGTTTACCTGCTGATGTTGGGGTTCGATGCCGATCATCCTCAACCGCAGCGGCTGATGGCCCTGGCAGGTGGCGGTGTTATCATGCTGGTTGGCCTGTGGCTGCTGAAAGTCGCCATGCCGCGACGCATCAGCCCGATACTGGTCGAGCCTGAACGGTGACCCACGGTAGCTGCACGGCTGTTTGTCACCGGGCGTGTTCGGCTAAGCTCATTTTGTTCCTCCCGCTGTGCCAGTGGAGCTTGCATGGTTTCAGCTGACTGCCCCGACCACCCCGTCATGCCTGCCCACCGCTACGAGCAGCTGGTTCAGTCGGTGGTGGACTACGCCATCTACATGCTTGACCCAGCCGGCCATGTGGTGTCGTGGAATGCCGGTGCGCAACGGATCAAGGGTTACCGCGCCGATGAAGTGATCGGCAAGCATTTCTCGCTGTTCTTCACGCCGCAGGACTGTGCCGACGGCCGCCCGGAGCGCTTGTTGCGCCAGGCGCTGGAGCAAGGTGTAGCGCAGGATGAAGGGTGGCGCGTGCGCAAGGACGGTACACAGTTCTGGGCCTTGGCGGCGCTGGACGTCATCCGCGACGACCAGGGCCAGATCATCGGCCTGGCCAAAGTTACCCGGGACATCACCGACCGCCGCGAGTCGGCGATGCAACTGGACGCGGTGCGCGCCCAGCTGTTTCAGGCACAGAAACTGGAGGCCCTCGGCCAACTGACTGGCGGGCTGGCGCATGACTTCAACAACATGCTGACCATCATCATCAGTTCGGCGCGCCTGGCGATAGCCACCCAGGACCCGGCGCGTGCCCAGCGCATGCTGCAGCATATTCTTGATGCCGGGCAGCGAGGCACTGAACTGACCCAGCAACTGCTCAGCTTTGCCCGCCACCGAAAACTCGACGTGGCGTGTGTAGCGCCGGCAGACCTTGTAGCGGCCACGCGTGGGCTCATGGAACATGCCCTGCCCAGTTCGATAGACCTGCAGGTGCAGTTGCAGGCAGACTTGCCGCTGATCGAAGTGGATGCCGGGCAATTGCAGATGGTGCTGCTGAACCTGTTGTTCAACGCTCGCGATGCCATCGCAGGGGAGGGCCGGATAGGCTTGACGGCCGAAGTGGTTGAACTGGCGGGCGAAGTGGAAGGGTTGCAGGGCCGTTTCGTGCGCTTTGTGGTGAAAGACAGCGGCGAAGGCATTTCGGCTGAAGTATTGCCACGCATCTTCGAGCCGTTCTTCACGACCAAGCCTTTCGGCAAGGGCACTGGCTTGGGCCTTAGCCAGGTATATGGCTTTGCCAGGCAGAGCGGCGGCGCCATTTTTGTCGACAGTGAGCCCGGCCACGGAACTTCCATGCAACTTTACTTGCCAACGTATCAGGACAAGACCCACAGCGATCTCGAAAGGTGAGCATCATGGCGCAGGCACTCAGGCGGCTGGCGACGGGTATCGAAGGGCTCGATGCCTTGCTCAAGGGTGGCTTGGTAGCAGGTGCCTCCTACATCATTCAGGGCCCGCCGGGCGCGGGCAAGACCATTCTCGCCAACCAGCTGGCCTGCGGCCATGTACACGGCGGTGGCCGGGTGTTGGTGGCCACCTTGCTGAGCGAGTCGCATGAGCGGCTGTTCCAGTACCTGGGCACGCTGGACTTCTTCGACCCTGCGCTGGTCGGCGACCAGATCCAGTTCGTCAGTGCCTTTGATACCCTGGAGCAGGAAGGGCTGGATGCCGTTGTGCGGCTGCTGCGCCAGGAAATCGCCCGGCAGCAGGCCAGCTTGCTGATCGTCGACGGTGTACTGAATGCCCGGGTGCGCGCGGAAACTGCGCTGGACACCAAGAAGTTCGTCTCCGAGCTGCAGGGTCATGCGGCCTTCGCCGGCTGCACGGTGCTGCTGCTCACCAGCGCACGGCTGGACGAGGGCAGCCCGGAGCACACCATGGTCGATGGCGTGATCGAGTTGGGTGAGCAACTGGTGGGCAGCCGCGCCGTGCGCCACATTCAGCTGCGCAAGACGCGCGGCAGTGGGGCGTTGTCGGGGCGCCATGAGTGCCTTATCGATGAAAGCGGCATGCATGTCTACCCTCGCCTTGAGGCGTTGTTCAGTCACCCCAGCCAGCTGGGCAGCGCCATCCCTGCACGCATCAGCAGCGGTGTGCCAAGCCTGGATGAAATGCTCGACGGTGGCCTGTCCACAGGCTCGGTCAGCTTGCTGATCGGGCCTTCGGGTATTGGCAAGACATCCTTGGGGCTGGCCTTTCTGGGGGCCAGCACTGCGCAATCTCCGGGGCTGCATTTCGGTTTCTATGAAACACCCGAACGCCTGCGTAGCAAGGCTGCATCACTGGGTTACGACTTTGCAGCGATGGAGCAGGCCGGCAGCCTGCAGCTGTGCTGGCAACCGACCACCGAAGGCTTGCTGGACCAGGTCGGGGCGCGCCTGCTCGAACGTGTCGAGGCGCAGGGCAGCAAGCGCGTGCTGATTGACAGCCTCGGGGCGTTCAGCCGACTGGCTGTCGACCCGGCGCGTCTCAATGCATTTTTCCGCGCCTTGACCGGTGAACTGCGCGCGCGTGACGTGAGCGTGATGCTGACCTGGGAAATGCGCGATATCTTCGGCTCGGAAATCAGCGCCCCGGCCCCGGACCTGTCGAGCATCGTCGACAACCTGATGCTGATGCGCTTCGTCGAGCTGGATTCGCAGCTGCGGCGCATGCTGTCGATCCTCAAGGTGCGTGACAGTCACCATGACCCTGCTTTGCACGAGCTGCTGATCGGGTCGCAAGGCATTACCCTGCGCAAGGCGTTCGAAGGCGCCTGTTGCGTGCTCTCGGGAACGCCGGTGCCGCAAGGGGGCGGGTGACGGAGCAGGCCCATGAACACCATCCTGATCGTCGATGACGAGTACCTGATTGCCGATATCCTCGGTTTTGCCCTGGAGGACGAAGGCTACCTGGTGGAAAAGGCAAGCAACGGCTGCAAGGCGCTGGAAGCGCTCAAGGAAAAGCGTGTTCAGCTGGTCATCACCGATTACATGATGCCGCTGCTAAACGGTGAAGAGCTGGTGCGCTCGATGCGTGAAGACCCGGCCTTGAGCGAGTTGCCGGTCATCCTCATGAGTGGCGCGCAGGCCAACCAGGGACGCCCGGAACTGTTCGCCGCCGTGTTCGACAAACCGTTCGACATGGACTGTATGATCGCCAAGGTGCACGAACTGCTCGGCACCTGAGGCGTGGGGCGATCAAGCGTGTCCGTGCGGCTTGAGGCAGGTCGCTCAGTGCGAGTCGTCGTGCTTTTCCGGCGCCGGGCTGCCGGCCTGGATGCGCTTGAAGATTTCTTCGCGATGAACCTGAACATCTTTCGGTGCATCGATCCCGATCCTCACCTGCATCCCTTTGACGCCCAGAATGGTGACTTTGATGTCATCGTTGATGACGATGCTTTCGCCAACCTTGCGGGTGAGTATCAGCATGTAGTTCTCCTTGGTGATGTAAAAGACCGCCAGGCTAATTGCCGTGGCGGCGGGAGCGGGTCCCTCTTCCTTCTCATTAAAGACGCTTTCGGCGGATAGTAATTCCCCGACAGACAAATTCTGTTGCGAGTCTTCAGTTGCAGGTGCCGAAGCAAACCGTCAGCGGTTTGTCGGTCAAGGTGCTCGGTGGCAAGAATAGGGGGCTTGGCGGCCAATGGGAAATTTCTTCGCATCATGAGGTGAATAGACAGGCTTAATGGTCATCCTGTTCCTCAAGTGCCTGCAGAAATATCAGTAATGCCACTTCTTCGGGGTTCAGCCCTTTGCGCACCCGACTTTTCGGCAAGTTGGCCAGGCGCCCCTGGGCATAGTGTTCAAGTACCGCAGGGTGGATATAACAACGCCTGCACACGGCGGGCGTATTGCCAAGGCGTTTGGCGACCTGGCGGACTGCTGCGGCGACCTGGCGTTTGGCCTCGGTGTCCGGCTCCCAGGCCAAGGGCTTCAGCAGGTCCAGGGCCAGGCTGCTGCCGGCCCAGGTGCGGTAGTCCTTGGCGGTGAAGTCGGCGCCGGTCAGTTGCTGCAGAAACTGGTTGACCTCGCTGGAGCCGACGCTGTGGCGCTGGCCGTCCTCATCCAGGTATTGAAACAGTGCTTGTCCGGGCAGTTCCATGCAGCGTTTGAGCAGGCTGGCAAGCCGCCGGTCATTGAGGGTGACGTTGTGCTCCACGCCGCGCTTGCCGCGGAACTGGAAGCGGATAGTGCTGCCTTTGACCTGCACATGACGGTTGCGCAGAGTGGTCAGGCCATACGACTGGTTGTCGCGCAGGTAGCGTTGATTACCAATGCGGATCAGGGTGTGGTCGAGCAAGCTCACTACCAGCGCCATCACTTTTTCCCGGTCCAGGCCTGGCCGTGCCAGGTGGCTCTCCAGTTGTGCGCGCAGTGCAGGCAGGGCCTGGGCAAAGGCCAGCATACGCCCATACTTGTGCTGGTCGCGCAGCTCGCGCCACTGCGTGTGGTAGCGGTACTGCTTGCGGCCACGCGCGTCGCGGCCGGTTGCTTGCAGGTGGCCCTGTGGGTCGGTGCATATCCACACATCCGTGTAGGCCGGCGGAATCACCAGTGACGCGATGCGGGCGAGGGTTTCGCTGTCGCGCACCCGTTGGCCATCGGTATCCAGGTAGATGAAACGGTCGCGCCAGCGACGCCGGGTCAGGCCCGGCTGGCTGTCGTCAACGTAGTGCAGGGTGCGTGGCAGGGGGCAGTCGAGCATGGGCGGCAGGCCTCAATCAAGTCACTGATCAATGGACAACGCCCGTGTAAAGGATGCTCAGCGCAATAGGGCCACCGACTTGATCTGGGCAAACAGCGCCTGACCCGTGTGCAGGCCGAGCTGGTCTGCCGAGAAGCGGGTGATGCGGGCGAGCAAGGCATTGCCGCCGGCATCCAGGCTCACCAGCACATGGGCCGGGTTATCGGCCGGGCGGCTTTCGCGCACACGCACCGGCAGGCGGTTGAGAATGCTCGATGTGCTGTCAGCCGTCAGCGCCAGGCTGACGTCCCGGGCTTGCACCTTTACTCGCAAGGTACTGCCCATCACATGTGCCGGATGGGCGATGCGCAACAGTGGCGCGCCGCTGCCGGGCAGACGCAGGTCGAGCAGGTCGTAGTGCGGGTCATGCCCCACCACCATGCCGTCGAAGACGACGCCGGCATCCTCGCCCTGGGCCAATGACAGGTCCAGGCGTGCCAGGGTTTCGCCGATCGCGCCGCTGGCCACCGCCTTGCCTTGCTCCAGCAGTACCAGGTGGTCGGCCAAGCGTGCCACTTCATCCTGGGCGTGGCTGACATACACCAATGGAATGTCCAGTTCGTCGTGCAGGCGCTCAAGGTAAGGCAGGATCTCGCGCTTGCGCGGCCCGTCCAGGGCCGCCAGGGGCTCGTCCATCAACAGCAGGCGCGGGCTGCTGAGCAGGGCGCGGGCAATGCCCACCCGCTGCGCTTCGCCACCCGACAAGGTAGCGGGACGGCGTTCCAGCAGGTGGCCGATACCCAGTAGCTGGCAGGCCTGGTCGAGGCTGACCTTGCGTTCGGCAGCGGCCACCCGGCGCCAGCCGAACTCAAGGTTGCCGCGCACTGACAGGTGCGGGAACAGGCTGGCCTCCTGGAACACATAGCCAACCGGGCGCAGGTGCGGTGCCTGGAAGTAGCGGCGGGTACTGTCTTCCCAGACTTCGCCGTTAACCTCGATGTAGGCGCTGGCGGCCCGTTCCAGCCCGGCCAGGCAGCGCAGGCAGCTGGTCTTGCCAGAGCCCGAGTGGCCGAACAGCGCGCTGATGCCGCGCCCCGGAAGGTGCAGGTCGACGTCCAGGGTAAAGTCGTCGCGCGACAGGTTCAGGCGCGCCACAATCGATGCGGTCATATCAGCTCCAGCCAGCTTTGCCACGGCGCCCGGCGTACAACAGGAGCAGCACCAGGAAAGAGAACACCAGCATGGCACCGGCCAGCCAGTGGGCTTGTGAATACTCCATGGCCTCGACGTGATCGAAGATCTGCACCGAAACCACGCGGGTCTTGTCGGGGATGTTGCCGCCAATCATCAGCACCACGCCAAACTCGCCCACGGTGTGGGCAAAGCCAAGAATGCTGGCGGTGACGAAGCCAGGCCGGGCCAGTGGCAGCACCACATGCACGAAGGTGTCCCACGGGCTGGCGCGCAGGGTGGCAGCGACTTCCAGTGGACGCTGGCCGATCGCACCAAAGGCATTTTGCAACGGCTGCACCACGAACGGCATGGAATACACCGTCGAACCGATCACCAGGCCCGTGAAGCTGAACACCACGCTGCCCAGGCCAAGCGCCTGGGTGGCCTGACCGAGCCAGCCGTGCGGGCCGAGGGCGATCAGCAGGTAAAAGCCGATCACCGTCGGTGGCAGCACCAGCGGCAGTGCCACCACCGCACCCACCGGCCCGCGCAGCCATGAGCGCGTGCGCGCCAGCCACCAGGCGATGGGTGTGCCGATAATCAGCAGGATCAGGGTGGTCAGGCTGGCCAGTTTAACGGTCAGCCAGATTGCCCCCAGGTCACTGGCATCCAGTGGCATCAGATTTCATAGCCGTAGGACTTGATTACCGCTGCGGCTTTTGGGCCTTTAAGGTATTCCACCAGCGCCTTGGCGGCGGCGTTGTCCTTGCCTTTGTTGAGGATTACGGCGTCCTGGCGGATCGGGTCGTGCAGGTTGGCTGGCACGATCCAGGCCGAGCCACTGGTCACCTTGCCGTCCTTGTAGATCTGCGACAGGGCGACGAAGCCCAGCTCGGCATTGCCGGTGGAGACGAACTGGAAGGCCTGGGTGATGTTCTGGCCTTCGACGATCTTGCCTTTGGTGGCTTCGGTGAGCTTCAGCTTGTCCAGCACCTGGGTGGCGGCCAGGCCGTAGGGTGCCGCTTTCGGGTTGGCGATCGACAAGTGCTGGTAGGTGTTTTTCTTCAGTACTTCACCCTTGGCATCTACGTAGCCTTCTTTGGCCGACCACAGGGCGAGGGTGCCGATGGCGTAGGTAAAGCGCGAACCGGGGACGATTTCTTTTTCGTCTTCAAGCTTTTTCGGGGTGGTGTCGTCAGCGGCAAGGAACACTTCGAACGGTGCGCCGTTCTTGATCTGGGCATAGAACTGCCCGGTGGCGCCGTAGGCCGCGACCAGCTTGTGGCCGGTGTCTTTCTCGAAGGCTTTGGCAATGGCCTGGATAGGGGCTGTGAAGTTGGCTGCGACCGCGACCTGAACCTCATCGGCCCAGGCCGTGTTGAAGGCGAACAGGCTGGCCAGGGCGGTGAAGGCCAGGTGGGACGGGCGGATACGCATGAAAACAGCTCCTTGGGGTTATCGTTATGTCCTGAACTATATAGCGATAGGCCATTTGCCGGGAAGAGGGCCAGCCTGCTGAAGAAGCCTAACGATAAACCACGGCCAGTGCCTGTTCGGCAATCGCCCGGGTCAAATCCCCGGCCGGCATGTGCCGGCCCAGCCGCAGCGCCTGCCCCGACCACAAGTTGCTGAAATCACTGTTGCCCTGCGGCTCGGCAATCGCCCGCAGTGGCATCAATGCTCCACCCGCCAGCGGGAAGCGCGGTGCAAGCGCGCTCATCGGCCCCAGCTCACGCATGATGCGGTTGTTGATGCCACGCGCCGGGCGCCCGGTAAACAGGTTGGTCAACGCGGTGTCGCTGGCAGAGGCACTGTCCAGGGCTTTGCGATGAGCCGGCGAAACCTTGGCCTCGGGGCAGAACAGATAAGCGGTTCCGATCTGAACAGCCGACGCGCCCAACGCCAGTGCCGCCACCAGGCCGCGGTGGTCACCGATACCGCCAGCGGCGATGACCGGCACACTGACCGCATCCACTACCTGCGGCACCAGGGCGAAGGTGCCGATCTGGCTGGTGATGTCATCGCTAAGGAACATGCCGCGGTGGCCGCCGGCTTCATACCCCATGGCGATGATCGCGTCACAGCCGTGGCGCTCCAGCCAAACCGCTTCTTCCACCGTGGTGGCGCTGGACAGTACCTTGGCACCGCTGGCCTTCACCCGTTGCAGCAGTTCAGCCTGCGGCAGGCCAAAGTGAAAGCTGACCACTTCCGGGCGCAGTTGCTCGACCAGTTGGCAGCTTTGCTCATCGAACGGCGCACGGTTGGACACCGGCGTGGGCGCCGAAAAGTCGGCCCCTGTTTCATTGTAATAACGGGCCAGGGCCTGCTTCCAGCGTACATCGCGCGCGCTGTCGGGCGCGGGTGGCTGGTGGCAGAAGAAGTTCAGGTTCAGCGGGCGGCCCGGGCAACCGGCGCGCAATGCGGCGATTTCCGCACGTATCTGTTCGCCGGTAAGCATGGCGCAGGGCAGGGCGCCCAGCCCGCCTGCCAGGCCCACGGCGATGGCCATGGGCGAGCCTGTCGCACCGGCCATGGGGGCCTGGAGAATGGGCAGCTCGATGCCCAGCAGATCGAGGATTCGGCGGTCGGGCCAATGGCTCATGCGGTTCTCCATGTGCGGGGCGGGCGGCGCTACAGGGGCTTGAAGCGGGTTTTACAAGGCCTTGCTGACCTGGATGTCGCTGATCTTCTCGGCGTCTTCGCCGTGGATCTTGCGCAGGGCTTCCAGGGCTTGCTCCTGAGAGGCATCCTGCATGAGTGCGAAGTCCCAGCGGCGCTGGCCGTCGAGCTTGTATTTGATGACGTACTTGATGGTCTGGGTCATGGGGGCCTTATCTGAGTTTCGACGACGAACGGCGGATGATCTTGATCTTGTGGGTCAGGGTCGGCTTGCGGGTGACCGAGATCGGGCGGGTGGTGACGGTATCGATGGTGATGTTCCAGAAGCCCGTGCTGGGTACGGTGATTTTCGCCGGGAACTTCTCGAAATGGCCGCCGTGGTAAGTGTGACGGCCGCCATTCTTGAAGCTGCGGAAGTTGGCGTCGTTCATCAGGCGGATATTGCAGCGCTGGGAGCACTCGATGACGACGATGTCGTCCTCGTTCAGGTGCTCGCGCTGGTGTACGAATTTCATGTGATGCTCCGCAAGGTTTGGATCTGCAAACGCAAACGATACCACGATGTGCCGTTACACTGCCGCGCTGTTCACCCGGCGCAGATAATTCTGCCAAAGCAGGGAGCAAAACCGCCCGGCTGTGGTCGAACCGAACTCTTGAAGGCAGAGGTGTTGCAAATGAAGTGGATGGTGGCCGCGTTAGCGGTGACGCTCGGTGGCTGCGTGAGCGTTACGGAGCTGGAGCAATCACGCGAAACGCTGGATGTGATTTCTGGCAAGAGCCCGCGTGAATATGCCGACTGCGTCAAGCAGAAGCTGGCCGATACCCGCGACCCGCTGACTGAAGAGCAGCGCGGTGACGGCCTGCGGCTGATCGTGCCGCAAAAACTCACGTCGGGTGCCGGGCCGGCGGCGCTTGTGGATATCGACAAGCGTGGCAGCGGTAGCAGCATCAAGCTGCACGAGCGGCTGAACAACTTCCCCCTGCGCCTGGGCGATGTGCGTACCGCAGCCACCCAGTGCATCTCCGGAAATTGATCTGAGGCAACGGACCTTCCGCTCTTTGCTTATATGTTTTAAGCCTAAACATATAACAAAAGAGAAGGAGTTTCGTGATGACACCGTTGAGACGCGTCGTGATCGGCAGCCTGCTGATCCTGGCCTGGCCGACGGCGCATGCCGCCGATGGCCAGAAAATCTTCACCCAGGGTGGGGCCAACCCCGCCGCCATGGCCTGCCTCGGCTGCCATGGCCCGGACGGCAAGGGTATTGCTGCTGCCGGCTTTCCTCGTTTGGCCGGGCTACCGGCCGGTTACCTCAGCAAGCAACTGCATGACTGGCGCAACGGCAGCCGCAAGCAGCCGGTGATGGAGCCGTTGGCCAAGGCCCTGAGCGAAGATGAAATCAAGGCGGTCAGCCTGTACCTGGCCAGCCTGCCGGCAGACCCCGTTGGCGACCTGCGCCGCCAGCAGATGGCCGATGACCCTACCACTCGCATGGCCCTGTACGGCGACTGGAGTCGGCAGATTCCCGGCTGCGTGCAATGCCATGGCCCCGGTGGCGGCGGGGTCGGCGAACACTTCCCGCCCTTGGCCGGCCAGCCCGCCAGCTACCTGGTGGCGCAGCTCAATGCCTGGCGCGACGGTAGCCGCAGCAATGACCCCAACCAGCTGATGGTGGGCGTGGCCAAGGCCATGACCGATGACGAGATCAAGGCCGTTGCCGAGTTCTTCGCCCACCCCGTCAGCCAGGAGGTCAAGCCATGAAACCGATGATTCCAGCCTTGTTGCTGCTGGCCATGGGCAGCGCCCAAGCCGCGCCGATCGCCATGGAAGACCAGTCGCAGCTGAAGGTGCCCGATGTGCAGGTGGCGCCGCAGTTCATGCCGCCCGCCGAAAGCGAGTTGCCTGACAATGCCTTTGGCAAGACAGTGCGTGAAGGCCATGCCTTGTTCGTCGACACCCGTCGCCTGATGCCAGAGGCCGTGGGCAACGGCATGAACTGCAGCAACTGCCACCTTGATCAGGGGCGGCTAGCCCATTCGGCACCGTTGTGGGGCGCTTACCCGATGTACCCCGCGTACCGCAAGAAGAATGACAAGGTGAACACCTACGCCGAGCGCATCCAAGGGTGTTTCCAGTTCAGCATGAACGGCAAGCCGCCTGCTGCCGACAGCCCGCAGATGACGGCGCTGGCCGTGTACTCGTACTGGCTTTCGACCAAGGCACCCACCGGCGTGGAGATTGCCGGGCGTGGCTACCCTGAGGTGCCGCCACCCAAGGGCGGCTACGACTTCAAGCGTGGCCAGCAGGTGTACCGCGAGCAATGCGCGATTTGCCACGGTGACAGCGGCGAAGGGCAGAAGGTGGCGGGCGAATACGTGATGCCACCGCTGTGGGGCAAGGATTCCTACAACTGGGGCGCCGGCATGCACCGTATCAACACGGCGGCGTCGTTCATCAAGTACAACATGCCGCTGGGCAAACCGGGCAGCCTCAGTGACCAGCAGGCTTGGGACGTGGCGGCGTGGATCAACCGCCATGAGCGGCCTCAGGACCCACGTCTGGTGGAAGGCTCCATCGAGAAGACGCGGGTGAAGTTTCATGCCAATGATGGCGTGAACCTATACGGGCAGAAGGTTGACGGGGTGCTGGTCGGCCAGGGCACGGGCAGTTGATGGGGGCCTGTGCCGGCCTCTTCGCGGCGGTTCGATGCCTCGCTAAACCCGCGAAAAGGCCGGTACGGGCAACATCATTTTGCTGTCATCCATCCGTCATGTATGGCCGTAATATTTACGATCCCCCGGAACTATCTACACTGGGATATCTCTATGATGGCATCGGTCGATACCGGGGGGCATTGTAAGGTGACTGCCGCCTGATTAGACTGCGCCGAATTCCACAGGCCTAGCCTTTTGTAAGGACGTTTATGATCAAGAAATGCTTGTTCCCGGCAGCCGGCTACGGCACTCGCTTCCTGCCCGCTACCAAAGCCATGCCCAAGGAAATGCTGCCGGTGGTCAACAAGCCACTGATCCAGTATGGCGTTGAAGAAGCATTGGATGCTGGTCTGAACGAGATCTCCATCGTGACCGGTCGCGGCAAACGCGCGCTGGAAGACCACTTCGACATCAGCTACGAGCTGGAAAACCAGATCAAGGGCACCGACAAGGAAAAATACCTGGTCGGTATCCGTCGCTTGCTCGACGAGTGCTCGTTCTCCTACACCCGCCAGACCGAAATGAAAGGCCTGGGCCACGCCATCCTGACCGGTCGCCCGCTGATCGGCGACGAGCCGTTCGCCGTGGTGCTGGCGGATGACCTGTGCGTCAACCTCGAAGGTGAAGGCGTGCTGGCGCAGATGGTTGCGCTGTACAAGAAGTACCGCTGCTCGATCGTCGCCATCCAGGAAGTCGATCCGCAGGAAACCAACAAGTACGGCGTCATCGCCGGTGAAGAAATCAAGGACGGCATCTTCCGTGTCGACGCCATGGTTGAGAAGCCCAAGCCTGAAGATGCGCCGTCCAACCTGGCGATCATCGGCCGTTACATCCTGACCCCGGACATTTTCGAGAAGATCGAACAGACAGAACCGGGCAAAGGTGGCGAGATCCAGATCACCGACGCCCTGATGAAGCAAGCGGCCGAAGGCAACGTGATTGCCTACAAGTTCAAGGGCAAGCGTTTCGACTGCGGTGGTGCCGAGGGCTACATCGAGGCGACCAACTTCTGCTTCGAGAACTTCTACAAGGCTGGCAAGGCTTACTGATAAGCCCTGCTGGTACAGGAGCCACCCTTCGGGGTGGCTTTTTTGTTTGCGGCGGCCAACGGCGTTATGCTGGGCGCCTGCCTAGGAGACTGAATACATGGCCTACGATTTTGATCTGTTTGTGATTGGCGCCGGTTCTGGCGGTGTGCGCGCGGCGCGCTTTGCCGCCGGCTTTGGCGCAAAGGTGGCTGTGGCCGAAAGCCGCTACCTGGGCGGTACCTGCGTCAACGTTGGCTGTGTACCGAAAAAGTTGCTGGTGTACGGCGCGCATGTCGCTGACGAGCTCGAGCAGGCCGCAGGGTTTGGCTGGACCTTGGAAGAGGGGCATTTCGACTGGGGTACCCTGATTGCCAACAAGAATCGCGAGATCGAGCGCCTCAACGGCATCTACCGCAACCTGTTGGTCAATAGCGGTGTGACCCTGCTGCAGGGCCATGCGCGGCTGACCGGCGCCAATGAAGTGGAGGTCGAAGGCCAGCGCTATACGGCCGAGCATATCCTGATCGCCACCGGTGGCTGGCCACAGGTGCCGGAGATCCCGGGCAAGGAGCTGGCCATCACCTCCAACGAAGCCTTCTACCTCAAGGACCTGCCACGACGGGTGTTGGTTGTGGGGGGCGGTTACATCGCCGTCGAGTTCGCCGGTATCTTCCAGGGCCTGGGGGCCGATACCACGCTGCTCTATCGAGGCGACCTGTTCCTGCGCGGCTTCGATGGCTCGGTGCGCACGCACTTGAAGGAAGAGCTGGAAAAGCGCGGCCTGAACCTGGAGTTCAACGCCGACATCCAACGCATCGACAAGCTGGAAGATGGCAGCCTCAAGGCCACGTTGAAAGACGGCCGCGAATTGGTGGCAGATTGTGTGTTCTACGCCACAGGCCGGCGCCCGATGCTGGACAACCTGGGCCTGGAGAACACGGGCGTAGAGCTGGATCCACGCGGTTACATTCGCGTCGATGACCAGTACCAGACTACCGCCCCGTCGATTCTGGCCATTGGCGATGTCATCGGCCGTGTTCAGCTGACCCCCGTGGCCTTGGCCGAGGGCATGGCGGTGGCACGTCGCTTGTTCAAGCCAGAGCAATACCGCCCGGTGGATTACCAGAACATTCCGACTGCGGTGTTCAGCCAGCCGCCTATTGGTACTGTCGGCCTGACCGAGGAGCAGGCGCTGGAGGCCGGGCATAAGGTGCAGGTGTTCGAAAGCCGCTTCCGCGCCATGAAGCTGACACTCACCGACATCCAGGAAAAGACCCTGATGAAGCTGGTGGTCGATGCCGACACCGACAAGGTGCTGGGTTGCCACATGGTGGGCCCTGACGCTGGCGAGATCATCCAGGGCCTGGGCATTGCCCTGAAGGCCGGTGCGACCAAGCAACAGTTCGACGAGACCATCGGCGTCCACCCGACGGCGGCTGAAGAGTTCGTGACCATGCGCACCGTGACCCGCTGATGCTAACGGCCTCGTTGCTGGCTTGCCGGCAATGAGGCCCAAACGCACCCCGCAATCCTTTGCTCAGCCGATTCCCTTCTATTAATAAACCCCGGTTATAGCCAAAACCAATCGCAAGCATGAGCTTTGCCAATGAGCCATCTGCGGGATGATTAGTTAGGATTCTATCCATCAACTGATTCCAACCCCATGAAGGAGCGTCTCTCATGCCAATCATCAACAGCCAGGTCAAACCGTTCAACGCCACTGCCTACCACAAAGGCGAGTTCGTTCAGGTCAGCGAAGCCGACCTGAAAGGCAAGTGGTCTGTCGTGTTCTTCTACCCGGCCGACTTCACCTTCGTATGCCCGACCGAGCTGGGTGACCTTGCTGACAACTACGCCGAGTTCCAGAAACTGGGCGTGGAAATCTACGGTGTGTCCACCGACACCCACTTCACCCACAAAGCCTGGCACGACACCTCGGACACCATCGGCAAGATCGAATACCCGCTGATCGGTGACCCGACCCACGTCATCTCGCGCAACTTCGACGTGCTGATCGAAGAAGCCGGCCTGGCCGATCGCGGTACCTTCGTGATCAACCCGGAAGGCCAGATCAAGATCGTCGAACTGAACGACGGTGGTGTAGGCCGCGATGCTGCCGAACTGCTGCGTAAAGTGAAGGCTGCCCAGTACGTTGCCGCTCACCCAGGCGAAGTGTGCCCGGCCAAGTGGAAAGAAGGCGAAGCCACCCTGGCGCCATCGCTGGACCTGGTCGGCAAGATCTAAGGCTATGTGCATGTCGTGGGCGGTAGCCAGCCGCCAAAGCTGAAGTAGTCACCGCCCCGTAAAAGCGCCCGGGCGACCTCGCCTGGGCGTTTTTGTATCCGAGTTTTGAAAAAAGGAATCGCCCGTATGTTGGACGCCACGCTTAAATCGCAACTGAAAACCTACCTGGAGCGGGTCACCCAGCCGATCGAGATCGTTGCCTCCCTCGACGACGGCGCGAAGTCCCGCGAATTGCATGACCTGCTGGTGGAAATTGCCAGCCTGTCAACCTTGATTACCCTGCGCGCGGATGGTGATGACGCCCGTCGTCCATCGTTCTCGCTCAATCGCCCCAATGGCGAGATCAGCCTGCGCTTTGCAGGTATCCCCATGGGTCACGAATTCACCTCGCTGGTGCTGGCGCTGCTGCAAGTCGGCGGCCACCCGTCCAAGGCCAGTGCCGAAGTGATCGAGCAGATCCAGGCGCTGGAAGGCGAGTTCACCTTCGAAACCTACTTCTCGCTGTCGTGCCAGAACTGCCCGGATGTGGTTCAGGCGCTTAACCTGATGGCGGTGTTGAACCCTAATGTGCGCCATGTGGCCATCGACGGTGCGTTGTTCCAGGCAGAAGTGGAAGCGCGCAAGATCATGGCGGTGCCGAGCATCTACCTGAACGGTGAAGTGTTTGGCCAGGGCCGTATGGGCCTGGAAGAAATCCTAGGCAAGATCGACACCAACGCCGGTGCTCGCCAGGCCGAGAAGATCAACGCCAAGGACGCCTTTGATGTGCTGGTGGTCGGCGGTGGCCCAGCCGGCGCGGCAGCAGCCATCTACGCCGCACGTAAAGGCATCCGCACCGGCGTCGCCGCCGAGCGTTTCGGCGGCCAGGTGCTCGATACCCTGGCCATCGAGAACTTCATCTCGGTGCAGGAAACCGAAGGGCCGAAGTTGGCCACGGCGCTGGAAGAGCACGTCAAGCAGTACGACGTGGACATCATGAACCTGCAGCGCGGCGAAGCACTGATCCCGGCCACCGATGGCGGCCTGCATGAAGTACGCCTGGCCGGCGGCGCATCGCTCAAGGCCAAGACCGTGATCCTGGCCACCGGCGCCCGCTGGCGCGAAATGAATGTGCCGGGCGAGCAGGAATACCGCGCCCGTGGTGTCGCCTACTGCCCGCATTGTGACGGCCCGCTGTTCAAGGGCAAGCGTGTAGCGGTGATCGGTGGTGGCAACTCGGGCGTGGAAGCGGCCATCGACCTGGCCGGTATCGTCGCCCAGGTGACGCTGATCGAGTTCGACAGCCAGCTGCGGGCCGATGCGGTGTTACAGCGCAAACTGCACAGCTTGCCGAACGTGAAAGTGATCACCAGCGCACTGACCACCGAAGTGCTGGGCAATGGTGAGAAAGTGACCGGCCTGCGCTACAAGGACCGTACCACCGATGAACAGCATGAAGTGGCGCTGGAAGGTATCTTCGTGCAGATCGGCCTGCTGCCGAACACCGACTGGCTGAAAGGCACCGTCGAGCTGTCGCCGCGTGGTGAGATCATCGTCGATGCCAAGGGCCAGACCAGCATCCCGGGTGTGTTTGCGGCGGGTGACGTGACCACCGTGCCGTACAAGCAGATCGTGATTGCGGTGGGCGAGGGGGCCAAGGCCTCGCTGGCAGCCTTCGACCACCTGATCCGGACTTCGGCGCCGGCGTAAGCCCGTACCGGCCTCTTCGCGGGCAAGCCCGCTCCCACAAGTACTGCACACACCTTGATGTTGTGGCAGTCACTGTGGGAGCGGGCTTGCCCGCGAAAGGGCTGGTATTGGCAAAGTTGTACTTGAAGGTGTCTATGCTTACTGCAGATCCCTCAGGAACAACTCTCATGACCCTGATCAGCCGCGAACCCTGGTGGTTAGTCCCTCCAAAGCCCGGGCAGAAAGAACAGGACCTGCACTGGGGTTACCTGGAAATCTACGCCGACGGCCGCACCGTGTTCGTCGACCAGCGCCCCAGTGACAGGGAGCTGGCCGAACGCAAGAGCTGCCGCAACTTCCCCGACCGCGAGCCGTGACGGCTCAGCCTTCCAGCTCGGCCAGGCGCGCCTCCAGCGCCGCAATGCGGGCTTCCAGGGCTTCGATCCGTTCTTCCGACACACTGGCGCCACTGCTGCGCACGCCACCTTCCTGCTGGCGTGCAGCGAGGATCGCCTCGATTTCCGCCGGGTCACCCAATGCATGGGTGTAGCGGTCTTCACGCTGGCCGGCCTGGCGCGGCAGGTGCAAGGCCAGATCCCGCGATATCAGGCGTTCCAGCTGGTGCTGGATCTGTTCGGTGTCGTCGAAGTCGTGCAGGCGGTTACTGCGGGTCAGCAGTTCGTTGAGGGTTTGCGGGCCGCGCAGGAACATCAAGCCCATCAGCACCAGTTGGGCCGGTACCAGCTCCAGGGCCTTGTCTACCCGCTGTTCCCAGCGATCGGCACGGCTGCCCATCTGCAGGCGGGTCATGTCTTGCCCTTCGAGGGCACGCAGGGCCTGGCCGACCTGGCCTTGTGTAAGGTTCATCACCGGCTCGCGGCTGGTCTTCTGGTTGCAGGCCAGGACCAGGGCATTGAGGGTCAGTGGGTAGCTTTCCGGGCTGGTGGCCTGCTTTTCGATCAGTGAGCCGAGAACGCGGATCTCGATGCTGTTGAAGCGGCCTTCACCTGCGGTTTCGTGTTCTGACATGGCCCTGTCTCATTGCTGGGGAAAGGCCACTAGGGTAGGTAATGCCACGGTGTATAGCAATTGGGGCCGCGATGCGGCCCCGACAATCTCAAGCGCTGCGCCGCTCTTCTGCCTGGCACGCCGCTGCAGTGAACAGCACATCGGTCGAAGAATTCAGCGCCGTTTCGGCCGAATCCTGCAGCACACCGATAATGAAGCCCACCGCTACCACTTGCATGGCAATTTCACTGGGGATACCAAACAGGCTGCACGCCAGTGGAATCAACAACAGCGAACCACCTGCCACACCCGATGCGCCGCAGGCACATATCGCAGCCACCACGCTGAGCAGCACGGCAGTTGGCAGGTCCACCTGGATACCCAGGGTGTGTACCGCTGCCAGGGTCAGCACGGTGATGGTAATGGCGGCACCGGCCATGTTGATGGTGGCACCCAGCGGGATCGAGACCGAATAGGTATCTTCATGCAGGCCAAGGCGCTCCGACAGGGCCAGGTTGACCGGGATGTTGGCCGCCGAGCTACGGGTGAAGAACGCGGTAATGCCGCTTTCGCGCAGGCACAGCAGGGTGAGTGGGTAGGGGTTGCGGCGGATTTTCCAGAACACGATCAGTGGGTTCATGATCAGCGCAACGAACAGCATGCAGCCGATCAGGACTGCAAGAAGGTGCAGGTAGCCGAGCAGAGCGTCCAGGCCAGACTGCGCCAGGGTGGCGCTGACCAGGCCAAAGATGCCCAGCGGGGCGAAACGGATGACCACGCGCACGATCAGGGTCACGCCATTGGACAAGTCTTCCACGACCGTGCGGGTGGCCGGGCTGGCATGGCGCAGCGCAACGCCCAGGCCGATGGCCCAGCTCAGGATGCCGATGAAATTACCGCTGAGCAGCGCGTTGACCGGGTTGTCCACTGCGCTGAGCACCAGGTTCTGCAGAACCTCGCTGATGCCTCCCGGAGCCGCCAGTGTGGCATCACCCGCGCTCAGTGCCAGCGTGGAAGGGAACAGCATGCTGGCAACGACCGCCACAGCCGCCGCGGCAAAAGTGCCTAGCAGGTACAGCCACAGAATTGGCCGAATGTGGGTTTCCTGACCGTGGCGGTGATTCGCGATCGAGGCCATGACCAGGATGAACACCAGGACCGGCGCTACCGCTTTCAGCGCGCTGACGAACAGTTTGCCGAGAAAGGCAAGGTCCAGGGCCATGGCGGGCGCCAGCAGGGCCAGTGCAATACCGGCAAGCAGGCCAATGACGATCTGCGTCACCAGGCTGGTTCGGTTGAGTAGGCGAAGTACAGGGGACATGTGCAGCACAATCTCATTATTGTGAAAGGGCGCGACTTTAGCACAGAGCGCGGCGGCGCAGCCTCGGCTGTGTCGTCGCAGGGGCCAACGTCACCAGTGAAACAACTCCCGCCGTGCGCCTTCGGTAATCGCCACGATCCCCGGGTGCTTGACCTTGCGTTCCACCGAAATGGCATAGAACGACTCATGCACGGCCTCGGTCTGCCCGATCAGTTCCACGCCATACTGGCGGCACACTTCGTCGGTAATCACGCTGGGGGCGACGAAAATGCCGCTGCCTGACTGCCCGAATGCCTGCATCAAGGCACTGTCATCGAACTCGCCCACGATCCGTGGCTGCACCTGTTGCTCGCCTAGCCAGCGCAGCAGGCGGCTGCGCACCACGGTCTCCTGGCCGGGAACAAGCAGCGGTGCATCCTGCAGGCAAGCCGGGAAGGGGCCGTCCAGCCGTTGTGCCAGCGCCGGGGTGGCGAAGAAGCTCAGTCCGCATTCGCCCAGTTTCTGGCTGTAGCCTTTGATGTCCAGGTGGCTGGGCATGGGGCTGTCGGAAATCACCAGGTCCAGGCGCTGGATGGCCAGGTCTGCCAACAACCGCTCGAGTTTGTCTTCGCGGCAGTTGATGCGCAGCACTTCATCCAGCTCCATGGTCGGTGCCAGCAGGCGGTAGACGATGGATTTGGGCACCACGTCGGCCACCCCCACGCGGAACAGGATCTGCTCTTGCGGGCCGGCGCGCAGCATGGCTTCCAGCTCGCCGCCGATCTGGAACATCTGCTCGGCATAAACCAGCGCCTGGCGGCCTGTCTCGGTCAGCTCCAGCTGTCGGCCCGCACGCTGGAACAGCTCCAGGCCATAGGTTTGCTCGAACAGGCTGATCTGCCCGCTGATGGTTTGTGGTGTGAGGTTGAGCTGTTCGCTGGCGCGGGTGATGCTGCCCGTCTTGGCCACGACCCAGAAGTAATGCAGTTGGCGATAGTTGAGCACCGTCGGTCGCCCCGATTCGTAAAAACCGAAGTATACGCCATGAAAATACGAATTTTCCTGAACTATTGGCGTCTCTAGAATGCACGGCATCAGGCGCCATGCGCCGCCGGGATATTTCATGCGAGGACACCATGCTACAACTCAAATCCATTGGCACCCCGTTGGTGCTGGCGTTGGCCCTGTTCACGCTCGCGGGTTGCGACCAGGCCGAGAAATCCGCCCAGCAGATGCTCGACCAGGCGGCGCAGTCGGCCAAGCAGGCGATCGACGACACCAACAAGGCCGCCCAACAGGCCTTGAGTGAGGCCATCGGCAAAGAAGGGCACACGCCTGAAGATGCCGACAAGAAAAAAGACACTCAGGAAATCTGACCCCCCCCCGCCGCTGCAGGATTTGAACAATGGAATACTTGCTGGAACTCGCCGCTAGCCCCACCGCCTGGGTTGCCCTGGCTACGCTGGTGGCCATGGAAGTTGTACTGGGCATCGACAACCTGATCTTCATTTCCATCCTGACCAACAAGCTGCCGGTGGAATACCGTTCCAAGGCGCGTCGCATTGGTATCAGCATGGCCTTGGTCATGCGCCTGGCCTTGCTCAGCACGGTGGCCTGGATCGTTCAGCTGACCGACCCGGTGTTCGAAGTGTTCGGCAACGCCTTCTCGTGGAAGGACGTGATCCTGATTGCCGGTGGCCTGTTCCTGCTGTGGAAGGCGACCAAGGAGATTCACGAAAACGTCGACCCGCACGGCGCCAAGGAAGAAGCCAAGGTGTCGTCTACGGTTACCTTGGGCTTTGCGGCGGCGATCTTCCAGATTTTGCTGCTGGACATCGTCTTCTCGGTGGACAGCATCATCACCGCCGTGGGCATGACCGAGCACTTGCCGATCATGATCATTGCCGTGATCACGGCTGTAATCGTGATGATGGTGGCCGCCGACCCGCTGGCCAACTTTATCAATGACAACCCGACGGTGGTCATGCTGGCCCTGGGCTTCCTGATCATGATCGGCATGACACTGATCGCTGAAGGCTTTGGTGCCCATGTGCCGAAGGGGTATGTGTATGCGGCCATGGCGTTCTCGACCGCGATCGAGATCCTCAACATCCTGGCTCGCAGGGCGCGATTGAAGCGTGAGGCGGCTGAAGGTTGATAAAAAAACGGGGCGCCATGCGCCCCGTTCGCGGTTTCTGAAAGTTTAGTGCACCCCGGCATGCCGCCGTGCCCGGCGTACAGGCTGCGGCCTGGCGGGTGCCTGCGGTGGCAGGTGGTGGTGGGAATGACGCCGCACGATACGCAGTACACCCCAAAGCATGGCGGCTGCCACGCTCAGCCACATGCCCACCAGCATGAGGATTGCCATGGTCAGGCTCATCTGTGCCTCCATCTCCAAGGGCAGCGCACGGTCAGCCAGCGCTTGCCTTCCAGACACTGCTTTAGTCTAGCCCTTCGCCTGTGACGTTCCATCGAACAATGGTCTATCTCTGGGGCCGATTTGCTCTAAGCCGCTGTCGGACTATACCCGCGCCGCTGTGGGACCTATGATCGTTGGCCAGAGCCAGGCGCTGCCTGCCTGGCGTTGAAACAAGCGAGCGTCCATGCAGCAACATTCCTTCAAAACCGTCCCCCGTCGGCTGCTGGCTGCCTGCCTGATTGCGGCCAGCCTGGCCGGCTGTGCCAGTGCACCGCCCGCCAACCTCAAGGGCCTGCCGCAGCGTGTCGAGATCAGCAGCGTGCCGTTCTACCGTGGCAACGCCAACCACAGTGGCGCCATGGCCCTGGCGGCCGTGCTGTCGCAGCAGGGCGCGCCCATCACGCCGGGGCTGCTGGACAAACCGTTGAACCTGCCGCAGGGCGCCGAAGCGCTGGACATCGGCATTCCTCGTGTGGCGCGGGACTACGGCATGGTGGTGTACCCGCTGGACAAGCAGCTGGACGCGCTGCTGGCCCAGGTGGCGGCTGGCAACCCGGTGCTGCTGCGTTACGAGGACGGTTCGGCGTGGTGGGGCGAGCCGCGTTATGCGGTGCTGATCGGCTATGACCGTTACAAGCAACGGGTGCTGTTGCGCTCGGGCATGCACCGGCGGCAGGTGATGGCGTTCGATGACTTTGCCTCGGCGTGGGCGAAGCAGGGGAGTTGGGCAGTGCTGGTGCAGCCGCCGAGGCAGTTGCCGGCACAGGTGGATCGTCAGCGCTGGCTGCAGGCGGCGGATGAGCTGGCGCGGGCGGGGCAGGAGATTGCGGCGAAGCAGGCTGTGAGTAGCCTGAACAAATAGCGTTGCCAGCCCTTTCGCGGGCAAGCCCGCTCCCACAGGGATCGCACTGAGCCTGAAACCAGTGCGGAACCTGTGGGAGCGGGCTTGCCCGCGAATAGGCCGGGCCTGCTTACATCAGAAGCCCAGGCGATCGCGCAGGCTGTAGTACCAGGCACCGATGGCGCTGAACGGCACGCGCAGCATCTGGCCACCCGGGAACGGGTAGTGCGGCAGGCCGGCGAAGGCGTCGAAACGCTCAGCCTGGCCACGCAGGGCCTCCGCCAGCACCTTGCCTGCCAGGTGGGTGTAGGTTACGCCGTGGCCCGAGCAGCCCTGGGAGTAGTAGATGTTGTCACCGATACGGCCAACCTGCGGCAGGCGCGACAGGGTCAGCAGGAAGTTGCCGGTCCAGGCGTAGTCGATCTTCACGTTCTTCAGCTGCGGGAAGGCCTTGAGCATCTTCGGACGGATGATCGCCTCGATGTTGGCCGGGTCACGCGCGCCGTACACCACGCCGCCGCCGAAGATCAGGCGCTTGTCGCTGGTGAGGCGGTAGTAGTCGAGCAGGTAGTTGCAGTCTTCGACGCAGTAGTCCTGCGGCAGCAGGGTGCGTGCCAGTTCGTCACCCAGCGGCTCGGTGGTGATCACCTGGGTACCACACGGCATGGACTTGGCGGCCAGTTCCGGTACCAGGTTGCCCAGGTAGGCGTTGCCGGCGACGATGATGAACTTGGCGCGCACTTTACCTTGTGGCGTGTGTACGACCGGGTTGGCACCGCGCTCGATGCGCACCGCTGGGGTTTGCTCATAGATGATGCCGCCCAGCGATTCGACCGCAGCGGCTTCGCCCAGGGCCAGGTTGAGCGGGTGGATGTGGCCGCCGCTCATGTCCAGCATGCCGCCGATATAGCTGTCGCAGGCGACCACTTCGCGGATGCGCTTCTGGTCCATCAGCTCCAGCTGGTTGTGGCCGAAACGTTCCCACAGGCGCTTTTGCGACTCCAGGTGGCCCATCTGCTTGCTGGTGAGGGCGGCGAACACACCACCGTCTTTCAGGTCGCACTGAATGTTGTACTTGGCCACGCGCTCACGAATGATGCGGCCGCCTTCGAAGGCCATGTGGCCCAGCAGTTGCGCCTGCTTGGGGCCAACGGTGCGCTCGATGACGTCGATGTCGCGGCTGTAGCTGTTGACGATCTGGCCGCCGTTGCGGCCCGACGCGCCAAAGCCGACCTTGGCCGCTTCGACGATGCTTACCTTGAAGCCGTTCTCCAGCAGGAATAGGGCGCTGGACAGGCCGGTGTAGCCGGCGCCGATGATGCACACATCGGTTTCCACCTCACCCTGCAGCGCCGGACGTGGCGGCACCGGGTTGGCCGAGGCGGCGTAGTAGGACTGGGGGTAGGGGGTGTTAGCCATGCTGCAGGAACCTCGTGTTTTATATTTTTAACGAATGTACCGATGCTATCAATAATAATAAACACCCGCTAGTCGTCTGATGAAAATCCTTTACGGGGTACCTGACAGCCCTTCTATCTATAAAGAGTTTAAGATTCAGTAGCTTAGCGCGAAAAAAAGTGTTGACAGGGTTTTAGGAATGCGTAGAATGCGCACCACACGACAGGCACATAGCTCAGTTGGTTAGAGCACCACCTTGACATGGTGGGGGTCGTTGGTTCGAGTCCAATTGTGCCTACCAAATCGAAGAAGGGGTGATCCGCAAGGGTCACCCCTTTTTTCATTGCCCGGTTTCGGGTGCTGCAAACCGTTGCAGGGGCGCCAAGCGCTTACATTCGAAAGTTTTTGATTTTTCTCAAAAAAAAGCTTTACAGGTGTGCATTCGATCACTAACATGCGCACCACACGACAGGCACATAGCTCAGTTGGTTAGAGCACCACCTTGACATGGTGGGGGTCGTTGGTTCGAGTCCAATTGTGCCTACCAAATCCGAAAAGGGCGATCAGAAATGATCGCCCTTTTTGCATGTGCGCGTGAAGCAGCGTGTAACGTTTGGTCGCGGTTCGGGATCGAGGTCGGCGTGCTAGAATCCGCCCCTTCGAATCTGGAGGTACACGCGTGCGCAAACTGGCTGTGGTAATGGCAGTGCTCGCCCTGGCGGGCTGTGAGAACGAGGTCGAAGGCGTGCACAAGCAGGTGGCCGAGCACCTGCACAACCCCAAAACCGCCAAGTTCGGCAACGTACGGATCGACACCCAGGGCACCATCTGCGGCCAGGTCCGTGGCAAGGATGATGCCGGGCAGTACGAAGCCTACCGCAGCTACGTGGCGATCAAGCGCGATGGCCAGTACGACATCATCGTCGACGACACTGGCAACAACCTGCGCATCCGCGAGATGTGCGGCGGTGCCGACCTGCAGCGCCGCGCCGAGGCGCTGGCAGACCAACCGGCACCCGAGGGCTGGGATGTAGAGGTGGTTCAGGGTGCCAACATGGGCGCGCTGAGTGACATGACCGCACGGCTTATCGAAAAGGGCATCCCGTCTTCGGTGGAATACCGCGACGGCAAGCCAGTGGTGCTGATGGGGCCATTCCCTACCCGCGAAGAAGCAAAAGCGCGCAGGGATGAAGTGATGGCCAAGCTGGGCACCGATTCGGTGGTTATCCAGCACGGGGCCACACGCTAACCTTCCCAGGCCCTTTCGCGATGCAAGGCCGCTCCTACAGGGATCGCGTCAAGTCGTAGACTTGGAGCAAGCCAGTTTCGCCGAAGTTTGCGCTGAGCATTGTTCACACAAGTTTGGCTATGCTTGGAGTGACGATGCCGAACGGGGAGGGGCCTCATGTCTACACTGGAGCGGGCCATTGCCGTGGCCGCCAGGGCGCATGAAGGGCAATACGACAAGGGTGGGGCAGCTTATATCCTCCACCCGCTACGGGTGATGATGCGGGTGTCCACACCCGAACAACGGATTGTCGCAGTACTTCACGATGTGATTGAGGACACCCCGCTGACCCTGTCCGACCTGGCGCGCGAGGGTTTCGCGCTTAAAATCCTTGCAGCCTTGCTGGCGCTCAGTCGCCGCGAGGGTGAGGCTTACCAGGACTTCGTGGTGCGTCTGGGCGATGACCCGCTGGCGCGAACCGTCAAACTGGCCGATCTGGCCGATAACAGCGACATTACGCGCATTCCTTGCCCTGGCCCCGCCGACCTGGCGCGGTTGGCCCGCTACCGGGAAGCCAGCGCCTATTTGCAGGCGTTGGCCTGAGGCTCAGCCGCAGGCCTTGAGGTTGACCGGCCCGACGAACTCATTCCCCCGGCCCATCACGCAAGCCACCTGCTGGTTGCGTTGCCGCTCCCATGCCTGCGGCGGATAGGTCTTGTTCCAGGCCTTGAACAACTGGCGGTCCTGCCGGGACAGGCGCAGGTTGTACTGCTTGCTCATGTAGAAGTAGGTGCGGGCGATCATGCCGCGTATCGAGGGGCGTGGCATGACCTTCCTGGCTTTGAAGTCGACTTGGGTCAGGCAACTGCCATACTGGCCGCGTTGCTCCGGCAGCCAGCCGAAACTGAAGTTGCTGCGGTCGCCATTGACCTCGCCGATGCTCGGTACAAGGTTGTGCAGGTCAGCCTCGGCACGTTTGTACACCTCGTCATGCTGCGAGCACTGCTTGCGCCCGCCGTCCTGCCAGCACTGGCGCTGATGGCCGATCTGCCAGGCGGGCACGATGTGCTCCCACTCGATACGTGACGCGCGCTGGGCATTCTTGCGCGGGGCATAGCCGCAGGACGCCAGGTCGACCTTGTTGCCTTTGTATTTGCAGCCGCAATAAAACTCGGTCGATTGCGGTGCATACAGCTTCCAGGCGACCTGCTTGGCCTCCTGAAAGGTGCGTGGGGCATCGGCTTGGGCAAATGGAGCGGTCAGTAACAGGCAGGCTGCGGCAAAAAACGAAACTCTCATGCGGGGTCAGTCTTCCTTCGGTACGGTCCAGAAAACCTGTACGCCACCGTCGTCGCGGTGAGCGAGGGTGACGTTGTCGTTTTCTGCGATCTCCTCCAGCAAGGTTTCCCAGTCTTCCGGGCTTTCCTGTTCCAGGCGAAAGATCAGCGCCGCTCGGCTGCGCTGGGCGGTAGGGCTGTTGATGATCTTCTGGATGCGTACACCCAGCTGTTCATAGCTGCTCGGGGTGGCGGAGGCGGTGCTGGACACAGACATTTCCTTGTTTTGCTGTATGCACATACAGTATTTCACTGTAAGTAAATTCGCAACAGCTTGTCGGGGGAAATCCACTCATGGTCAGTCATCGCCATGACGTCAGGTAAAGCGTTCGAAGCGGCAAGGGGCGGGGTCGATCAGCGGAGCGGCCTGGGACACCAGGTCCGCTGCCGGCTGGCCGGCCGCAGGCGAGGTGCCGAAGCCGTGCCCGGAAAACCCAGTGGCCAGGGTCAGGCCCGGAAGACTGGCCACCGGGCCGATCACCGGGTTGGAGTTGGGGGTGACGTCGATGGTCCCGGCCCAGCATGCACCAGGGCGCCTGCACGACGACGAAATCATCCTGATGTCGGTCGGCGGCATGCCCGTCGAGGACGTGGCCTGGGGCGCCGTGGTGTACCGCAAGGCGCTCGAACAAGGCGTCGGCGTAAAGCTCAACCTCTGGGGAAACCTCGTTCTCAGCTGATCCCTCCACTACCGGATCACAAGGCAAAACCTATGACACAGATCACCAAACTGACCGTGGTGGCCGGGTCAATACCACGGAGCTTCTCACCTATCACGTCCATTACCCGTGGGACATCGGCCGGCTCCTGGATGAACACGCGTGAGTCGCTGGAGTCGACCCCGGCGCGGCACGAAGACCTGAAAATCTACCACCGTTTCAATGCACTGATCGAAGCGCATTACCTGGAGCACTGGCTGCTGGCCCGCTACGCGCAGCAAATTGGCGTGACCGAGGCGCGGCTGAACGACGTGTGCCGACCTGCCGTCCAAGCGCCTGCTGTTGTTCTCTGGCAGCACGGCCAACGAAATTTGCTACCAGCTCTGCTTCAAGGATCCGGCCTATTTCAGCCGCTTCTTCAACCGCTACGCCAAGCTTACGCCGGGTGAGTACCGCCAACGGCAGGCGGGCTTGCAGTGAAAGGGTCATGGCAGGGCACCCGGAATATGTTGTTTGTAGCGGATGGTCGCAGCCCGCGCGCCAGGCTTGAATGGGTTTTCCGTGGAACAGATTGCACTTTCCATCGTGCATGCCCTTAAATTCGTGAGCAGAGAAAAACCACAGGCTTGACCATGACCAAGATGCAACCTTCGCTCACACTGATCCTTCTGCAGGCCCGGGAAGCCGCAATGGCATTTTTCAGGCCGCTGTTGAACGAGCACGACCTGACCGAGCAGCAATAGCGGGTGATCCGCATCCTCAAGCAGCATGGCGAGCTGGAGAATTACCAACTGGCAGAGCTGGCCTGCATCCTCAAACCGAGCATGACTGGGGTGCTGGGGCGACTGGAGCGTGACGGGCTGGTGCGGCGGCAGATGGTCGCGCAGGACCAGCGACGTGTTTTCGTGACGCTGGCCGAGGGCGCGGAGGCGTGCTTTGGCTCGATGAAGGAGGGGGTGGAAGCCAACTACCAGTAGATTCAGGCGCAGTTTGGCGAAGAGAAACTGCAGCAGCCGATGGGGTTGTTAAACGAGCTGAAGCGCATCGCGCCATGACCCTCTCCTAGTCTTGCGCGAGCTTTTTGTAGGAGCGCGTGTTAGCCAGTAGGGTTGGAGCGAAGCCCCCAGGGCCGGCGTACCGGCCCTGGGGGCGGAACGATCAATACTCCCAGAAGATCCGCTGCAGCTCTTTGCTGTCCTGGGTCTTGGTCATCGCCACCATCGCCAGAATCCGCGCTTTTTGCGGGTTCAGGTCATGGGCCACAACCCAGTCGTTCTTGTCATCCGGCTGTTCGGCGTTGCGCAGCACGAAACCACCTTGGTTGACGTGCGACGAACGGATGATCTGCACACCATTCTTGCGCAGCTCCTGCAGCGCCGGCACTACTCGTGACGATACCGAACCGTTGCCGGTACCGGCATGGATCAGCGCCTTAGCACCGTTCTGCGCCAGCGCCTTGTAGGCAGTGTCCGTCACGTTGCCATAGCCATAGGCGATGTCCACCTGCGGCAGGCTGCTGATCTGCTTGATGTCGAACTCGGAATTGACCGTATGGCGCTTGGCCGGCAGGCGGAACCAGTACGACTTGCCTTCCACCACCATGCCCATCGGGCCCCAGGCGCTCTTGAACGCTTCGGTCTTGATGTTCACCGACTTGCTCACGTCACGGCCAGACTGGATCTCGTCGTTCATGGTCACCAGCACGCCCTTGCCGCGCGACTGCTTGTCACTGGCCACGGCCACGGCGTTGTACAGGTTGAGCATGCCGTCGGCCGACATGGCGGTGCCCGGACGCATCGAGCCGACGACCACGATGGGCTTGTCGGTCTTTTCCACCAGGTTGAGGAAGTAGGCGGTTTCTTCGAGGGTGTCGGTGCCGTGGGTGATCACGATACCGTCGACGTCCTTGCTCTCGGCCAGTTCGGCGACACGCTTGCCCAGCTTCAGCAGGTCGTCGTTGGAGATACTTTCAGAGGCGATCTGCATCACCTGCTCGCCGCGTACGTTGGCAATGTCGGCCAGTTCCGGCACACCGGCAATCAGCTTGTCGACGCCCAGCTTGGCGGCCTGGTAGGTGGCACTGTTGGCGGCGCTGGCGCCGGCGCCGGCAATGGTGCCGCCGGTGGCGAGGATGACCACGTTGGCCAGCTTCTGCTGAGTTTCGGCTTCTTTGGCCGAGGCGGTGGCGGGCAGGATCAGCAGCAGGGCGAGGGCGCTGGGGGCGAAGGTTTTAAGTGCAGCATTCATCGTTATTGTTCTCTCTCTTCCTAATGAGATTTTTCGCATGTCGCATAAGGCTTGAGGCATGTTTCATACCAGCTTGTGCAAACGCCTGCAGGCACGGTCTTGAGCCGCGACAGGGGGCAGTATTCCATTCGAAAATCCGAACAGGCGTAGGAAAAGGTGTTCGGTTTTCCGGAAAATTCTGGATAATCGGTACCAGCAGAGCTCAGGCCACCGATCGCCAAACGGATTTGACAACCCCCGGTCTTGTTTCCATAGTTAGGCAACGCAAACGTTTGCGATCCGATAAAAAACACAAGATTCGGAGTCATTGTCCATGAAGCTGCCGTTCCCCGGTCGTCTGCTGGCCCTCGCTGTCGTTTCCACCCTGTCTTTCGCCCTGCCGTTTTCCGCCGCCCACGCCGAAGACAAGCCCAAGGTCGCCCTGGTGATGAAGTCACTGGCCAACGAATTCTTCCGCACCATGGAAGACGGCGCCAAGGACTACCAGAAAGCGCATCCCAACGAGTTCGATCTGATCGCCAGCGGCATCAAGAACGAGACCGATACCGGCGAGCAGATCCGCATCGTCGAGCAAATGGTCAATGCCGGCGCCAAGGCGCTGGTGATCGCCCCGGCGGATTCCAAGGCGCTGGTCTTGGCAGTGAAAAAGGCCATGGACCAGGGCGTGGTGGTGATCAATATCGACAACCGCCTGGACCCTGAACTGCTCAAGAGCAAAGGCATCAGCGTGCCCTTCGTTGGCCCCGATAACCGCAAAGGCGCGCGCCTGGTCGGCGACTACCTGGCCAACGAGAAGCTCAAGGCCGGTGACCAGGTCGGCATCATCGAAGGCGTGCCGACCACCACCAATGCCCAGCAGCGCACCGCCGGCTTCAAGGACGCCATGGACGCCGCACAGATGAAGATCGTCTCGGTGCAAAGCGGCAACTGGGAGATCGACAAGGGCAACGCCGTCGCTGCCTCCATGCTCAACGAATACCCCGACCTGAAAGCCCTGCTGGCCGGCAACGACAGCATGGCCATGGGCGCGGTGTCGGCCGTGCGCGCTGCCGGCAAGACTGGCCAAGTGCAAGTGGTGGGCTACGACAACATCAACGCCATCAAACCCATGCTCAAGGATGGCAGGGTGCTCGCCACCCTCGACCAGGCGGCCAGCCAGCAGGCGGTGTACGGCATCCAGGCGGCGCTGAAGATGGTCAAGGGCGAGAAGCCGGACGTGGATGCCGACAACGTCATTCAGACCCCGGTCCAACTCATCACCAAGCCCTGATTGCTGCCAGGAGAAACGGCCATGCCTGCATCGGCCAACGAAGTGGTGCTTGCCGCCAGCGGGTTGGGCAAGACTTACGCCCAGCCTGTGCTCGGCGAGGTCAGCCTGAACCTGCGGGCCGGCGAAGTGCTGGCCCTGACCGGTGAAAACGGTGCGGGCAAGAGCACCCTGTCCAAACTCATCAGTGGCCTGGAATCTCCGACCACCGGGCACATGACCTACCGCGGCCAGGCGTACGCGCCTGGCAGCCGCCGCGAGGCCGAGCGCCTGGGTGTGCGAATGGTCATGCAGGAGCTCAACCTGCTGCCCACGCTGACCGTGGCGGAAAACCTGTTCCTCGATAACCTGCCCAGCCGTTTCGGCTGCATCAGCCAGAAGCGCCTGCGCCAGCTGGCCACGGCTGCCATGGTGCAGGTCGGGCTCGATGCCATCAGCCCGGATACGCCGGTCGGTGAGCTGGGCATCGGCCACCAGCAGATGGTCGAGATCGCCCGTAACCTGATCGGCGACTGCCGTGTGCTGATCTTCGACGAGCCCACCGCCATGCTCACCGCCCGCGAGGTGGAGCTGCTGTTCACTCAGATCGAGCGTCTGCGTGAGCGTGGTGTGGCCATCGTCTACATCTCGCACCGCCTTGAAGAGCTGCAGCGGGTGGCCCAGCGCATCGTCGTGCTGCGCGACGGCAAGCTGGTGTGTGACGAGCCGATCCAGCGCTACAGCAGCACCGAGCTGGTCAACCTGATGGTCGGCCGCGAGCTGGGCGAACATATCGACCTGGGCCGCAGGCAGATTGGCGCGCCCTTGCTCAAGGTCGACAAGCTCAGCCGCGCCGACAAGGTGCGCGACGTGTCGTTCGAAGTCAGGGCAGGGGAAATTTTCGGTATTTCCGGCCTGATAGGTGCCGGACGAACCGAATTGCTAAGGCTGATCTACGGCGCCGACCGCGCCGACAGCGGTAGCATTGCACTTGGCCAGCCACCCCAGGCCGTTAACATCGATTCGCCCAAGGCGGCTGTGCGGGCGGGTATCGCACTGATTACCGAAGACCGCAAAGGCGAAGGCCTGCTGCTGACACAGTCGATCAGTGCCAATATCGCCTTGGGCAACCTGGGCGCGGTATCGCGGGCCGGCATACTCGATGGCGAGGCAGAAAAGAGCCTGGCAGAGCGCCAGATCCAGGCCATGCGCATTCGCAGTGCGGGCGCGCAGCAAGTGGTGGGCGAGCTGTCGGGCGGCAACCAGCAGAAGGTGGTAATCGGCCGCTGGCTGGAGCGCGACTGCCAGGTGCTGCTGTTCGACGAACCCACCCGTGGCATCGACGTCGGCGCCAAATTCGACATCTACGGCCTGCTGGCCGAACTGGCACGTCAGGGCAAGGCCTTGGTGGTGGTGTCCAGCGACCTGCGCGAGCTGATGCTGATTTGCGACCGCATCGCCGTACTGTCTGCCGGTCGCCTGATCGACACCTTCGACCGCGATCATTGGAGCCAGGACCAGCTGTTGGCCGCCGCCTTTGCCGGTTATCAGAAACGTGACGCACTGCTGCACGACGCAGCCCCCAGGATGGATGCATGAAAACCACTCCGCTCGATAGCCAAGGCGCCGCCCCCGTGCGCCGCAGTGGCACCTATTTTGGCCTGGGCACCTACCTGGGCCTGGCTGGCGCCTTGCTGGCGATGATCGTGCTGTTCTCGTTCCTCAGCAGCCACTTCTGGTCGTATAACACCTTCAGCACCCTGGCCAACCAGATCCCCGACTTGATGGTGCTGGCGGTGGGCATGACCTTCGTGCTGATCATCGGCGGCATCGACCTGTCGGTGGGCTCGGTGCTGGCGCTGGCGGCATCCACGGTGAGCGTGGCGATTCTTGGCTGGGGCTGGGGCGTTTTGCCCTCGGCGCTGCTGGGCATGGCCGTGGCCGCGCTGGCCGGTAGCATCACCGGTGGCGTCACCGTAGCCTGGCGCATTCCGTCGTTCATCGTCTCGCTTGGCGTGTTGGAGATGGCCCGCGGCCTGGCCTACCAGTTCACCGACTCGCGCACCGCCTATATCGGCGATGCCTACGCCTGGTTCTCCAACCCGGTGGCCTTTGGCATATCGCCCGCGTTCATCATTGCCTTGCTGGTGATCGTGCTGGCCCAGTTGGTGCTGACCCGCACCGTGTTCGGCCGCTACCTGATCGGCATCGGCACCAACGAAGAGGCCGTGCGCCTGGCCGGTATCGACCCGCGCCCATACAAGGTACTGGTGTTCGCCCTGATGGGCCTGCTTGCCGGACTGGCCTCCCTGTTCCAGATTTCTCGACTGGAGGCGGCTGACCCCAATGCCGGCTCCGGCCTGGAGCTGCAGGTGATCGCAGCCGTGGTCATCGGCGGCACCAGCCTGATGGGCGGGCGCGGCTCGGTCATCAGCACCTTCTTTGGCGTACTGATCATTTCGGTGCTGGCCGCCGGGTTGGCGCAGATCGGTGCCAGCGAACCGACCAAACGCATCATCACCGGGGCGGTGATCGTCATCGCCGTGGTGCTCGACACCTACCGTAGCCGGCGCGCAGGCCGGCGGAACTGACAACATGGCAACCATCAAAGACGTCGCGGCACTGGCGGGCATTTCCTACACCACCGTGTCCCATGTGCTGAACAAGACCCGACCCGTCAGCGAACACGTGCGGCAGAAGGTCGAAGCCGCCATCCTTGAACTGGACTACGTGCCCAGCGCCGTGGCGCGTTCGCTCAAGGCGCGCAGCACGGCCACCATCGGCCTGCTGGTGCCCAACAGCGTCAACCCTTACTTCGCCGAGCTGGCACGGGGTATCGAAGATGCCTGCGAGCGCAACGGCTACTGCGTGATCCTGTGTAACTCCGACGACAACCCGCAGAAGCAGCGCAGTTATCTGCGGGTGCTGCTGGAAAAGCGCATCGACGGTCTGGTGGTGGCCTCGGTAGGCCAGGACAGTGACCTGCTGCAAAGCCTGGCCAGCGTGCGCACGCCAATGGTGATCGTCGACCGCGAGCTGGAAGGCGTCGATGCCGACCTGGTACGCATCGACCACGAGCAGGGCGCCTACCTGGCTACCCGGCATTTGCTGGAACTGGGCCATCGGGATATCGCCTACATCGGCGGCCCCGCCGAAACCGGGGTTACCCAGCTGCGCCTGAGCGGCTTCCGTCGGGCCATGGCCGAGACCGGGGCGCAGGTGCAGGGCAATCGTGTGCTGCATTGCGACTTCACCAGCCCCGGCGGGCACGCAGCGGCAGCGCAGGTGCTGGAGGGCAAGCGGCCAACGGCGATTTTTGCCGGCAACGACATGATCGGTTTTGGTGTGCTGCGTGCTGCCGCGGAGCGCAATATCAATGTACCCGGTGAGCTGTCGGTGATCGGCTTCGACGATATCGAGCTCAGCCGCTACGTGTACCCGCCGCTGACCACCGTGGGCCAGTCCATCCGTGAGCTGGGCGAAAACGCCGCCTCGCTGTTGCTGGCACGCATCGCTGCACCCCGGCAAGGCGCGGCAGAACAACGCATCGTCGCCCCGCGCATCGTGTTGCGCGAATCCACCGGGCCGCGCCCGGACCTGTTCAACGATTACCGCTAACGCTAAGGAAATATCATGAGTGCCAAGGTCGTGGTAGTGGGTAGCCTGAATATGGACCTGGTGGCCCGCGCCCAGCGCTTGCCCCGGGCCGGCGAGACCCTTCCCGGCGAAAGCTTTTTCACCGTGCCGGGCGGCAAGGGCGCCAACCAGGCTGTGGCCGTGGCGCGGCTGGGCGGCAGCGTGGCCATGATCGGCAATGTGGGTGACGATGATTATGGCCGGCAGTTGCACCGCGCCTTGTATGTAGAGGGCATCGACTGCCAGGGTGTCAGTACCTGCCCTGGCGTATCCAGTGGTGTGGCGCTGATTACCGTGGATGCGGCCAGCCAGAACTGCATCGTCATCATCCCCGGCGGCAACGGCCTGCTGACGCCGCAGTCGGTGCAACGCTTCGATGCCCTGTTGCAAGCGGCCGAGGTGGTCATCTGCCAGCTTGAGGTGCCGGTGGAAACCGTGGCCTGGACCTTGGCCAGGGCCCGTGAGCTGGGCAAGCAAGTCATCCTTAACCCGGCGCCTGCCACCGGCCCCTTGCCGGCGGAGTGGTTTGCCCGCATCGATTACCTCACGCCCAACGAAAGCGAGGCTGAAACCCTGACCGGCATGCCGGTAACCGACCAGGACAGTGCCCGTCGCGCAGGCGAACGCTTTCGGCAGATGGGGGCGGGCAAAGTGATCATAACCCTGGGGGCTCAAGGGGCCTTGCTGGTGACGGAACAGGGCCACCAGCATTTCCCGGCGCCTGTGGTGCAGCCGCTGGATACCACTGCCGCCGGCGACACCTTCATCGGTGGTTTCGCCGCCGGTCTGGTTCGGGGCTTGGGGGAGGGCGAGGCCATCGCCTTTGGCCAGCGTGCGGCGGCATTGTCGGTTACCCGCGCCGGTGCACAGCCATCGATTCCCTATCTGGCGGAGCTTACGCCATGAAGAAAACCCCGTTGCTGAACGTTGCCCTGTCGCGGACCATCGCGGGCATGGGGCATGGCGACATTCTGGTGATCGGCGATGCCGGCCTGCCGGTACCGCCAGGCGTGGAGCTAATCGACCTGGCCGTTACGCCAGGCCTGCCGGATTTCGCCAGTGTCTTGCGGGCGGTGCTGAGCGAACTGCAGGTAGAGCGGCACGTACTGGCCGAAGAAATGCAGAAAGTGGTGCCACCGGCACTGGTCGAGATCGAGCGGTTGAAAGGCAAGCTGGGCAAGCGGGAATGGCTGAGCCACGAAGACTTCAAGGTGCTGTCGCGCAGTGCCCGCGCCGTGGTGCGTACGGGCGAGTGCCAGCCCTACAGCAACATCGCCCTGATCTCCGGCGTCACCTTTTGAAGGCGGAGGCATTGCCCCCGATCGCCGGCAAGCCAGCTCCCACAGGGATGTCATCAGCCTTGGGGGGGCGGCGCTGTACCTGTGGGAGCTGGCTTGCCGGCGATTGGCTGCAAAGCAGCCCCGGAAATTACTACTCAGGCAACAGGAGTGCCACACCATGCTCAAACCCCTGCTACAAGGACTCGCCCTCATGGCCACCGCCACCACCCTCCAGGCCGCCCCGATCGACCTGATCATCGACACCGACCCCGGCGCCGACGACGTGGTCGCGCTGTTCCTGGCCATGGCCTCGCCCGACGAACTCAACATCCGCGCCATCACCACCGTGGCCGGCAACGTCCGCCTGGACAAAACCTCGCGCAACGCCCGCCTGGCCCGTGAATGGGCCGGCCGTGAAGACATCCCCGTCTATGCCGGTGCCGCCCGCCCGCTGGTACGCACGCCCATCTACGCCGCCGACGTCCACGGCGAAGAAGGCCTGACCGGCGTCCCCGTACACGAACCGAAGAAGCCCCTGGCACAAGGCAACGCCGTGCAATATCTGGTCGACACCCTCGGCGCCGCCAAACCACACAGCATCACCGTGGCCATGCTGGGCCCGCAGACCAACCTAGCCCTGGCATTGGTCCAGCGCCCGGAAATCGCCAAAGGCATCAAGGAAGTGGTGGTCATGGGCGGCGCCCATTTCAACGGCGGCAACATCACCCCGGCAGCGGAATTCAACCTCTACGCCGACCCGCATGCAGCCCAGGTGGTGCTGGCCAGTGGTGTACAGCTCACCTATCTGCCGCTGGACGTCACCCACAAGCTGCTGACCAGCGACGCTCGCTTAAAGCAACTGGCCGCGGTGAACAATCAGGCCAGTAAACGGGTGGTGGATATCCTCAACGCCTACATCACCCACGACATGGACCTGTACGGCATGCCCGGTGGCCCGGTGCATGACGCCAGCGTCATCGCCTACTTGCTAAAGCCCGAGTTGTTCAGTGGCCGGCGCATCCACATGAGCATCGACAGCCGCGAAGGCCCGGCCTTCGGCCAGACCCTTGCCGACTGGTACGGCGTACTCAAGCAGCCTGCCAACGTGATGTGGGTGGAGGAGGGCGATGCCCAAGGCCTTTTCGACCTGCTCAGCGACCGTTTGGCGCGATTGGAATAGCCGGGTGCGGTGCAAAGCGCTCAAGCACCTGGTCGACGAAGCTGCGCGCCGCCTCGGCGCCGCGGTCGCGTACCAGCAGGTCGACGGCGATCAGCAGCAACTCCTCCGGCGTGCCAGGGCTGTACGCGCTTTGGCCCTCCGCCCATTTGACCTTGATATCGGCATCGATGCTGTGGCTGCTCATGAAAGGCTCTCGCTTGGGCCCGGGGCGGAGGGGCGAATACCGGATCCTGGTATTCGGGGAGGCACTGTGCCTTCACTTCCTAAAGTAAATCATGACTTTGCAGCGCAAACCAAGCGCCTCGTCGGCTGACTGGTAAAATTCGGTCACGATTGCCTTTCGCTCGGGGCGCCCGGTTCAGGCAGACTTGCGCGGTTTTGCAACGAATTCTTGGTGGAGCTGTCGGAACAGGCAGTTCCCAGATCGATTTAGGAGGCTTCATGTTCCGTACCCGTGCAATGTTGGCAACCCTGGCGGTGGCTGCTGTCCTGGCTGGTTGCAGCACTGGCGGTAACTCAGGTGGTGGCGATGCACCAGCCGCAGCGGCTGGCAATGATGGCCGTTGCGAGGCCAGCGGTGCCGATTTCGCCATTGGCAAGCAAGGCAGTGCCGAGCTGCTGGAGCAGGCGCGCAAGGCCAGTGGCTCGCAAATGGCACGTATACTCAAGCCGCACGACGTGGTCACCCTGGAGTACCGCTCCGAGCGCCTGAACCTGAATGTAGACGAGCAAGGCAAGGTCACCCGCGTTAACTGCGGTTGAAGGCCTGTACAGGCGGGGGCAACACCCATAAAAAAACCCGCCACAAGGGCGGGTTTTTTTACAGCTATCCGAATTACTCCGGACGAACCTGTGCAGCCTGCATGCCCTTCTGGCCGCGCTCGGCGACGAAGGAAACAGTCTGGCCTTCTTTCAGGCTCTTGAAACCGTCAGATTCGATGGCTTTGAAGTGAACGAACAGGTCGTCGCCGCCGCCTGCTGGGGTGATGAAGCCGTAGCCTTTCTCATCATTGAACCATTTGACGGTGCCTTGTTGGCGATTGGACATGGGTGAATCTCCAGAACATTTAGTTTTTTCAGTGGTGCAATGCGGCCGAGGCTACGGAGCACGGGACACATCATAGTCTAATTCTGCGCATCTAGCGCCTTTTACCTTCGCAGGATATTGATCCAGCTCAAAGAATGGCTGGCTGACCCTGGCTTTAAGGTTTCAGCTCTTAGGCTTGCACGCCTGCTGAACGACCGTCTGGGCCTTCTGCATCAGCTTGGCGTCCACCCCGTCGTTGCTGTCCAGGTCGGCAATCTCCGCGTCGGTGAAATTCTTTTTGATGGCCTGGGCGCCGCAGTCGCAGTGTTTTTTCGCGGTCGCGGCGTCAACGCCCTGGCCGCTGGCCACTTGCGTGCACTGGGCCATGTAGCCAGCTTCCTTGCCTGGTGGGAAGTTGCCAGCGTTCGCCGCCATCGGCAGCAGCAGGGCCCCAGCGGCCGCCAGGGCCAGAAGAGACGGAACTCGCATAACCAGTTACTCCTTGGGTTAAGGTCTCATCAAGAGTAGGTTGCTTCCCAAGGTCTGATAGGAATTTTTCCGCGTTAGTTCAGCCGAAGTCCGTAATTTCCAAATATTTCTGCCTGGCGTGCAACCCGCGTGCTAGCATGCCCGGCTTGCAGCTGACAACGTTCAGCTTGCAGCTATCTTTTTTCTTTCCAGTCACTCTGGTTCGTCCCTCGCAAGCCGAAAGGCTTCTGCCACTGTGAGGCAGGCTTCCTGTAAAGGAGGGCAGGTCGGATCTTGTACTGGCTCATCCCAACCCACGTGACCTTTGGTAGGGGTCACCACTAGGAGAGGAGGCGCCATGCCCGTTATTACTCTTCCCGATGGCAGTCAACGTTCGTTTGATCACGCCGTATCCGTAGCCGAAGTCGCCGCATCCATCGGCGCCGGCCTGGCCAAGGCCACCGTGGCCGGCAAGGTCGACGGCAAGCTGGTCGACGCCTGTGACCTGATCAGCCACGACGCCACCCTGCAGATCATCACCCCTAAAGATGCAGAGGGACTGGAGATCATTCGTCACTCGTGTGCCCACCTGGTTGGCCACGCCGTGAAGCAGCTGTACCCGACCGCCAAGATGGTGATCGGCCCAGTCATCGATGAAGGCTTCTATTACGACATCGCCTACGAGCGCCCCTTCACCCCAGAAGACATGGCCGCCATCGAAAAGCGCATGATGGAGCTGATCGACAAAGACTACGACGTGGTCAAGAAAGTGACCCCGCGTGCCGAAGTCATCGACGTGTTCACCGCCCGTGGCGAAGACTACAAGCTGCGCCTGGTCGAAGACATGCCGGACGAGCAGGCCATGGGCCTGTACTACCACGAAGAATACGTCGACATGTGCCGCGGCCCGCACGTGCCGAACACCCGCTTCCTCAAGGCATTCAAGCTGACCAAGCTGTCCGGCGCCTACTGGCGCGGCGATGCCAAGAACGAGCAGCTGCAACGCGTGTACGGCACCGCCTGGGCCGACAAGAAGCAGCTGGCTGCGTACATCCAGCGCATCGAAGAAGCCGAAAAACGCGACCACCGCAAAATCGGCAAGCAGCTCGACCTGTTCCACCTGCAGGAAGAAGCCCCGGGCATGGTGTTCTGGCACGCCAACGGCTGGACCGTGTATCAGGTGCTTGAGCAGTACATGCGCCAGGTTCAGCGCGTCAACGGCTACCAGGAAATCAAGACCCCGCAGGTTGTCGACCGCATCCTCTGGGAGCGTTCCGGCCACTGGTCCAACTACGCCGAGAACATGTTCACCACTTCGTCGGAAAGCCGTGACTACGCGGTAAAACCGATGAACTGCCCGTGCCACGTGCAGGTATTCAACCAGGGCCTGAAGAGCTACCGCGACCTGCCACTGCGCCTGGCCGAGTTCGGTGCCTGCCACCGTAACGAGCCGTCCGGCGCCCTGCACGGCATCATGCGCGTGCGTGGCTTCGTGCAAGACGACGCGCACATCTTCTGCACCGAAGAGCAGGTGAAGAAAGAGGCCGCCGACTTCATCAAGCTGACCCTGGACGTGTACAAGGACTTCGGCTTCACCGACATCGCCATGAAGCTGTCGACCCGCCCGGCCAAGCGTGTGGGCTCCGAAGAGCTGTGGGACCGTGCCGAAGGTGCACTGGCCGACGCCCTGAACGAATCCGGCCTGGAGTGGGAATACCAGCCAGGCGAAGGCGCCTTCTACGGCCCGAAGATCGAGTTCACCCTGCGCGACTGCCTCGGCCGTAACTGGCAGTGCGGTACCCTGCAGTACGACCCGAACCTGCCAGAGCGCCTGGATGCCAGCTACATCGCCGAAGATAACAGCCGAGTACGCCCGGTCATGCTGCACCGCGCCATCCTTGGTTCGTTCGAACGCTTTATCGGCATGCTGATCGAGCACTACGCTGGCGTGTTCCCGGCGTGGCTGGCGCCAACCCAGGCTGTGATCATGAATATCACCGACAAACAGGCCGATTTTGCCCTCGAGGTAGAAAATACCCTGAACGGTAGCGGTTTCCGTGCCAAGTCGGACTTGAGAAATGAGAAGATCGGCTTTAAAATCCGCGAGCATACTTTGCTCAAGGTCCCGTACCTTTTGGTTATAGGGGATCGCGAAGTCGAAACGCAGACCGTCGCCGTACGCACCCGTGAAGGCAAAGACCTCGGCTCCATGCCGGTGGCTGAATTCACGCAGCTGCTCAACAGCGCTGTTGCCCAGCGCGGTCGCCTAGAATCGGAGTAATGACTATTAAGCGTGAAATGAGAAACGATAAACGAACTGCACCGAAAGCCCCGATCAACGAGAATATCTCGGCACGCGAGGTTCGGTTAATTGGCGCTGACGGCGAGCAGATTGGCATCGTCTCGATTGATGAAGCGCTTCGTATCGCTGATGAAGCGAAGCTGGATCTGGTAGAAATCTCTGCAGACGCGCAACCGCCCGTCTGCAAGGTCATGGACTACGGCAAGCACCTCTTCGAGAAGAAGAAGCAGGCCAACGAAGCCAAGAAAAACCAGAAGCAGATCCAGATCAAAGAAATCAAGTTTCGTCCAGGGACGGAAGAAGGGGATTACCAGGTAAAACTACGCAACCTGGTACGTTTCCTTACCGATGGGGACAAGGCCAAGATCTCTCTGAGATTCCGCGGCCGTGAGATGGCCCACCAGGAGCTGGGCATGGAGCTGTTGAAGCGGGTCGAAGCCGACCTCGCCGAATACGGCGCCGTTGAGCAGCATCCTAAGATGGAAGGACGCCAGCTTATGATGGTCATCGCCCCCAAAAAGAAGAAGTAATCTCCCGGGCACGGCAGGCCTGATGATTATTGTGTAATTTTTATCGAATGCGGAGTTCCAACATGCCAAAAATGAAAACCAAGAGCGGTGCTGCGAAGCGCTTCCTGAAGACCGCTTCCGGCTTCAAGCACAAGCACGCTTTCAAGAGCCACATCCTGACCAAAATGTCGACCAAGCGTAAGCGTCAACTGCGCGGTGCCAGCCTGCTGCACCCGTCTGACGTGGCAAAAGTCGAGCGCATGCTGCGCGTACGTTAATTCTGGTTTAGATAGAGGAAGTTACTCATGGCTCGTGTTAAGCGTGGCGTCATCGCTCGTAAGCGTCACAAGAAAATTCTGAAACTGGCTAAAGGCTACTACGGTGCGCGCTCGCGCGTATTCCGCGTTGCCAAGCAGGCTGTCATCAAGGCTGGTCAATATGCCTACCGTGACCGTCGTCAGAAGAAGCGTCAGTTCCGCGCACTGTGGATCGCTCGTATCAACGCCGGTGCCCGCACCAACGGTCTGTCCTACAGCCGTCTGATTGCTGGCCTGAAAAAGGCTTCGATCGAAATCGACCGTAAGGTTCTGGCCGATCTGGCAGTGAACGAAAAAGCGGCGTTTGCTGCGATTGTCGAGAAAGCTAAAGCCGTTCTGGCTTAAGTACCCGAGGCAATCACCCGGCGGCGCTAGCGTCGCCGGGCATTGAACGTCATCGATAGGGGAAGAGCCTTCAAAGCTCTTCCCCTATTTTCGTATCTGGAGTCTGTACATGGAAAACCTGGATGCGCTGGTCTCTCAAGCCCTGGAGGCCGTGGAGCGCGCTGAAGACATCAATGCCCTGGAACAGATCCGGGTAAATTATCTCGGCAAGAAGGGCGAGCTGACCCAGGTGATGAAGACCCTGGGCAACCTGCCAGCCGAAGAGCGCCCGAAAATCGGCGCGCTGATCAACGACGCCAAAGAGCGCGTCACCGTTGTGCTCAATGCCCGCAAGGCTGCCTTTGAAGAGGCAGAGCTCAGCGCTCGCCTGGCTGCCGAATGCATTGACGTCACCCTGCCAGGCCGTGGCCAGGCCACCGGTGGCCTGCACCCGATCACCCGTACACTCGAGCGCATCGAGCAGTTCTTCACCCACATCGGCTACGGCATTGCCGAAGGCCCAGAGGTGGAAGACGACTACCACAACTTCGAAGCGCTCAACATCCCCGGCCACCACCCGGCCCGGGCGATGCACGACACCTTCTACTTCAATGCCAACATGCTGCTGCGCACCCACACCTCGCCGGTGCAGGTGCGGACCATGGAGTCCACCCAGCCGCCGATTCGCATTGTGTGCCCGGGCCGCGTATACCGCTGCGACTCGGATATCACCCACTCGCCGATGTTCCACCAGGTCGAAGGCCTGCTGATCGATCGCGACATCAACTTCGCCGACCTCAAGGGCACCATCGAAGAATTCTTGCGCGTGTTCTTCGAAAAAGAACTGGCGGTACGTTTCCGCCCATCGTTCTTCCCGTTCACCGAGCCGTCCGCCGAAGTCGACATCCAGTGCGTGATGTGTTCCGGCAATGGCTGTCGCGTGTGCAAGCAAACCGGCTGGCTCGAAGTGATGGGCTGCGGCATGGTGCACCCGAACGTGCTGCGCATGTCTGGCATCGACCCGGAAGAGTTCCAGGGCTTCGCCTTCGGCATGGGCGCCGAGCGCCTGGCCATGCTGCGCTATGGCGTCAACGATTTGCGTCTGTTCTTCGACAACGACCTGCGCTTCCTCGCGCAATTCCGCTAGGTCAATGCCCGACGCAACTTTCAGGAGAACAGCATGAAATTCAGTGAACAGTGGCTGCGCGGTTGGGTAAACCCGCAAGTCTCCCGTGACGAACTGGTCGCCCGCCTGTCCATGGCTGGCCTCGAAGTCGACAGCGTAACCCCCGCTGCCGGCCAGTTCAGCGGCATTGTCGTGGGCGAAATCCTCGCCACCGAGCAGCACCCGGACGCCGACAAGCTGCGCGTGTGCCAGGTAAGCAACGGCCAGGAAACCTTCCAGGTCGTGTGCGGCGCCCCTAACGCCCGCCCAGGCATCAAGATCCCGTTCGCCATGATCGGTGCCGAACTGCCAGGCGACTTCAAGATCAAGAAGGCCAAGCTGCGCGGCGTCGAATCCTTCGGCATGCTGTGCTCGGCTGCCGAGCTGCAGATCAGCGAAGAAAACGATGGCCTGCTGGAGCTGGCTGCCGACGCTCCGGTTGGCGAAAACATTCGCACCTACCTGAGCCTGGACGACGCCAGCATCGAAATCGGCCTTACGCCGAACCGTGGTGACTGCCTGTCCATCGCCGGCCTGGCCCGCGACGTCAGCGCCCTGTACAACACCCCGGTCACCCGCCCGGTGGTGCCAGCCGTACCGGCTGCCCACGACGAAGTGCGCCCGGTCGAAGTCAGCGCCCCGGTCGCCTGCCCGCGCTACCTGGGCCGCGTTATCCGTAACGTCGACCTCAGCAAGCCCACCCCGCTGTGGATGGTTGAGCGCCTGCGCCGCAGCGACGTGCGCAGCATCGACGCCGCCGTCGACATCACCAACTACGTGATGCTCGAACTCGGCCAGCCGATGCACGCCTTCGACCTGGCAGAAATCAACGGCGGCATCCGCGTCCGCATGGCTGAAGAGGGCGAAAAACTCGTCCTGCTCGACGGCCAGGAAGTTGCCCTGCGCGCCGACACCCTGGTTATTGCCGACCACACCCGCGCCTTGGCCATCGCTGGCGTCATGGGTGGCGAGCACAGCGGTGTAAACACCGAAAAAACCCGCGACCTGTTCCTGGAAAGCGCCTTCTTCGAGCCGATTTCCGTCGCCGGTAAAGCCCGTTCCTACGGCCTGCACACCGATGCCTCGCACCGCTACGAGCGCGGCGTCGACTCGCAGCTGGCCCGCGAAGCCCTCGAGCGCGCCACCCAGCTGGTACTGGACATCGTCGGCGGCGAAGCCGGCCCGGTCGTCGAAGCCGTCAGCGAACAGCACCTGCCAAGCGTGGCCCCGGTCACCCTGCGTGACGAACGCATCACCCAGATGCTCGGCATGCAAATGGACCCCGCCCAGGTCGAGCAACTGCTCAACGCCCTGGAGCTGACCACGACCCGTGATGGGGAAGGGCAGTGGACTGTCACCGTCCCAAGCCACCGTTTCGACATCAGCCTGGAAGTGGACCTGATCGAAGAGCTGGCCCGCCTGTACGGGTACAACAACCTGCCGGTACGTTACCCGCAAGCCCGCCTGGCCCCACAAGGCAAGCCGGAAACCCGTGGTGACCTGCCAACCCTGCGCCGCCTGCTGGTTGCCCGCGGTTACCAGGAAGCCATCACCTACAGCTTCATCGACCCGAAACTGTTCGAACTGTTCAGCCCGGGCGTAGAGCCACTGCTGCTGGCCAACCCCATCTCCAGCGACATGGCCGCCATGCGCGCGTCCCTGTGGCCGGGCCTGGTCAAGGCGCTGCAGCACAACCTGAACCGCCAGCAAGACCGCGTGCGCCTGTTCGAAAGCGGCCTGCGCTTCGTCGGCCAGCTGGGCGACCTGCAACAGCAGCCAATGATCGCCGGCGTTATCACCGGTAGCCGCCTGCCAGAAGGCTGGGCCAACGGCCGCGACGGCGTCGACTTCTTCGACGTTAAAGCCGACGTGGAAGCCCTGCTGGGTTACTCCGGCGCGCTGAGCGACTTCACCTTCAGCGCCGGCAAGCACCCAGCCCTGCACCCAGGCCAAACCGCCGCCATCGAGCGTGATGGCAAGCTGGTCGGCTACCTTGGCGCCATCCACCCGGAGCTGGCCAAAGCCCTGGACCTGGACCGCCCGGTGTTCCTGTTCGAGCTGGTGCTGGGCGACGTGGTCGAAGGCCGCCTGCCGAAATTCAGCGAGCTGTCCAAGTTCCCGGAAACCCGTCGTGACCTGGCGTTGATTGCAGGACGTGATGTGCCTTCTAGCGCGGTGCTTGAATTAATTCGTGACAATGCAGGCGAATGGCTCACAGACCTCAGGCTGTTTGATGTCTACCAAGGTAAAGGCATTGATCCTGATAGAAAAAGCCTTGCCGTCGGCTTGACCTGGCAGCATCCATCGCGCACTCTTAACGACGATGAGGTGAACACTACCCTGCAAAACATCCTCACCTCGCTCGAACAAAGGTTGAACACCACGTTAAGGAAATAACGGCATGGGTGCTCTGACGAAAGCTGAGATGGCCGAAAGGCTGTACGAGGAGCTGGGGCTTAACAAGCGTGAGGCCAAGGAGCTGGTCGAGCTGTTTTTCGAAGAAATTCGGCACGCACTTGAAGAGAACGAGCAGGTGAAGCTGTCCGGTTTCGGCAACTTCGACCTCCGCGACAAACGCCAGCGGCCGGGCCGCAACCCCAAAACAGGGGAAGAGATCCCGATCACTGCACGGCGCGTCGTCACCTTTCGTCCAGGGCAGAAGTTGAAGGCCCGGGTTGAGGCCTATGCTGGAACCAAGCCATAACGACGAACTGCCCCCCATACCGGGTAAACGCTACTTCACCATTGGTGAAGTGAGCGAGCTGTGTGCGGTAAAGCCACACGTGCTGCGGTATTGGGAGCAGGAGTTCGACCAGCTTAACCCTGTGAAGCGGCGGGGTAACCGGCGGTATTACCAGCGGCAGGACGTGCTGATGATTCGCCAGATTCGTGCGCTGCTTTATGACCAGGGGTTCACCATTGGCGGGGCGCGGTTGCGGCTTTCCAGTGATGAGGCTAAGGATGAATCGAGCCAGTACAAGCAGCTGATTCGGCAGATGATTGTTGAATTGGAGGATGTGTTGGTCGTGTTGAAGAAGTGAGCTGGGCTTTTTCTGATGGGTGGAAATTTTTTTGAGAAAAAGGTTTCATTTATCAGAGAGTTAGGTTAGATTCTTCATCGTTCTCAGAGGTTATGAGAATGTAGTCGGGGCGTAGCGCAGCCCGGTAGCGCACTTGCATGGGGTGCAAGGGGTCGAGTGTTCGAATCACTCCGTCCCGACCAAAATACTCCAAGAAATCCAGTCACTTAGCGGTGACTGGATTTTTTTATGGGCGACCCTGCGCAAAACTTGCGCAAAATGGGCGCAAAACTATCCGGCGAATTCGCCAATATCCAGGTCGGCTTCGACCTCGGACCACACCACATCTTCGTGCCCCTTCTGGTAGTTCCTGGTCATTCCTTCAGTGGTATGCCCCGCGATCTTCTGGCCATCTTTCCCGGCCCGCTTGTACAGGTGAAGGGAGAGGGCGCGTACCTCATGAAACCCCGGCATTTCCTCCTCTTTGAGCTCGCTGTAGCAGCCCGCAGCATCCCTCGCATCCTTGAAGGCACGGGTGAGAAACCTCTCGTCAACCTTCGTCCAATGATCCTTCCCTTCACGTTTCTTCTTCCGCTCCGGGCGGCGGTGCACCAAGTACGGGGACAGAATGTCGTCGCGACACCGGGTAAGTACCTCGCTCAATTGGTCTGTGAGTTTGATCTTCAGCCAACCAGCGTCCGAAGCCTTCTCCGTCTTGCTCTGCACGACATACAGATAGCCATCACGCACGTCTTCGAACTTCATATCGAGGATGTCGCCGCGCCGTTGCGCTGTAATGAGCGCAAGATCGATGGCGTTTCTGAGCCAGCGCGGGGACTTATCGCGGATTGCTTTCAGACCTTCTACGGTGTGCCGCTTGCGCTGCTTTTTCTCGATTTTCGGAATAGTGTTGGCCGCAGGGTTGTCCGGGCAGAGGCCTTTTGCTGCGGCATGGTTGAACAGGTCGATCAAGATTGCTCGTGCCTGGTTACTCGCCCGTGGGGTAAGCGGTTCGAGAAACTCAGCGACCATCCTGATGGTGATCTGGTCTATTGGTCGCTCGGCAAACTCTGCCCGAATTTGCTTGAACCTGACGGTGTATAGATCAAGCGTTGCTTTTGCTAGCTCGCGAGGCGGGAGCACGTCTCGCTCATAGGTGACCAGGAACTCGCCCAAAGTCACTGAGCATTCGCCAAGAACCTCGGCCACCAAGTCGCTCCCGCGCAGGAAAGCGGTGTTGAGCTGTGCGGCCGCGTCTATTGCTCGGCCTCGGTCTGAGCCGAACTGAAACCACTTCCCGTCGGTGGGGCGCCGATACCGATACGTGCCCCGTCGAGCGTCGAAGTAGAGGTTCATGGGCAGGCCTTTGTTGGCCTTGTTCCTTGGTCGAGGAACCATCACGCGACTCCTTTCAGCACCATATCAACCAAGCTGTTGCCGGTGGACCGCTGGTAGGCAGCCCAGTCGACGTACCAAATGTTACCTATCCGCTCGCCAGGAATCTTGCGGTTGCGGAGGTAGTTGCGAATTGCCTGGGAGCACAGCGGGGTGCCGTTTTCGCCCCATTTTCGCCGCTGAAACTCGCTAATTTTAATCAGTTCTTTCTTCATTATGGCCTCCGCGCCGCCGGTGGCGGCAGGTTGGTGGTCAGTCGCAGCTGCTTGAGCTGGACCCGCTATCGCTGGAGCTGCTGCTGTCGCTCGATGAGTAGCTGCTGCCGCTGTCGTAGCTGCTGTAGTCCCGACTGGCGCACGAACTGCTCGAGCGAGTCGGCTCGTAGCTGTCCGCCAGATGTATGGGATGCATGGGGCTGATCGGGCTCATGGGGTTGAGCGGGTCGAGCATCGGGTCTTGCCGGCCGGATGCCGGGCTGTGGCCACGGGCATGCCCGGTCGGGCCGAGCGCGGCGCGTTGTGCCGGCTTCTTCTTGCGCTTGAACAGGCGGGCCAAGAAATTGAGCATGAGTCTCTCCATGCCCGCGCATGTCGGCGGGCTTGAGTAGTAGGGGGAGGGGTTAGGCTTTAGCGATCAAGTCCGCTTCTGCGATCTCACAGAAGAACGAGCAGGCCGGTAGCTTCTCGTTGCGGCGCACCGGGCCATCGCCGAGGTCGCGCAGCGAGAAACGCACGTTGGTGGTGCGGTTGCGGAACAGGTAGGAGCCTTCACCCAGATCATCCTGGATGGTGCACAGCGCCTCGAACTGCTCAGGGAAGTCTTGGCGGATCGCCCGGAAGTAGCCTTCGCCGCCCTTCACGCAGCCGATGCAATTGGCATTGTCGTAGCCCATCCGGTACATCAGGGGCAGTTCGATGCCAGCGCGCAGCAGGATGGCTTTGCAGTCATCCTTGCCCAGGCCTCGGTCGATCAAAGGGGCGATCACCGGGCGGTCTGGATTGCGCTCCCGGAAGTCCTCTAGTCGGTCCGCTTCCTCGGCGGTGTATCCGAACACCATCACGTCACCTGGCTGCTTCCATGTGTCGAGCAAGCGCCGCTTGAGGATCTTCGTGCAGGGCGCACCGGTTCGGCCCTTCATGTAGCGCTCGCGCCGAAACACCTCATAGGCGTCGGCGCCGTACTTCTCGTCTCGCAGCACGGTGATGGACTGGCCAAACCAAGCTTCGCAGTCCTCGGCGAACCTGCGATTGTCCTTATGCTCGTTGGCCAGGAATGCGTTGATGATCTGCACATCGTGCGTACTGCCGTACTCAGCCAGGGCCAGCTTGGTGGCTACCGCCGAAGCGGCGCCGCAACTGAACTGGCAAACGATTCGATGGCTCATCGCGGCCCCCTGTAGATCAGGTAGGCCATGTAGGCGAGGGCGATCATGGCATCCACCTCTTGCCGACGCGGTACACCATCATCATGTTGTGATGGAGTGGCACTTTCAGGACGTGGTCGAAGAACTCTCCCTTTCCAGAGATGAATCCGGTAGGCACCTTGGTTCCTCCGGCGCCGAATTCACGCCAGCATTCTTCGCCGCCGTTCTTTTCCCAGTAGGCGCGCTCGCGCTTTGGAATCTCATCGTAGGTTTTTTCGAACACGGAGATATCCGGGATATCGCAGATCCGGCGCCATGCGGGATTGCGTTTGCACCATTCAGCAGCATGCTGAGAGGCTTGATCGACAGTGTAGAATTCCTTTGTGCTTTGTTCGGTCATGGCATCAGCTCCTTGGGCACCTGGACGATATAGTCGAGCCGGTAGCGAACTAGCCCGCGACAGAACGCCGTCAATGCATTTGGTCCGTACAGCCAAACGACAGCTGCTGCAGGTCCTCCGCTGTAGCAGACAGTTTCATCCAGGTCGGAGCAGTACTTGGCGCCGCCCTGGTGTTTATCGAGCAGAGGCCCGCCGACCGCCCAGTCCTCCCAGGGATTGAAACGTTTGGCGTGCTCGATGGCCTGGCCCTGGTACCGGGCGAACACCCGCCAGGACACTCCGTTGTAGCCGGGCGGCTCCAAGTACACATCCAGCCCTTCGGCCTTGCCGACTGCCCAGCCTAGGGCCTCGCCGGCCAGGTTGGATACCCTCACTTCGATCAGATTATTCATGGCGCCACCTTCTCGGCTGGAAGTAGTTGTGCCGCCATCTCAGCTGCGAGACCGATGGGCCACCAGTAACGTGGCCGCTGATACTCCGGGTAGCCGGCCTCGCGCAGGACGAGACCTTTTCGCTCCAGAGCCTTGAAAGTGCTGAGCACCGAAGCGGCCGCGAGGTTGAGGCGAGTGCCAACCTCGCGGCTCAGCCCGCCCAGGCCAAAGGCGCAGGCCTGATCGCCTGCTGCCAGCTTCTTGCAGTCTTGCTCGTACAGGTAAGGGGTTTTCTCCCGGTACCGCACTACGTTGGCGCGTGATACCTCGCGCAAGGCATCGAGGACGCGCTGCTGGTTGTCGGTCAGTTTCACAACTGATACCTCTCATCAATCCAGCGTCCAGGCGCCAGAGCGGGTGTAGGTTCGGGTTGGGTTTCGTGCGGGGAGAGCTGGCGCTCGTTGCCGGCCTGCGGGTTGATTACTGGCGCGCATTTCGTTTGCGGCTCGGGGTCAACTCCAGCACCGGTGACGAAGACCAGCAGGCAGAACAGGAAGGCAACTGCGATGATCTCGTCCAAGTCGAAAAGGCCGCCCGTTGCTTTACGGACTGGATCGTTGGCGCCGATCATGAATGCACCTCGGCGTTGTAGCGCTTGTAGTCTTCACCGAACTCCCAGCAGTAGGTCGCCGGCCATGCGCCTGGCGTGCCTTCCTCGACGAACACATACCGATGTGCAAACTCGCCCGAGCGATCCGGCACCGTCTTGCACCATTTGTGCTGCGGGCCGCCCAGGAACCAGCCCGGGTGTTCTTTGACGGCTTCAGCCATGAACACCTCGAGGTCATGATGACCCTTGCTCATCGCGATGTAGGTGTCGCTGCCGACGCTCTGCACGTCCAGCGGATACTGTTTCAGCCTCATGCCGCCACCTCGCGGCGCGCCCACCAGCACACAGGGCCGTCGTCGGTGTCGTGGATGGCCAGGCAGAACCAGCCGTCACCTTCAGGCTTGCTGGGCTCCCAGTAGCCGCAATGCGGCTCATCGGATGCGAAGTACCGGTCAGCGATTTCCTCCGGTGCGTCGGTCTCCAGGTGGAACATAACGAGCTGCAGGCCCTGTTGCGCGATCCAGGCCTTGCACTTCTCGCCGTCCCCCTCGTCGAAGTCGGGAAGGTCGGGATGTTCAAACATTCCGTATTCGTCGCGCACGACCGGCGCCGGCTGGATCAGCTTGATTTCTTCAGGCATGACGATTCCTTGGCCGCCATATCGCGGCAGTGAATAGAGGGGAGAGGGGTCGCAGCTGGATGGAGTACAGATGTGCTCTTGTGCGTTTTTCACATCCAGGTCATCGGGAGCGGACTAGACTTAGCCTCCCAACCGGAGAGCAGCCATGACCACAGAACGGGTTATGCATTTGGAGCAAGCGCTGGCGGCGGTCTTTGCAGCAGCGGAGCAGCAGGGCATCGACATCGGTGAACTGCGCCGCCAGGCCATTGGCGGGCTCATAGGCAATACGTCCTGGCAATGGGTGGATGCCGAACTGGTGCCTGGCGCAATTGCGGAGATCGAAAGTGCTCTCTGGCTGCTGGAGCAAGAGCCAGAGGAGGCGGGTTAAAACGACTTTGTTTCAGGCCTGCGCTCCAGGGCGGCGCGAGCGATAGAGCCGTCTTCGACGAACCAGGCCTCCGACTCATGCCAGAGCACGTTCGCGGGTTCGCCGCTCACGCTGTCCCAGTCGCTGCCAATGTCCTCCGAGAAGTGGTCCCGGTCCGCGTAGAACTTCAGGGCCTCTCGCAGCCGCTCGACCTCAGCGGAATCGGTCATCGGGCCCAGGCCAACAATAGACAGCCCAGTAGCCTCTGCATCCCGCTCTGCCTCTTCTTTGGTCCACCAGATGGCAGTACCAACCATCCAGGCTATAGGCTCGGGGTGGGGCTGTGGGGCTGGCTCAGCTGCAAGGTGGTGCCAGCTGTCGACTTCGAACTCTTCTGGGCGCAGGCCGAGGCGGGTGCCGTCCTCCATTACAGCAGTAACAGCGCCGTAGCTGTTCGTCCAAACTGGATAGGTTTGGCCTGATTTCGCCAACGGCGGATCGCCCTTGATGTATGCGAGCCCGATACCTGGCATCGGGTCGGCGGTTACTGTCTTAAGCATTCGGACGGTTCGCGGTACGCGCTCACCAAACGGATAGCTACTGCTGCGCTTGTGTATTGCAGGGCAATCAATTTTGTTTTCTATGGGCATGAGGATGTCTCGCGGGTATATTGAGCCCGTCAACTGTTATTCATCGGATGATCTGGTAAGTGAGTCAAGGCCATGATGGTTTATCATTTTTGCAATGAGCAGTACGGGCTGCAAAATCTTCATAAATCTAGGTTGAAAGTTGCGACTGTAATGGATCTGAATGATCCATTTGAAATGATGTGTCTCTCCTCAGAGGATCCAAAGATTAGAGAGGGTCTACGGTTTTTTAAAAGGCGTGTGGCAGAGCTGTATGGCATGCTCTGCTTTAGCAAGACATATACCAGTCCTGTTCAGTGGGGGCATTACGGTGACAGGCATAGAGGATTATGTTTGGCTTTCGAGATCGACGAAAAGTCCCTCCATTCTGTGGAGTACCTAAGTGGGCGCATGATTTTTGACGCTGACGAGTATCTTAGTAAGTCAAAAGCAGAACAGTATGAACTCATGCATCGCCAACTCCGGATCAAGCATTCCGAGTGGTCTTATGAAAAAGAAGTTAGGCAGATATTTCTTTTGGATAAGGCTGAAAGCGCTGGCAGTTTGTATTTCATGCCATTTTCAGCTATCGGAAAGCTTCGCCAAGTGATCGTTGGTTGCAACTCATCACTTGAGAGGACAAAGCTCGCCGCCATTTTGGAAAGAAGCTATCCCGACGTCGAAATATTCAAGGTCAGAACTGCCTTTAAAGAGTACAAAATCGTTAGAAATCGCGACGAAGATCTTTGGCCATGAGATTTCTTCCAGTCAAGCCGCTAGTCGTTGATAGAGTTCGATGAGGTCAGATGCGTTCGCCGAGACAAGGGCTCGGGCTTCGTCCTTGCAGACGCTGTTGCCCAGAAGCTTTACCTGGTTGGCTCCTGAAATTTCTTTCCAGTACAGCTGGCCTGTTTCCTCGTCGAGGAAGAGCCCGCGGTCGATGATGTAGTCAGCCCGGAAGCCTTGGGCGCGCTTCAGTTCGTGCGGCTTGAGCATACGCAGCGTGATGTCGACCATTACGTAGTCGCCGACCATCACCACGTCGGCGTGCTCGGTGAAGTGCTGCGGCAGATACTTGCGCATGAACGCGGCGCACTCGCGGGCGCCGGCCAGCTGCTCGTCCGTTAGGGTGGGGGTCTGCAACTGCACGACCTGAACGACGGCCATCCGATCCTTCGAGGGGATGGTATGCATCGGCTCTCGCATGGATATGCCGTCTTTCTCGGCGCCGTAGTACTTGACCAGGTATGCCGTGACCAGGCGCTGGTTAGAGCCCTTGCCCAGGATCGTCGAGAACGGGTCGGCTGCGCTGCGGCCATCGCCCTTGTAGAACCCTCCGTTCGCCTGCTCAAGGTGGGCTGACGCTATGGCGTGATGCCCGCCGCTCTGGGTTATGCAGCCGACCGGGTTGGCCATCGGGGAACCGACGCAGCCGCTGCGAAGGGTGACCAAGTTGGCGGTGATCAGCGCGAAGTGTCCACCTTTGACCTGGGCCACTTGCGTCCGAAGCGGCTCTTCGGCGTCGAAGGTTCGCTGCGTCGATCCGTTGGCGTGCTCTGTGAGGCAGCCGGCCACGGCCATTGTTGGCTGAACCAGGGCGTGGTGGGTGCCCCCGCCGCTGATGGTAGAAATCGGATCTGCGACGCTGTGCGTGCTGGTGTGCGACTTCGAAGTGCCGCGCAGCGGGACAATGAACGGGTCGTTGCAGGCCAGGGTATGTCGCCACAGGCCCTTGGCGATGCGGTTCATGGTGTTTTCCACCAGAGCGTCTTCGCGGAAGATCGTGCGGCCCTGCAACTCCCAGTCAATGCACTCGGCGGCGGACCGCCAGGACTTCTGGCTCTTGCCGGGATTCTTGTGATGCGTCGGCGCCGGCCACACGATGGGCTTGCCATCGCGCCGGGCGATGCCGTACAGCCGCTTGCGGATCGTTGGCGCGCCCTGGTCTGCCGCGACGCGCACCTGGTGCTCAAAGTTGTAGCGCAAGCCTCGCACCAGGGCTTCCTTAGGCACGTGGTCTCCGATCTCGGCCAAGATCTCCGGCAGGTCCGGGTGATCCTCGGGTATCCCGTTGCCCAGCACATTCACGAAGGCCTGGAAGGTGCGTCCTTTCTCTGCCTTGATCGGGCGTCCCTCATCGTCGAGCGGCCCCCAGTCGGCGAACTCCTCCACGTTTTCGAGGAAGATCAGGCGCGGGCTGGTCTGGTAGGCCCAGCGGATGATCACCCAAGCCAGGCCACGTATCTTGCGGTTGCGAGGCTTGCCGCCCTTGGCCTTGCTGTGGTGCCGGCAGTCGGGCGAAGCCCACAGGATACCGACCGGCTGCCCCTTGGTGGCCAGGATCGGGTCGACCTCGAAAACGTCCGCTACGTAGTGCTCGGTCTGCGGGTGGTTGGCGCGATGCACAGCCAGGGCGATTGGGTTGTGGTTTACCGCCACATCCGGTTCGCGGTACGCCTCAGCGATGCCACTGCTGGCGCCGCCGCCGCCGGCGAAGAGATCGACAACCAGCTCTTTTTCGAAGGGAAGGGCGAGGGACGTCATACACGTCATGTTGTGGTCCTTGCGTGCTGGCACCAACATAAAAAGCGCGGTTCAGCGCGCATATAGGTATCATTTACCCTTGGCAATTATTGTTGGCGCGTAGTTTATTCTGGATGATACTTGGGGGCATGATGCAAAAGAGTTCGAGCGGCACCGCTCACCAGAGTTTGCTAGATGGGTTTAGCAAGGTCGCATTTATATCAAGTGTGATGATCGGGTTTGCATATTTCTCAGGGTTGGTTTATAGCTGGGTTTTTTATAAGTATTTTCGGTCGTCATGGGTTTTAGGTTTTCTTTCACCTCAGGATCTGATCAAAGAAGGGTTGCCTTGGGTCACGGTCTGCACTGGTATTGCTCTTGTAGCATTCAATCGATTTAAGGATTCCGACTCGATGCGCAGAGTTGGCCTTGTCGTGATTGTAGTTCTAGGGACTGCGATAATGGCGCTGAGCCAAATTGGCTATTGGGTTTTTGACCTGAATTTGGAGAAGCATCCACTAGTTAGCGGAGGCATAGAAATAGCGTTGTCTCTTTTGTTCAGCTCCGCAGTAGCCATGGCATTAAAAATGATACTTGAGGGATCAGATACTAAGAAGGCGACTGCTACAGCCTTATTAGGGCTGGGCATGACTCTTTTGGTGCTGCCAGCCATGCGCGCAGTAGACGACTATAACGTGCTCTTAAGGGCTAAAGAGCCTGTTCCAATCGTTACATCGGACTCTCGTGAAGTCCTGGGTGTTCTCTTAGGCTCAGTGTCGGGTAAGTTCTTGGTCTACGATTGCAGCGAGAGATCTAAGCTAAAGCTGCTCGACATTTCATCTGAACTTAACGTTAAACCCGGGCCGTTGCAGTGCCCTGATGAGAGTGCCGGTTCGCCCGCTCATGGCCGGGGAGGCGTTATCGTTGAATAGGGGAAGGCGCTGGCGGGCAGCGCTTGGCGTTACGGGCGATTGTCGTGATCGCAGTGGCGGCAGTCTTCGTAGCTGGGCGAAGGCACGAATCGGCCACAGCCGCCGCAGTTCTGGATGCTTGCTGACTGCCGTCGCTTTGCCTTGGGCAGCACAATGCCGGTGCCCATCAGGGCCTCTTTGATATCAACGTCCCGCTTGTGCACCAGGCGCCGGGCCTTGGCTTCGAGGTAAGCCACTGGCCAGATCACCGCTTCCTCTGGCGTGTTGCCGATCGCTTCGGCAGCCTCGAGGGTGAGGTGGTGTGCCTTCTCGAATCGGAAGGTGTGGCCTATTGGCCACCTGGCCAAGGCAATGTCGTTCCCGTTCCAGTGCCCCGGGATCTGCAGGACAACAGTGCATCCCGGGCTCAGCTGGTCGCGGGCTTCGTCCAGGCTGATGTATTGATGGTCGACACCGAGATGTGCGCGGGCATCAATGTAGTCCTTCGGCCATGGAATGTCTGTTTCCCGGTGGCCACAGGCTTGTTCCTGGGTGAACAGCTCGGCCTTGTCGAGGCTGGTGGTGTAGCCGCCGCCCAAGGCCCAGAACATGAGACCGTCACCGGTGTTGCTGCGGCTGTCCTGTAGGTAGAACTGGCTCATGGATCCCTCCAGAGTCAGGCGGCTTTCGCGTCTTCGAACTTGATGATGAGCCGGGTTGTTTCGGGCTGGCCCTCTACCTTGACTTCGAAGCAGGCCGGCGTGTAGTCGCTGATGCCAGTGATCAAGCCCTGCTTGATGCTGTCCCCAATGGTGAACGGCGGCTGGGGGTTGTGCTCTTCGAACCAGGCCTTCACTGCTTTGCGCTCAGCCTCGTCCACCATGTGGCCCAGTTGGTCGAGGGTGTCGATGTCGTCTCGCTGCATATCCCAACCGGCCCATTTCGCCAGCTCAATGCAAAGGTCAAAGCCGTCCATGTGACGGCTGTAGTGATGTGCCAGGGTCTCGGCGTCGGCCTCAAGCTTCTCGGCGATTGGCTTGCAGCATTCCAGGATCATTTCCCTGGTGGCGGTTGGACGCGGTGGAATGTGGTTCATGGCTTTCTCCATGCATGCGCCATCACTCATAATGGCCAGAGGATTGATTTGGCTGGTTCGCTGAAAAGGAAAAATACAGTGCTTGATGAGAATAGGAAGCGGTTGTGCTTAGTTGTTGTGGTAATTGTCTTGTGTGCTGTTTTTATCGTGATTCCATCAGTTTGGCAGTTAATTGTATTATTAAAATGGGTTGGGCTTGATAATGCTGCTGCAGCCAGCTGGGTCCAAGGTGTAGGGTCTATTCTTGCGATAGTTGCTGCTGGTTATTTTCCTATTCTTCACAGCAAGATATCAGCTGAAAAACTTGAGCGTCAGTTGGTTGGAACTATGCGAGTTCTCATGACTGAAACTCTGGAGAAGTTATGGCGTCTTAGCTCGGCCTTTGTGAAATTCGATTCTGAAGTTTTTGAGATGCAGGAGTATCTTCGAAATCATCGGGAAAGAGAGTGGCATGGCTTGATCTCTGCAATTGACCAGATGCCTATTGCGCAGCTTCCAGCGCGACGTGTCTCTGATCTTGGATATTTACGTGACGCTGCCGAATTCGGAGCTTATGTTTCAGGCCTGCTGCCTGGATGGATCGAAAGTGAAGCGTCACATCAGTCTGTGGTTAGAGCATTGCGCGGTAAACGTGATCTGCTCATGTTTTTACGTGATATGACTCCGCGGAGCGGAATTATAGAGCCTAACTGGGATTGGATTAGAAAAATACAGGCTTATGAAATTTTAAAGGCTGAGCCGGACGCAATGGCTAGGTCTGGGGTGAAAGTTTATCGTAGATACTCATGGCCGGAAGTGGGTCGTGTCCCTAATGGGTATCAACTTCAATACTACTTTCCAGATGGCACGATACGGACGGATGAGCCGGTTCGTTACAACTGGTCTAGTTATGATGACCTCAAAGCTCGTATTGAAAATGATGTAAGCGGTACGATCAGTGTTTACCTTGGTGATTTTTAGCTTTTTAGTTCAGCCAATTGACTTGTGGATCAAAGTGGCATTTTGGCTTGGGATGGGGTATTACGGGTGACCGGCATGGGGCCGAGCCATGGAGGTGCTGGATTGAAGAGGTTTCTGGTATTGGCAGCGCTGCTGCTTCCGTTTGGAGCCCAAGCTGAATCTGTAGAGGACAAGTATCCAGGCGATTGGAACTGGGAATACAACACCGCAATCTCCTCGTCGTTGGCTCAAGCCAAGGTAAAGGGCTGCGGCATCATCAGATACAGAGTCAGCAGGGATAGCAGTAGCGAATTCCTGGTTTACTGCTCAAACGACAATGAGAACTGGAAGGCCTACCTAGTCTGGCCGAACATCAACAAAGTTCTTGGGCCATACCAGCCAGACCCCTCATTGCCTTAGGTTGGATAACCTCATCCCCAGGATCCTGCTGAATCATCAGCATGCTCTTCCGGTCGAAGGCCAGGGCCAGGCGAGGCGATATGCTGATTTCATGGCGCGGCGGGGTGAGAAACTTCGCCGAGTGCAGCCTGCCCAGTGCGTGGATGCCATGGATCAGTGCCTCGATCATCTGGCTATAGGTGGCGTCGGCCCAGCCGCAGATAGCGCGCAGGTGCTGCCCAGTCCGCTTTCTGGCCGACAGCCTCAGCGGCTCGATCCGCACCACAGATCGGTGAGCTTCGATTTCGTGGCGCGCGATCCTGAACAGCGCGTGATGCCCGAGCGCTTCGATGTGATGGATCATCAGTGTCATCGCGTCGCCCTGTTCCTCGATCCCGGCCCACTCCATCAGTTCCAGTAGGGCCTGTTTAGTCCCTGGTCGAACCTTCAAGCGCAGGTCTTCTTCCTGTAACCGTGCGGCTTTGGCGCGGCGCTTCTCGTCGCGCTCCTTGGGTGACATCGCCATACGGCACCTCCATGATTCCGCTGGGCGGGATGTGTATGTGCAGCTGGCGGCGACGCTGCTGCGTGAGCTTCTGGATGCGTTTCATGGGTGGCACACCTCAATGGGCGTTTTCTTCGTCGAGCCAGACGGCATAACCACCAGTAGACGCTTGTTTCCTCGGTATACGCCCCAAGGCTGACCAGTGGATCTGGCCATGGCCGCCGCGTACTTAACGGCTGGCACAGGCTGAGACATGGTGGCGATCATGCGCCCGCCAGGTGGTGGAGTGGGGCGAACGGGATGTCGTCGTCGAAGCTGTCGTAGTCCGGCGGCGCGGCCTGCTGGTTCTGCTGCTGGCGCGCCGGGCGCTGTTGTTGCATTGGCTGCCGATCTGGCACTTGCCCAGGCTGCTGGCCCTGCGACCGGCTGCCGAGCAGCTGCATCGTGCCGTTGATGTCGACCACGATTTCCGTGGTGTAGCGCTTGATCCCGTCCTTCTCCCACTCGCGGGTCTGCAGCTTGCCCTCGATGTAGCACTGTGAGCCCTTGCGCAGGTACTCGCCGGCAATCTCTGCGACCTTGCCGAACAGCGACACGCGGTGCCACTCGGTGCGTTCGACCTTCTCGCCGGAGCGCTTGTCCGTCCATTGCTCGCTGGTGGCCAGGCTGAGGTTGGTTACGGCGTTGCCGTTGGGCAGGTAGCGCACTTCCGGGTCCTGGCCGCAGGTGCCGACCAGGATGACCTTGTTTACCCCGCGGCTCATGACGACGCCGCCCCGGCCAACACGATCAATGCCAGTGCAAAGAGCGCAGCCCAGCGAGTGGCGCTTTCTCCGACCTGCCGAACTTTCACCACGGCCACGACGGGGAGGGTCTTGGCGTCGATCGCGCGCTCCAGGCTCTCCGCATAGCGAACTGCTTGGGCGTAACTGGTGTTGCGACCGTAAACGCGGTTGTTGCTGGCCGAGACGACAGCCCAGCCGTTCCCGCTCTGGGTGACGTAAAAGCGCGATTTGGCGCGGAAGGCCTCGGTGGCCGTGATCACTTCCTGGCGCAGGGCTTCGAGCTTGTCCTGGCTTTGTTGGATAGCTGCTTGCATGGGGATAGTCCTCAGTGGGTCAGGCGTGGAGCTCGAAGGCTTCGGCCTTGCGAACGATTCGAACTTGGGCGGTGCGACGCTCCGGGGCGCGGCGGTCGCGGCGCATTGGGTCGCTGTCGTCGATCACCGCATGCATGGCGATAAGGCCGGCGAGGGCAATGCAGAGCGGGCTGATGATCTGCTGCCGCATGGCCTTGGTGACCGCTTCGATGCGGCGCCCCGCCTCCAGCTTGAACAGCGCGGCCTCAATGCGGTTGGCCACGGTGCCGGGGCTGACAGCCATTTCGCGGGCGATTTCCTTGGTGGTGAGCCCTTGGGCCACCCACAGCAATGCTTCGAGCTCACGGGGAGCCAGCGCCTTGCCGAGCTGGCCAATCCATGAGCCGCAAGTGATCGTGTCCATGAGTTGTTATCTCGGTTTGGCGCCGTCCAGGGCTTCGCGCAGTTGCAGGACAAGCGCAGTGGGAATGGTGAGGGAGCGGCTGTCCTCATCGATCGAGTCCAGCGATGCAATTAAATTGCGTGACGCGGTGTGCACTGCTTCAAGCCTGGGCTTCGGTATCGAAGGCCCTTTCATCGAACCAGCGGTAACTCGCTTCTTGCCGCTTGCCTGGGCTTTCTCTAGTTCGGCTCCCAGCACCTTGCCAGCACCGTCTCCGTGTTCCCGGACGACTTGTGCAGCTGTCGTAGCTGAAACGTGGCCGGCCGCTACCAGGTTCTGCACATCAGTGTTTGCGTTGCCTACAGTCAGCACCTGCTCGACGTGCTGCCGTGTCTTGCCGACTTTGGTGGCTATCTGCTCCACCGACCAGCCGAAAGCCCGGAGGCGCTTGTAGCCTTCAGCCAGCTCCAAAGGGGAGAGCTTTTCGTTTTCCTGGCTGGTGATGATGCGTGCCACTCGATCGGCATCGCTGCCTTCGAAAGCGATCACTGGCACCCAGGCTTCCAGTGCCTCTGGCCTATCTTTGTTGGGCGTCCGTGGAAGACGACCCTCGGCATCAAGCTTCAACAGCGCCCGCCGCCTACGGTGGCCATCAACCAGCCAAACACCACCTTCCACCCGTGGGCGAACTTCCAGCGGAGGGATTTGACCGCCTGCCGCGATGAACTCTGCGAGAGCGTTGATGCTCGCTTCGAGTGCATCGCCTTCGGTGCGGAGGTTGAAACCTGGCTCTTCGTGCAGATCCTCCAGTTGAACCTTCATGGCATCGGCGCGCCGCACCTCGCCATCCTTGATCATTTGCTTGAACGACTTCGCCATTTAAGTTCACTTCCGTTGGGCTGCATTGGTCGTGACGCTCGCAGCCGTGTACCTCCCGGACCAGGGGAGGGCGAACGTCACGACCAATTCAGCCGACTTAATGTGCATGGTGGTGAGCGCTACTAACCGTAATGTGCACGGCGGTGCGCCTTAAGGCCCGCATCGGGGCGTGAAGGGAGGAGAAGCAGACGTAGAAATCAGGGGCCGGCGGCAGAGGCTTACTCCGATCCGCCGGCAATGAGGGCAATTACTCGACGATGCAAATCCAGCGATGGTTGTGTCTATAGGGAGCTCTGGTGAATACAACGTCTGTGACAAGTGTCATGCCGCGATCCTGAAGGGCTTCGGCGAGTTGAGCGAGCGTCTCTGCTTGGATAGTCATTGCTGTTACCTCGTCAGATTTACTGCGTTCATAATTCCTGACCGACTGGGCAACTGTCGGATTCATTTTTTTTGGGCACTGCTTGGATTGCTCCAGTGGATTCCCCCTGATGCGCCCCACTTGAGGCGCACCGGGAAATCGTCTGGCGTCACTGCCTCAGATGGCAGCTATGCGCTCATTGCGTTGGCCTTGGGCTTCCCTCGCATCGCCTTCAATCTGAATACGGCTGTGGTCGTTGGGGATCGTGTTGCTCCGCGCTTGAGTGGAGCCCGTTGGCCGGCTGAGTAGGCCACGTATGCGCGGATTGCCGACCCGTTTTGTCGGCTGGGCTTAATGCTCCATTGGCAGGTTCCTCCTATGGTTTTTGATCCGCTCCATGCTCGTCGCCGGGTTTCCCCACCTCTGCCTGCTGCAGCTACTGGCTACGCATCAGGTGGCTCGCATGGTTTGGCGTCCTCCCATGGGGGAGTCCGGCAGCTATCCAGAGGCTGCGTGGTCGACGACTTAGCTTGTCCCTACCCAGGTAATGGCCTGGGTGCGTCGAGGTGGTCACGTCTGGTTGTGTAAAGAGCGGTGGCTTGTCAGGCCTATCGAGGGATGTTGCGCCTCGATGGATAAAGTTAACCATCGGTATGCTTCTCGCGTCAATACCGATGGTTAATTTATTTTTCGAAGGCGTGCGCTATGATTCGAAATACTGGATGCATATACAGCAATTAAGGAGGTGTCATGGCCAAGCAAAACAAGACGGCGCCAGCGCAGCAGCGCCAAGGAATGACCGCGCTAGAGCGGCTGGGCTTGAGGATGTCCAACATGATCAATCATCCAAAAGCGCAGGAGCAGCGCTGGGTCGCCATTCATCGCCTGGACACGGATGGGGATGCTGAGTGGGGGGAGATGATGCGCCTCTTGGGCGAGACTGACGGCTTGGAGATCACGCAGCTGGAGGATGGTGGGGTGAAGATCGAGTGGGAAATGGAGACGGAGTACGATAGGGAGGCGCCGATCGAAGAGCTGGAAGCCCTGGAGGAAGAAGCGCAGTTCTGATTAATATTCAGGTCCAGCCTTCTGGTTGGCCTATATCCCCGGAGCATGAAGCAGGCTTAGTCCTGCAGCTTCTCCGGGCTCAGTGACCATCCCGCGACATATAGAATGTGAGACCTATCTGGGTCTCTCTGCGGCTTGGTATGCCTATCGATTTTTACGTCTTCGCGCCGTGCTTTGGGCGGTGGAGTCAGACTAGTTTCAAGGCCTAACCCTATAGTTGGAGAAGCCTTCCATGCTCTTAACATTTCATGAGTCGAAGGCTTGGCGTTTTTGAGCTGGCTAGAAAGGCCGCGGCTCTTGCTAGTGACTCGCTCAGCTCTGCGCCTTCTCCTCTCTTCTTTGCGCGTTAGGGGTGTGCTGGGCGGCTTTTCAATAGGCTTAGTCGCCGGCGGATGGCGGTCCAAGTAGGCAAACAAACGCACAGCCAAAACCGCGAATTCTTCATGCCCGCGGAGCGATAAGAGGGCCTCATACAAGGTCGAATACAGTTTCCACTCCTTGTAGTCGGTGAAATCACTGCGTTGGCGGCCGGATTGATAGACAAGCTTGACGAGGCTTTTGGGGAGCTTGGAGCTCTCAAATTCCGTAACGCGTTTCTGAAGTGAGACATCCATTCCTCATTTCCTCGAAGCGGTTAATCCTGGCGGAAGTCGCGGTTCAGTTCACGCCTTTTTGGCGTTCCAGATCAGGAGGACCTTGGCGTGGATGGTCACGTCCTCGATTCTGGCCTGCTGGTCCTTGTGCTTCTCGTTATCGGATATCAGCCAGAAGTGGTCTTCGTCGAAGAACTGCAGACGCTTGATGTAGAGATGGCCGTGCCAGGTCAGGACGTAGATGCCATCGCCCACGAACTCATTCACTCCACGGTCAACGATCAGCGGATCTTTGTCGTTGATCGTGCCTTCCATACTTTGACCCCAGCCGAAGATCATGGCCAGAGCAGATTGCGATGTGTACGTGACGCCCTTCTCGTGAAGCACTGACTCCTTCACGATCACGTTGCGCATGACCTCGGTGTAGTCGGGCGGCACCTGGCCGTGCCCCATAGAGGCGCGTATGTCGTATTGCGGGATGAAGATCTCGTCCTTCTTCACCTTCAGACCGGAGAAGTCAGCGGATACGACATTGCTTGGGCGGTCCTCAACCAGAGAATCTGCAACCGCAGCCGCGATCTTCTGCTGGGCATCTTCGTCCAGCTTCTTTCCGGCGTGCTGCTTCAGCATCGCCATTACCTTTTCTGCAGCGCCTTTCTTGTGTTCCTGATCGCCAGCTGGAAGCGCTCGCAGCGATCGGATCTCGTCCGCCAGCCGTGGGCTGAACTGTTCTACCGGAACTTCCAAAAGCCTGGCCAACACAGCAGCGAACTTGGCGTTTAGCGGGTTTAGGCCTTTGAAATAGAGGTTCACCGCTGCTGGCGTCATGCCAGCTTCGTCGGCGATTTTCTTCTGACTGAGCTTGAGCTCGTTCTTGCGGGCGAGGAACAGCGCGTGCGCGGCCTCGCATTCAGCCAGACGGTCAGGAGGGAGGATTCGTTTCTTGGTCATGGCGCGAACATATACCAATGGTTAAAGAATTGGGAGAAACCATCGGTATGGACAGATAATCAACCGATGGTTAATATCCGAGGCGTGAACAACCGAGGCCCGATCATGAGCGAGACCCCCCTCGACAAATTCGTTGCTGAAAAAGGGCAGTCCGAGGCTGCCAGGCTCCTCCGCGTGACGGCACCTGCCATTCACAAGGCGTTGGTGGCAAAGCGGGATATCAGCGTTTTCGAGCTCCCAGATGGTGGTTATGCGGCTGTCGAGCGCCGTCCTTTTCCATCCCAGAGATCCGCTGCCTGACGCCGCAAGCCGTCTGATGGTGGGAATTATGAGAGATCTGGCTTTGCGCCAGTAGATGACTGAAACACCTGCGTATCCATCCAGTATCGGATTCGCAGACGAAAAAAAACCGCCTGGCGGGGCGGTCTTCTTGAAACAACATCGAGGTGAATTATGCACCGCACGGACGATGCAGGCAATACCACGCATTCCACGTCAGGTTTCGGGATCTCGCCAAATCTGACGCGTCAGGCTGTCAGTCATGGAGGGCGTTCGTAATGGCACGTATCCGCACCATCAAGCCTGAGTTCTGGACCAGCGAGCAGGTCATGGAGTGCTCGGCGATGGCTCGACTCCTGTTCATCGGGATCTGGAACTTCTGCGACGACGCGGGCAACCACCCGATGTCCCCCAAGACCATCAAGGCTCTCGTTTTCCCTGGCGACGACATCACCGCGTTAGCAGTTGAAGGGCTGCTCGCTGAGCTGGTATCGAACCGACTGATCACCATCTACGAGGCGGCATCGAAGCAGTACCTGCACGTCAACGGATGGCACCACCAGAAGATCGATAGACCTACTGTAAAGCACCCTGAATTCGTTGGGCCTTCGCCGACCGCTCGCCGAGAAGTCGGCGAAGGCTCGTCTAGCGGTGATCGAGTCCTCACCCCCGGAAGGGAAGGGAAGGGAAGTAATACACACTCTCCGCGTGAGCCGTTCGCGATGTTCCTCGACTGGATTCCCGACCAGGTTCAGCTTGAGGCTTACGCCAAGCGTTCCGGGGTAGCCATCGAGGAGTTCTCGGAAAAGGCCATTTCGGGTTTTGTCGTCCATCACGACGCGAAGGGGCTGGCCAAAACTGAGAGCCAGTGGATCGCCGACCTGGTTGGTTGGAGAAAGCGCGACCTTGCGAATGCCGCGAAGGTCGTTCCTCTGCGAGCAGGATCTGGTGGCCAGCAGCTCGACGACAGTAATACGTCGTGGATCGAGCAAGGAAGCGCCCAGTGAACCCGGTCGCAGTTGTAACTCATGGCCTGTGGGCCAAGATTCAGTCCGGCCAGCACGTCTCTGCTGGATACGAGCTGCCCGATGACGTGAAGGCAGAGCTCAACCGGAAGACAGCGAAGGTGATCAACGATCTGTTCCGTGATCTGCGATCGATTTGCACCGCCTGGAAGCAGGCTTGGCCAGACCAGGCCACATACGACGCGTCCAAGCAGCAATGGCTGACCGCTTTTCTTGAAGCCGGCATCTGCAATCCCGAGCAGTTGCAGTTTGGGCTGATGCGCTGCCGCCAGTCTGGTGCAGCGTTCATTCCTCCGCCTGGTGAGTTCATCCAGTGGTGCCAGCCGTCGCCCGAAATGCTCGGCCTCCCAGCATTGGCGACCGCTTTCCGAGAAGCGACTCGCAATGCCCATCCTGCTATGGCTGGCCGGGGCAAGTGGAGTCATGACGCGGTCTGGCACGCGGCCAAGGAGTGCGGCTTCGGGAACCTCAACAAGCTGCCATCCGATGCCAGCTCGAAGCTGTTCGAGCGCAACTACACCATCGCGGTTCGGCGGCTAATGGCCGGTGAGCCGCTGCAGAAGATGCCTCTGGCACTTCCGGCGGAGGTTGCGGCGCGCCGCACTCCGCAGGTCGGTAATTCCGCTCTGGCAGCCCTGCGTGACCGCTTGGCGGGCCGCTGATCAATCAACCTGCAAGGAGGCGACTCTGTGCGCCAAACAAAACTGACCAAGGCCGCCCGTGGCCAGGAGTGCCAAGTGCGTATTCCTGGCGTGTGCAACGGCAACCCCGAGACCACCGTCTTGGCGCACTACCGATTGGCTGGCACCTGCGGCGTCGGCAAGAAACCGCACGACCTGCAAGGCGCCTGGTCCTGCAGCGCCTGCCACGACGCTTGTGACGGGCGCAGTCGCGCCGTGGATCGCGACACCGCCCGCCAGTACCACGCCGAGGGCGTCATGCGCACCCAGGCGCTGCTGATCCACGAGGGGGTGCTGGTCGCATGAATGCTCCCGCCATTCGCCTGTTCAAGGCCAAGCCTGCCCGCGCCAAGCCCGTCGACCGGGAGGGGCAGGAGCAGGCCGCGCTGATGCAAGAGCTGCAGTTGCGCTACCCGCAAGTCTACAAGCTGATCTACCACGTTCCGAATGGTGGGCACCGGGTCAAGGCCGTGGCCGCCAAGCTAAAGGGGCAGGGTGTCAAGGCCGGGGTTCCCGACTTGGTGCTGCCGATGGCGCGTGGCGGGTACTTCGGCCTGTACATCGAGTTCAAGGCCATGCCGCCGTTCGACGCGCCGGTGTCACCCAGCCAGGACGCCTACTTGCAGGCGCTCGCCGACCAGGGCTACCTGGCGATCGTGTGCCGGGGCAACATCGACGCGGTTGAGGCCATCCGTGCCTACCTGCTGCTGCCTGCAACGGTGGCTGCATGAGCGCGACCCGTGAAGTGAAGCTGAGCGAGGCCGAAGTGCGCCGGCAGGCCGCCGACAGGTCGGTGCGAGACCTGCGCGACCCGCGCCACCCGGGCCTGTACCTGCGATTCTGGAGCAACCGGGAGCGCGGCACCTGGCACCTGGTGCGTGGCAAGAAGTGGGTGCCGGTCGCCCGATGGCCTGACCTGACCGTGGCGGCAGTGATTGCTGAACTGCCCGCACTGCGGCAGCGGCTGCTGCGCAACCCGGCCACCGCGCCTGTGGTTTCGGGCATGGTTACCGTGGGCCAGCTGCTCGACTGGTACGCCGACCGGATGGGGCGTGATCGCTCGCTATCCGCAAAGCGAAAGGCTGCCACCCGCGCCGCCATCGGGCAGCACCTGCGCCCCTGCTTGGGCGATCTTCCAGTCAAATCCGTCACCGCTGAACTGATCGACAAGCACCTGATCTGGCCGGCCCAGGCCAAGCTATCACTGTCCTATCTGCGTCAGATGTTTGGCATGCTGCTGACCGCCTTCCGCCAAGCCCTGAAGCTGGACATGGTCGACAGCAATCCTTTGGCCGGGGTGCGGTTTAGTGACTTCACCAAGGCACGAATCTCCCCAAAGGCCGCCCGCCTGCGTGGTGTGCACCTGCCCGAGCTGATGCAGCAGCTGACCCAGGCATTCGAGGCGACCCCGCCCGATGCCATGTTGGCCCTGATGATGCTCGCCCACGGTACTCGAATCGGCGAAACCCGCATGGTCCGTTGGAGTGAAGTAACCCTGGCTGCTGCCGAGTGGTTCATTCCTGCTGCTCACACCAAGACCCGCACCGAGCACCGCCTACCGCTGACTGCGCAGGTGAGAGCACTGCTGATCCGGTACCGGGCGATCCAGCAGGCCCGAGGGTACGAAGGCGTTTACCTGTTCCCGAATCGCCGTGGTCAGTGCCTGAGCGAGACGCAGGCCAGCATGGTGTTTACCCGCCTGGGGCAGGGCGAGTGGACCAGTCACGACCTGCGCAAGGTGTCCCGCACCACCTGGACCGACCTCGGCATCGACGGCCACATCGGCGAGATGCTGCTGAACCACACGCTGGGCAAGATCGCCAGCACCTACATCCATACGCAGGCCATGGAGCAGCGCAAGTTGGCGCTGGAGAAGTGGCATGCGTGGCTTGACCGGATCGGCTTCGCCGCCATCCACGGCCTTAGTGAGGCCTTATTTGAAATCCCGCAGAAATCGCCACAAGCCAACGGCGGCGAGTCCTCGGGCGACCTTAGCGAATTAGTGATTAGCGAGGATTCGAAATGACCAAGAACCTGCAATCAGGCGATCTTGCGTTGACCCTGGTTTTCGATGCCGTAATCCCTCAGGGCAGCCAGGTGGAGCTGGCCGAGCGCATTGAAAAGGGCCAGCTCTTGGTCGGTAAGAGCTTCCAAATGAAGGCGCCCACCGCTGGGTGGTACGTGACTCACCTGGGCACATCCGTGAGGGTCGCCTATGGGGATTCAGAACTGATGCCGTTGCGTGGAGGCGGAGTGCCGCCACCGAAGCTTGAGCGCGAGGAGATTTGTCACTTGTTCAGGATCCCGGCATGAGGAAAAGCCACGGCCCGGCTTTCAAGAAGGCCGTAGTTGATTTGGATGTATGCCCTTTGTGCCGTGGGAGAGCGGTCATCAAGGGTTTGTTTCACGAACTGCCATGCGACCACTGCAACGCCTCGGGCTGGGTTGAGGCTGCAACTGGCGAGGCCCTGCCCTTGGACGAGCTGGTGACTCAGCTCAGCCTGAAGCTGCAGGCCGCGACACGGCAGATTGAGCAGTTGAAGAACCCTCGGGCCACCGGCCCAGGCGCGCAGTATCAGGAAGGCAACCGGCGCGGCGCCGGGGGCAGCAACTACACCGGGGATTAGGGGGAAGGACATGATTTACAGCAGTGTATCGGGTGCAGTAGTTGCCGCTCTGGCGGCGGGCGAGAAGGGGTCAGCGAAGGCCCAGGCCTGGCAGAAGCTGTACAAATCGGCTGAAGACGAGGGTGGTTGCCTTGCGACTTTATGCGGCCGATCGGGCGGCATCGATCGAACCCAAGTTGATTACTGGCTATCGGCGCGCCTGCACCACATGCTCAAGGGCAGGCACTGGGATGCATTGGTTGCCAAGTACAGTACCAACAAGGCGAAGAAGGTGCAGGCGATCACTCTGGTGAGGCCACTTATCGCTAGCCCGGCGCCGACCCTGTTCATATACAAGGCCGTAACTGCGTGGGCGATTCCGAAGCTTAAGGGCGCACGTCGCAAGGGCCCGCAATCGGTTTCGGTGGATATCCCGTTGGATGCCTCGCCTTGGCGGCGGGAGGCTGCTGTAAACGCTGCGATCGCCGCTGGCAAAGCAGCGAAGAAGCGTATAGAGGCGCTCGAAGAGGATGTGATCATCCTGCCGGATAGCTTCTATGACATGAATACATGGGACCTAGATGCCACGGCGGAATCTACTCGCCGACGCTGGAGGCTCGATATCAATCAGAAGCTCGACGGCATGATCGACGATGCACTGGGGGAGGTTCGTGTGATTCTGGAGGCTGAAGCGCTTCTGATTGATGAGGCGGCGTGAGTTGCCCCTGACGAGTACTTCATCCACCATCCAGGGTTAGCCAGGGCCGGTTGCTGTCCTGGCGGAACCATTGAGGAGATAGGGAAGATGCAAGGACTACTCATTCCGTTGAGTTTCGCAGTTTGGATCGGAATATGGGTGCTCGTCGTGAAAAAGAGGGGGCGGCTTCGTAAGGTGCCAGCGAATCTGGTGGGCGCCCTGGCAGGGCTAACCTGTTCAACCCTATTTCTCTCGGCGGTTCTTCCTGAGCCACCCCATACAGAATCGGTAGCTGCCCGTGATGCTACGCCGGAAAAATCTCAAGAGCTTGATAACCAGGAAAAACCTCAAGAGCTTGATAGACAGGAAGCGGATGTTCCATCGGAGGCGATCGACAGGATCACCCTGCTGTACCTGAACCACAAGATTTACCCGAATGATCCTACTCTTTGTGAGCCTAAGCGTGTTGGTGGTCGGGACATGGTCGGATGTCGTGCCCAGCAATGGGGTGGATACAGCCAAGTTCATGTTTGGGAGTATTCGCAAGGAAAATTCAAGTCGATCAATGGAAGTGCCCGCACGTTGGCAGAGGGAAAGTTCTCCAATGAAAACGATGTAGAGGCGAGCCCGCTTCCTCTGCCGAGTGATATCAATGTCGATGCGGTAGTAAAGGCATTCACAAAAGGTTGATCAGTGCCTAGTGGTGTTGACAAAAGTGAGCGACTAAGCGAAATTATCCCCATCCTGTCATTCCTGCGCGTGTTGAGGAGTGGCGAAAAAGGAAAGCGCGCATTTGAAAGCCCGGCCACTGTGTCGGGCTTCTTCGTTTCTAGGCCCTGGCATTTGCCGGGGCTTTTTCTTTTTCGGCTCCACCACACCCATCACTCCGAGCTGGGAGTGCTGTTGGGGTCGAATCTAATGCGCTCCCCGAAGCGGGAGGAATCGAGATGCCGAACATGCCCGAGAAGGATCCTGGCCTGTGGGCCGCTGTGCTCGCCTGGGTGCTGGCTCACCAGCCTCAGCTGTATGCCGCCGGCCTGTCGGTCGCGATCGCTGCCCTTCGGGTGGTCTACGGCGGCGGCACTCGGCGACAGATGATGTTAGAGGGCGCGCTCTGCGGCCTCATCACTCTGGCCTTGGTGCCGTTGCTCGAATGGATGGGTTTGCCGCAGGGCATGGCCACGTTCGCGGGCGGCGCTGTCGGCTTCATGGGAGTAGAAAAGCTGCGTGGCTACTCCGACCTGTTCTTATCCCGTAAAGCCCAGGGTTAACGCATGCCTTTACCTGTCCCCGATAAGAAGCCAAGTCCATACGGCTACCGCTGGCAGCAAGCCCGCGAAGGGTGGTTGCGTAAGAACCCGCTCTGCATTCGCTGCGAGAGCGCTGGCCTCAAGAAGCCCGCTACCGTTGTCGACCATATCCGTCCTCACCGCGGTGACATGACCCTTTTTTGGGATAGAGACAATTGGCAGTCGTTATGCACCCACTGCCACAGCTCCTACAAGCAGCGCCTGGAGAAGTCTGGGCGCGAGGCTGGCTGCGACGTTAGTGGAAGGCCGCTGGACCCCCGTCACCATTGGAACCGACGCTCCTGAAAGCCTCCGGGCGCTGCGGGGCCCCATGAAAAGGGGTAGGGGGGGGGAAAATGTTTTTCCGGAAATGTTCCCTGACCGATCGCCCCCCTCCGTGCGCAAAACCGCGAAATGAAATGATTTTTTTGAGAGCAGAAAATGGCCGGGAGACGACCCACACCGACGGAGCTGAAGCTTGTCAGAGGGAATCCCGGTAAGCGCCCGATAAACAAGAGCGAGCCTCAGCCAGCCAAGCGCATTCCCAGCGCCCCGGATCACCTTAGTACCGATGGCCAGGTGGCGTGGGGGCGGCTCACCGTGCTGCTTGACCGCATGGGTGTGCTTACCGAGGCCGATGGCTTTGCGCTTGAACGCCTCTGCGACTGCTATTCCGAAATACTTGCCCTTCGTGACGTGATAGGCGAACAGGGGCGCACATACGAAACCACCAGCACCCAGGGCGAACTGGTGCTCAAGGCGAACCCGGCGGTGGCCATGCTTGCCGATGTAGACCGCCGCTTCAAAAGCTACCTGGTCGAGTTCGGCCTGACCCCAGCCGCGCGATCCAAGGTGCAAGTGAAAGACGATGAGCCAAAAGAAGACCAGTTCGCGGAGTTCTTCGGTTGACGACCCGGTGACCCAGTACGCAAAGGAAGTGCATTCCGGGGAGCGCGTCGCGGGGCCAGACATTCGAAACGCGTGCGCGCGTCACCTGCGAGATCTGGAGGATGGGCCAAAGCGTGGGCTGACTTGGGATTTGGCTGCGGCCAACAAAGCCATTCGCTTCTATCGCACCGTATTAAAGTTGAACGGTGGGGAGTTTGAAGGTCTGCCGTTCGAGCTGTTGCCATGGCAGAAATTCATTGTGGGCAGCATCTTCGGGTGGAAGTCCAGTGACGGTTATCGCCGCTTCCGGGTCGTCTACGTCGAGAGCGGTAAGGGTTCAGGCAAGTCGCCCTTGGCCGCCGGGGTGGGGCTGACCGGACTGATCGCGGACAACGAGGCGCGCGCCGAGATCTACGCTGCCGCGACCAAAAAAGATCAGGCCATGATCCTGTTCCGGGACGCTGTGGCGATGGTGCAGCAATCGCCGGAGTTGACCAAGCGCCTGGTCTGCAGCGGTACCGGCCAGAACATCTGGAACTTGGCCTACCTGAAGTCAGGATCGTTTTTCAGACCGATCAGCTCGGACGATGGTCAGTCTGGCCCGCGGCCACATATGGCGCTGATCGACGAAGTGCACGAGCATAAGACCAACATGGTCGTGGAGATGATGCGCGCCGGCACCAAGAGCCGTAAGCAGGCGCTCATTTTCATGATCACCAACAGCGGCTCGAATAAGCGCGGCCCTTGCTGGGAATACCACGAGTACGGCTCCCGGGTTGCATCTGGGGCACTCACTGATGACGGATTCTTCGCCTATATCTGCTCGCTGGACGAGGGCGACGATCCGATTAAGGACGAAAGCTGCTGGTTTAAGTCTAACCCTTCGCTACAGGATGCTGATCTTCCGGGCATGAAGTACTTGCGCGAACAGGTGACCGAAGCTCGGGGGATGCCGAGCAAGGAAGCCATGGTGCGGCGCCTCAACTTCTGCGAGTGGACTGGCGCTGAGTCGCCATGGATCTCCTGGGATGTCTGGAGCCAGGCTGAAGAACGCGTACCAATGTCGCTGTTGCGTAATCGTCCCAGCGTTGGCGGACTGGATCTGTCCAGTACGACGGACCTGACATCATTCGTCCTCCTGTTCTACCCGACCTACGAGGATCCGCACTGGCGGCTCCTGCCGTATTTCTGGATTCCCGACCACGAGCTGGATAAGCGCGAAGCCCGCGACAAGGTGCCTTACGCAGCGTGGATTAAATCGCGAGATCTCGAAACGACGCCGGGGCGAGCTATCAGCAAGCTACATGTGTTGCGTCGACTTCAGACCATCTGTGACTTCTTCCAGGTGGACAAGATCGCGTTTGACCGCTGGCGGATCGAAGACATGCGGCAGCTGATGACTGAATACGACATAACGCTGCCCGAGCTGGTGGAGTTTGGGCAGGGGTTCAAGGATATGGGGCCTGCGGTAGATGAGTTTGAACGAAGACTGCTCGGCATATCCGAATTGCCGCCGGGTGAAGATGATGATGCTGCTGGAGAGTTCTTCGATGACGCGCTGCCGACCGAGGCGGTGGAGTCTCTGCGTCACGATGGCAATCCAGTAATGACCTGGTGCGCCGGTAACGCCGTGATTGTTTCCGATCCGGCAAACAACCGAAAGGCCGACAAGGCAAAAGCAACGGGCCGAATTGACGGAATCATTGCCGCGATCATGGCTACCGGTATTAGCGGGGCAGTCTCTTCCGGCAGCAGCGGCAGTTCCATTTACGACGAAGGAGTTGGGGTTTGAACACCATTGCAATTGCTGCGTGGGTTGCTGGCCTGGCTGGCTTCTGTCTGCTGGTAACCGGCATTGCCCTGATCCATGTGCCAGCCGCGCTTATTGCTGCCGGTCTTGGTCTGATCGGCTGGGCTTGGCTCGCCGACAAGGCAGCTGCTCGAGCACCTATCAAACACAGCCAAGATGGAGGCTGATTATGTTCTTCAGCAGTCTTCTCGGTGGTAATGAGGGATTGGTTTCGGATGGCAGCAGCAGCTTGTGGCGGCGGGGGGTTGGGTCCAGCCGTTCAGCAGCTGGTGTAACGGTGACCCCAGATACGGCCCTTGCCATTACCGTATTGCAGACCTGCGTCACCCTGCTCGCAGAAAGCGTAGGTCAGCTGCCACTAGAGATGTACCGCCGGCTGGGCGATGGCAAGCGCGAGGCTGCGATTTATCATCCCCTCTACGATGTACTGCGCTACCAGCCGAATCCTTGGCAAACCCCATATGAGTATCGCGAATCTGGTCAGCTCGCCTTGGGGTTGCGGGGAAATTGCTACAGCTTCATCGAACGCAATGACGACGGTTCTGTTAAGGCGCTTTACCCCCTACGCAATGAGAAGGTGACAGTCCTCAAGGGCGGCGATCTACGGCCTGTTTACCGCGTGGGCGGGCACGACCCGCTGCCCATGCGCCTGATTCATCATGTGCGCTGGCACACGAAAAATCATTATACAGGCCTCTCTCCAGTTGAATTGCATGCAGATGCCGTTGGCCTGGCGCAGGCGGTGCGGCAGTACGCGGGCAAGTCATTTGCCAACGGCACTGCCGTGAGCGGTGTCATCGAGCGCCCGAAGGAAGCACCACCGATCAAGGAACAGAGCAGTATTGATCGCATCCTTGATCAGTGGGGTAACAAATTCTCGGGCATCGACAACGCGAAAAAGGTCGCGATGTTGCAGGAAGGCATGACCTTCAAGGCTGTCTCGATGAACAACGTCGACGCCGAACTGCTGGGAATCCTCAAGGCCACGGGGCTCGACATTGCCCGCATCTACAAGATTCCGCCGCATATGATTAACGAGCTGGAGAAGGCCAGCTACAACAGCCTTGAGCAGTTGCTGATCCAGTACGTGATCTTTGCCCTGATGCCGTGGGTGAAACGCCACGAGCAGGCGATGATGCGCGACTTCCTCCTGCCGTCGGAGCGGAGGGATTACTTCATTGAGTTCAATCTGTCTGGGCTACTGCGGGGCGACCAGAAAAGTCGCTATGACGCCTATGCGATTGGCCGGCAGTGGGGGTGGCTGTCGATCAACGATATCCGACGCCTGGAAAACATGCCGCCCGTTGCCAACGGCGATAGTTATTTGCAGCCGCTCAACATGACCGACGTGGCCAACGGTCTGCCCGACATGACTAACCCTAACGTCCGCGCCCAGCTGGAACAGCAGCGCGACGACATCCTGAGGATGCTTGCCGCATGAAACGACATCTGCGCGCTGCCAGCTTGCTGTTCAATCAGCCGCTACTGACTACACCTGACATGCTGGACCTGGCAGTGCGCTGGGCGAACCAGACCATGAGCCTGAACATCGTAAATCTGAACATGGGCGGCGCCGCAGCTAACCCATCGATGTTCTATGACGATGAAGACTATCAGGCCGAGCAGGATCGCCGCGAAGAACAGCGCCGCGCCGCCATTGCTCAGACGGGTGTCGAGGTGATTCCCGTCCATGGTGTTCTGGTGAGTCGCGGCAGCCACTTGAACGCCTGCGAGACCATGACCAGCTACGAAGGGTTGCGAGCAGCCCTGAATAAGGCCATCACTGACCCCATGGTCGAACACATCGTGCTCGACATTGACAGCCCTGGCGGAAACGCGGTCGGCGCCTTCGAACTGGCGGCCGACATTCGCGCGGCAACCAAGATCAAGCCAATCACCGGCCTGGTCAATTTCATGGCGTATTCCGGTGGCTACCTGATTGCATCTGCATGCACCGAGGTCGTGGTCAGCCTGACCTCCGGCGTAGGGTCCATCGGTGTAGTGGCCAGCCACATGGACCGCTCAAAGATGATTGAAGGCTTAGGGGTAAAGGTCACGACGGTCTTTGCCGGCGCGCACAAGAATGACCTGAGCCCGAACGAGCCCATTACCGAGCAATCTCTGCAGGTGCTCAACGAAGTCGTGCAGGAGAGCTATCAGCTGTTCACGACCCACGTGGCCGATTACCGCGGCCGCGACGTTACCGAGATTATCGCCACTGAGGCCGCTTGCTATCGCGGCTCGGCAGCCATCGCCATTGGCCTGGCTGACCGGCTCGAATCGCCGCAACTTGCGGTTGACAACCTCTCGCGTGCGATTGCCCTCAGCCGTGCACAGCGTCAAAACCCGCAGACACAGCAGCGCATCAGCGTGCGGGCCTCGGCCATCGCCATTCAGTCTCAACTCTGACCGCGTTCGCGGCAGTGACCACAACCGCCTGATGGCGGTTTTTTTATGCCCAGGAGGCAGCATGTCCCTCGTAACTCAATTGCGTAGCGAACGCGCCACTATTAACAGCTCGATCCAGGCTCTTGCACAGATCGAAGCGGCTGGCACCGCACTCAGTGCCGAGCAACTGGCCCAGTTCGAACAACTCAGTACTCAATTCAATGCGCTGACCGACAAGCTCGCGCGTGCCGAGGCCGCTGAGCGTATGGCGACGACCAGTGCCGTGCCGGTCAATGAAAGCGCTCAGGGCATCAATGGCCCGCCCAGCAACATCAGCGGCCCTTTCACCGCCAAGCCGGTGCCGGGGGCCAACATGGCGCAGATGGTGCGCGTGCTGGCCGCTTCCCGAGGCGATCAACAGGCTGCCGCGAAGCTCGCCGCCGACTCGGGCTACAACCCTGAAATCGCCATGGCGCTCAGCACCGTGACGCCAGGTGCTGGCGGGGTACTCGTGCCGCAGAGTTTCTCCAGCGAAGTCATCGAGCTGCTCCGGCCAAAGTCAGTGGTTCGTAAGCTCGGGGCGGTTTCGCTGCCACTGGAAAATGGCAACCTCACTGTCCCGCGCATCAAGGGTGGTGCGGTGGTGGGGTACATCGGTACTGAGGAGGACATGCCCGCCACGGATATGCAGTTCGACGACCTGAAGTTGTCGTCGAAGAAACTGGCGGCCCTGGTTCCGATTAGCAACGACCTGCTGGGGTATTCGGGTACCAACCCGAACGTAGATCGCCTCGTGGTGAATGATCTCACCGCCTCGGTGGCCCTGGCAGAGGATCTTTCCTTTCTGCGCGGAGCCGGTACCGGAAACCTGCCCAAGGGCCTGCGTTTCTGGGCTCCGTCCTTCAACGTCTTTGCCGCTCCTGCAGAGATGACCCTGCAGGCGGTAGAGAATGCGCTTTCTGCATTGATCCTGCGTCTGGAGAACGCCAACTCCAACATGACCTCTCCGGGGTTTGTCATGGCTCCCCGTACCAAGCGCTGGCTGGCCGCGCTGCGTGATGGCAATGGCAACAAGGCTTACCCGGAACTGGACATGAACCTGCTGAAGGGCTTCCCGGTCGGTACGACCACGCAGATTCCGATCAACTTGGGTGCTGGCGGCGATGCGTCGGAGATTCACTTCGCGGACTTTGCCGACTGCTTCATCGGCGAAGACGATGCCATGGTCATCGATTTCAGCAAGGAGGCAACCTACAAAGACGGCAGCGGCAATGTCATCAGCGCATTCCAGCGTGATCAGACCCTGGTCCGGGTGATCGCGAAGCATGACTTCGGCCCGCGTCACGTCGAATCGGTAGCTGTCATGACCGATGTCAAATGGGGTAGCACCCTGTAACGCAGTACGCCCGGTACGCCGGGCCTTCCTTTTCAATTTCCGGGAGCACCTCATGACCAAGGTCATTGTTACTTTTGATAAAAACTGGCGCGGCTATGCCGCTGGCGAAACCGCCGGCTTTGACAAAGCAGTAGCCGAAGGCTTGATCGAGGCGGGCTATGCCAGCGAGGCTGGACAGCAGGCGAAGAAAGGCAAATCCGGAGCCGGCAGCGGCGGCGCAGCTGGCAAAGACAGCGGTGGTGATGCCTCCAATGCTGCGAGCAAGTCCGATGATTCGGCTGGCGCAGACGGCAAGCCCTGATCATGGCTCGCCGCATCGCTTACACAGGGGAGCCCGTGTTGACGTTGGAGCAAGTCGCCTTTCAATGCCGCGCTGAACCAGAAGATCTGCAGCCGGAGCTGATCAATCAGATCATCATTCCAGGCGTTACGGCACAAGGCGAGTCGAGGACGGGCGCGGCAATACGGGAGGCTCTCTACGAAGAGGATTGGCCGGCGCACTATGCCTCTGGCCACCCTCTGGATGTTGGCCAGGCGGTCGCGGTCGAATCGGTCATGCTGCTCAGCGCAGCCAGCTCACCGGTGGAGTTCACCGGTGCGGTTGAGCTCGTTCAAGGTGGTAAGGAAAGCTATCTGGTATTTCCCAGCGGCCGGCCAGAAGGACGCCTGCGCATCCGCTACCGCGCAGCCGTTGATCTCGAGGCGCACCCTGGGGTTTTGAGCTGGCTGCTGATGGCTGCTGAAACGGCATTCGCCCAACGCGGGCTATTGATTGTTGGCCAAACGTTGACCGAGGTTCCTTCCGGATTTGTCGACCACTTATTGGCGGATATCACTGTTCCGCCGAGGTTCTGAACATGGCAAGCTCAATAGGCGCACGCGAGCCGGAGTCCGGCGAGCTGGATCGGCGCATCACTATTCGGCTGCGCGAAGATCTGCCTGTTGAGGATGCAGACCTGGACGCGGTATTCACCCAGCCTCGCCACCGCTGGGCCAAGATCCGCGCCGTGGGCACGGCGGTCTACACCGACAGCGTCCAAACGGACGACAAGATCACGCATCGGATGTGGGTTCGACTGCTGGGCGGCGTCACGACCTCGCACGAAGTGGTAGCGGGGGGCGTGATCTACCGCGTCAAGCGCTGCGCCCCCTGGAGTGCAGGTAAGCGCTTCACCCTGATCGAGGTTGAAGAGCTTGGTCAGCAGCAAGAGGAAGGGGGGCTCTATGGCTAACTCGGCTTCCGTCGACGGCTACTTGCACATCGAGGGCTTCGACCAATTCGGACGTGAGATCTTTGACAAGAAGCAGATCAGGAAAGGGATGCGCAAGGCTGGCCTACTGGTCAGCCGTCGTGCCCAACTGAACCTAGCCTTGGCGCGTGGGCAAGATAACTACCCGGTCAACCGAACCGGCAGGACCGTCGAGTCGATCACGTTCAAGGTCTCCAGGGCGGGTTTCCTGGTGAAGATTGCGCCGCGCAAGACCTCGTCCATGAAGGACTACTACCCGACCTACCTGCATTATGGCGTGAAGCAGGGGACACGCGTACGGGGGCTCGCATCTGGCAAGCGCCGTGGCAAGGGCGAACGTGCCGCGGCTCTCGCACAGCGGGCCGCAAGCGGCTGGCGCATCGCTCCGCGGGCCAACTACATGGAAGACGCCCTGCTGGACGAAAAAGACCAGGTCCAATCGATCCTCAAAGCAGCCTTCGCCGCCGCGTTGCGCTGATCAGCAGGCCCTCCGGGCCGGTAAACCAGCATGAAAATCTCACCCGTCATCGCGCACCTGCGCGAGTACTGCCCGAGCCTGGCCGACAGGATATCGGGCGGGATCGACCTCGATGCCGTCAGCTCGTCCACGCTGCTGAAGAACCCCTCGGCCTATGTGATCGCTGCCGATGACAAAGCCGGGGAGAACAAAGCGCAGAACGCTGTTACCCAAGACATCGAGGATCGCTTTGAGGTGGTGTTCGCCATGGACACCAAGGACGAGCGCGGGCAGCAGGCCGCCGACCTGCTGCACGACTTTCGCAAGGAGCTGTGGCGGGCCTTGGTCGGCTGGCGTCCTGGCGATGAGTACGAACCAATCGTTTACGACGGCGGCGGGTTGGTGCTGATCAATCGTGCCCGAGTGGTCTACCGCTTTAGCTTCTCGGCCGGGTTCCAGCTTGGGCGAAATCGCGGCACTGAGCCCCCCGAGACCTGGCATGAGTACGAGCTTGATGGTCTACCGCCGCTACAGGGCATCGACTTCAGCTGGGACAGCATTGACCCGAAAGACCCCAACCATACCTCGCCTGGGCCAGACGGTCGGGTCGAAGTGCGCTTTTCCACTGAACTACCACAAGGATAAATCCCATGACACAAATCACCGTGTATCCGGTTGAAGGTCGCGTTGCGCCAGATCCGGCCATGGGCGATACGGTGCCGGCCGAAGGGCGCTCCGTAACGCTCGATATCTACTGGCAACGCCGTCTGAACGATGGTGACGTGACCAAAGAGAAACCTGCTAAGGCTAAGGCCAAGGTCGATGCCGCTGGGAGCGCTGAATAATGCCCGTTAATTTCAATAGCATTCCCAGCGACCTCAAGGTGCCGCTGTTCTATACCGAGGTCGATAACAGTCAGGCCAACACTGCCACTAGTGCAATGCCGCGCCTGATCGTTGGCCAGGTCAATGATGATGCCGTCGCGCCGGAAATCCGCAAGCTGACGCTGGTCCCCAGCCTGAGCCTGGCCAAAAGCATCGGCGGTGCTGGTTCGATGCTGGCCGAGATGTACGAAACCTGGCGCGGCATCGATCCTGCAGGGGAGGTGTGGTGCCTGCCAGTCAAATCCACGGGTACGAAGGCGTCCGGCAAAGTAGCCTTCGCCGGTACTGCCACTGCCGGCGGCCAAATCAACTTATATGTGGCGGGCCGGCGTGTGCGGGCCACCATCAACAGCGGCGCCACTGCGGCAGCCGCCGCGACAGCACTGGCTGCGGCGGTCAACGCGGCGGGCCTTCCCGTGTCGGCTTCGGCCGCGACCGGCGATGTCACCCTGACTTGTCGCTGGTCGGGGTTGAGTGGAAACGACATTCAACTGCAGCTGAACCGGCAAGGCCGAGTCAACGGCGAATTCACTCCTGACGGCCTGACCGTTACCGTAACGGCTATGGCTGGGGGGGTGGGTACGCCTGACTTGGCCGCCGCCATCGCGGTGCTGGGTGACGAGCCGTTTGAGTTCCTGTGCGGGCCATGGGCCGATGCTACCTCGTTGGATGCCTGGAAGGCTCTGATGAACGACAGCACCGGCCGCTGGAGCTGGTCGCGGCAGCTGTATGGCCATGTGTACACGGCTTCGCGCGGCACGCTGGGTGAACTGGTGGCCTTGGGCGATACACGTAATGACGCACATGTCGACGTGTACGGCTTTGAGAAAGCATGCCCTGATCCGGTTTGGCGCCAGGCGGCGGCGTACGCAGCGCGGACGGCGGTGTTTATCTCGGCTGACCCGGCGCGGCCGACGCAAACCGGCGAGATGAACAACATCACCCCGGCGCCGGCAGGCGAACGCTTCATGCTGTTGGAGCGTCAAATGCTTCTGAGCCATGGCATTGCCACGGCGTACTGTTCAAGTGGCACCCAGCGCATCGAGCGAGCGGTGACCACCTACCAGAAGAACGACTTCGGGCAGGCGGACAACTCGTATCTGGATAGCGAAACTCTGCACCAGTCGGCCTACATCATCCGTTTCCTGAAGAGCCGCATCACCAGCAAGTACGGCCGGCACAAGCTGGCCAACGATGGAACGCGCTTCGGTGCTGGCCAGGCCATCGTCACCCCGGCGGTGATCCGCGCCGAGCTGATCGCGGGTTACTTCATCCTTGAGCAGATGGGCATTGTGGAAAACGCTGATGCCTTCGCCCAGTACCTGGTGGTTGAGCGCTCGCTGACCGATCCAACCCGCGTCAACGTGTTGTATCCGCCAGATCTGGTGAACCAGCTGCGGGTGTTCGCACTGCAGTACCAGTTCCGCCTGCAGTATCAGGTTTAAGTACACCATCCCCGAAGCCCGCCGCTGTGCGGGCTTTTTTGTAGGAGACGCCCCATGGGCAAGAAAGTCGCGGGTACCGCCTACGTCAAGGCAGACGGCGCCCAGTTCACGGTAACCGGCGGGGTTGAAGCCCCGCTGATGGACAAAAAGCGCGAGACGATTGCTGGTGCGCCCGGTTACTACAAAGAAGAAGACGTGCCGCCGTACGTGGCGGTCAGTGTGGTTGATGACCCGGACTTGCCGCTTGCTCAGCTGACCGTCGCCACTGATGCGACGGTCACCGCCGAGTTCGCCAACGGCCGCGTGTATGTGCTGTCGGGGGCGTACCTGGTGGGTGAACCAGCCGCCAAAGCGGATGACGGCACCATCGAACTGCGCTGGGAAGGCATCAAAGGAGTGTGGCAATGAAAGAAGTATTACCCCTGTCGGCGCCGATCCAGGCGCACGGCCAAGAAGTCTCCGTGCTCGAGCTTCGTCGCCCGACCGTAGTCGAAGTGCGCACCATCAAGGCGCTGCCCTACAAAATGGACAAGGACGAAGCGGTCACCCTGGATATGGATGTGGCGGCCAAGTACATCGCAGTGTGCGGTGGTATCCCTCCATCGTCGGTCAACCAGTTGGATCTGTCCGACCTCAACAACGCGGCCTGGACGGTAGCCGGTTTTTTCTTGGCGCCGGCATCGGCGACGTTGACGGCCTGATCGCGGCGGCCTACGACCTGGCTTGGTTTTGGAAGTCTGATCCTGAGCAGGTCATGGGCCGAACCCTGGATGTGATTCTTGAAGCGACCACGCACAGCCAGCGCATAGCGGAAACGCTGAGGGGGGAGGATGGCTGACAAATTTCAGCTTAAAGCGCTGATCACCGGTGTCGACAAGCTTTCCCCGACGCTGGCGGGGGTGCGCAAGAACATTGCGTCTTTCCGCAAGAATCTGGAAAAGACCGGCCTGGGCAAGATCGGCTGGAGCGACATCGTTACTGGTGGGGCGATGGCGGCACCGTTCATCGCAGGTGCACGTGCCGCGATCGACTTCGAGTCGCAGATGGCCGATGTTCGCAAGGTGGTGGACTTCGATACGCCCACCCAGTTCAAGCAGATGGGCGATGACATTGGTCGGATGTCGGAGCGACTACCGATGGCTGCGACAGACATCGCCAAGATCGTCGCGGCCGGCGGTCAATCGGGTATAGCACGCGACGAGCTGCTGGGCTTTGCTGAGGCAGCTGTAAAGATGGGCATCGCCTTTGACCAGACCGCCGACGAATCTGGCGACATGATGGCCAAGTGGCGTACCGCCTTTCGCATGAGCCAGGCCGAGGTAATCGGTCTGGCTGACCGGATCAACTACTTGGGCAACACCGGCCCGGCCAATACCAAGCAGATCTCGGGCATCGTGACTGAGGTGGGTGCGCTGGGTGAAGTGGCGGGGTTGTCTTCGGCACAGATCGCGGCTATCGGTGCGACGATGGCCGGGGTGGGGGTCAAGCAGGATGTGGCAGCCACCGGCATCAAGAACTTCATGCTCGCCATGACCAAGGGCACGGCTGCCACCAAGGCGCAGGCGCAAGCTTACAAGTCGCTGCGGCTGGACTCCAAGACCGTGGCCGAGAACATGCAGAAGGACGCGCAGGGCACCATGCTGGACCTGCTCAAGCGTATCGGCCAGGTCGACGCGGCAAAGCGGCCGGCGGTACTGGCGGAGTTGTTCGGTACCGAGTCGATCGGTGCTATCACGCCATTGCTGACGAACCTAGAGCTGCTGCGTGGCAACCTTGAAAAGGTCAGCGATGCGCAGAAGTACGCTGGCTCCATGGAGCAGGAGTACTCCTCGCGGGCGGCCACCACGGCCAACAACCTGCAACTGTTACGCAACGGTGTCGATAGCGTAGGGCGCGCCATTGGTAATGCCTTGCTGCCTGGCATCAACTCGGTGTTGGACAACCTGCGCCCCTGGATCAGCCAAGTGGCGCAAATGATCAGTGACAACCCGCACCTGGTGCGCGGCATTGTCATTGCTGGAGCAGCGTTTACGGCGCTTCGGGCAGCTGTTTTTGCTGCGACAGTTGCTACGCGGGTGCTTGGCGCGGCCTTCGCCGCTACGCCAATTGGTCTGATTGCCGTCGGTGTTGCAGCGGCTGCCGGGTTGATCGTGGCGTACTGGGATCAGATCGGTCCTTTCTTCGCGACGATGTGGGAGCGGGTCACGAGCTACACCCAGTCATTCATGAGCTTCATGAAGCGTGTCTTCTACTGGTCGCCGCTGGGTTTGATCGTCAAGAACTGGGGAAATATCGGCTCGTTCTTCTCGGCGCTGTGGGAGGTGATCAGGGCTTACTCCAAACCATTCGTGGACTTCATGAAACTGATCTTTGATTGGTCGCCCGTGGGCCTGATCGTCAACAACTGGGGCACTGTCAGCGCATTCTTTTCAAAGCTCTGGGATGGCATTCAGCTGGCTGCAGCGCCCTTCATGCAGTTCCTGAAGCTGGTGTTCGACTGGTCGCCCCTTGGCCTGATTGTCAAGAACTGGGAGCCGATAGTGGGCTGGTTCAAAGGGTTGTGGGACAGGATCAGTCCGTACCTTGAGCCGATTTTCAAGCTAGTTGGTGGTGAAGGGGTTGGGCTCACGGCACGCGTGCAACGCATTGCCGACGAAAAAAGGGCTTCAAACGCGGGCGTTGGCGGTGGCACCGGCGAGCTGCTGGCTGCCAATGCGGTGCAGGTGGCCGGCAACCGCAAGGCCATGCGTGACATTACATTCGGCGTCGATACTGCCGAGCTGTTGCGCGCGCCCGGTCAACTGCCTGCGCCGGGTGCGCTGCTCCGCCAGTCTTCCCAAGTTGCTGGGAAATCCCAAGTGGAGGGCGAGGTGCTGTTGCGGTTCGACAATCCCCCGCCGGGGCTGCGGGTTGACGGGGTGAAGACGAACCAGCCTGGCCTCACCGTAACGCCGAAGGTAGGCCGAAGAACGATGGGAGGCACCAATGAGTGAGTGGCGCGACCTGCGGCGTGAGGCTTCGTTTCGGGGCGTCAAGTTCCTGGTAGACGGCGACAGTGTGCCAGTCGGCCGGCGTACCCAGTTGCATGAATATCCCAAGCGTGACCAGCCCATGGTCGAGGACATGGGCCGGCAGACGCGGGAGTACAGGTTTGAAGCCTTCGTCGCCGGCAGCGACTTTCTGGCCCAGCGTGACCGCTTGTTGGCCGCGCTGGACACGCCGGGGCCAGGGGAGCTGATACACCCTTGGTTCGGCCGCGTCACCGTCACGGCGGGCGAGTGTGATCTTTCTCATTCCCGACGGGAGCTGGGGGTGGCCTGGTTCAACCTGACGTTCATTGACGGCATGTTGAAATTCCCAGTGCAGACCGTGAACACCCGTAGGCAGTTGGTGGCCCATGTCCCGACGCTGCTGGAGTCGATCAAGGCTCGCTTTGATGCCGCCATGGCCAAAGTGGACTGGGCGCGGCAGCAGGTGGATAAGGTGCGCCGTGCCATTTCCAGCGCGTATGCCTTCGCCATCAACTTCCTGAAACCGCTGACCACGCTGTTTTCCAGCTTGGGCGCCCTGGTGCAAGCCGTGATCAATGCGCCCGATGCCTTGGCGGCCAGCTTGCTGAGTGATCTGGCAAGCATTGAACGCTGGTTCAGCGGGTACGGTTCCAGCGGCTCGCTGCAGTCGTCTAAGAGCAAGGCGCAGGCCATCGCGGCGCTGTTTGCCGAGCGTCCGGCGACCGACGATCCCGACATCGCGGTTATCCAGTCGGCCGTCATTGGTCTGGTGCAGGACGCCGCGCTGGTGGACCTGTTGCTGGATATGGGCGAAGTGCCGGTGGCAAGCGTGCAGACCATAGATCAGCCGGCGGCGCTCAGTGTGCAGCTGGAGCAGCAAGGATCGACGGTCGAAGCGGGCAGCGTAGTCGGTTCGGAGATTCCGGTGGCTGACGACATTCTGGCCGCAAGGGACGCCATCAGTGAGGCGATGTGGGTTGTGGCAGGGGAAAGCCCGCCAGAGCACTTTGGCACGCTCAGTGACGCTCGTTTGGCCTTGGATCGGCACTTGACCGAAGTGGCACGCAGCGGCGTATGGCTTAGGCCGTACAAGCCGCGTGTCACCGTTTCGTCGCTGGTGTTGGCCCACCACCTGTATGGCGATGCCTGGAGGGGGGCCGAAATCGTCGCGCGCAATGCCGTTCGCCATCCCGGCTTTTTGCCGGCAACCGAACTTCAAGTCGCCAAGGGTTAAGCCATGGAGCCAGATAATACCGTCACCCTGAGCGCTGGCGGGCACGACTACGGCGGCTGGAAAGACGTCAGCATCAGTGCCGGCCTTGAGCGACAGGCGCGTGACTTCACTTTGTCGATCACCTGGAAGTGGCCGGGTGGCGGCGAGGTGCCGGTGCAAATCCGTCAGGGCGAAGCGGTCGAAGTGCGCATTGGCCAAGACCTGCTGTTGACCGGGTATGTGTTCAGCACGCCGATTCGCTATGACGGCCAGTCGATCACCCTGAGCATTGCCGGCCGTTCTAAGACAGCCGACCTGGTGGACTGCGCGGCCATCAACTCGCCGGGCCAGTGGCGTGGGCAGAACGTGCAAAAGATCGTCGAAGCCTTGGCGGGTGAATACAAGGTCAGGGTGGTGAACGAATCCGCTGTTTCGCTTGGCCTGGATGATCACACCATCGAGCCCGGCGAAACGGTGTTTGAAAGCATCGACCGGCTGCTAACACTGTCTCGCTTGTTCAGCACTGACGATGGCCTTGGCCGCTTGGTGATTGCCAGTCCAGGCGCTGCCGGCCGGGCGGTCGATACGCTGGAGCTGGGCAAGAACCTGCTGCAGGGTGACACCGCGCTGGATTTCTCCAACGTGTTTTCGGAGTACATCACGCGCGGTCAGCGTAGCGGTACCGATGATTCGTTCGGTGTGGCGGCTTCGGAGGTGGAAGCCAAGCTGGCCGATGAGCGGATGACCCGGCGCCGAGTGAAGGTGATCCACCAGTCAGGCCAGATGACCGCCAAGCTGGCCAATGACCGTGTGCTGTGGGAGCGGGCCAACGCCATCAGCAAGGCCATGAAGGTCAGCTACACCGTGCAGGGCTGGCGGCAAAGCAACGGGCAGCTGTGGCGGCACAACATGATTGCTCGGGTGGTCGATCCGCTGATTGGCCTGGACCGCGACATGCTGATCAGTGAAATCAGTTACGAGCTGGGCGAAGAGGGCACGTTTACCCGAATGACCGTCGCCCCGCCTGACGGCTTCCTGCCCGAGCCGAACGACGCCTACGAGAGCCGCAAGCTCAAGAAAGGCAAAAAGACCGACAACTTCGAATACCTCATTCCAGCGGACTACAAGCCATGAGACAGGCAATGGCGGGCTTTCTGGCCCGTGGCGTGGTCGTGCTCGCCAACTCGGCGCGCAAGCTGCAAAGCCTGCAGCTGCGCATCACGGCCGGTGAGGCCAAAGACGACATGGAACACTTTGAAACCTACGGCCTCACGTCATGCCCCTTGGAGGGGGCCGAGGCGCTGGCCGCCTTTATCGGGGACCGTAGCCACGGTGTGGTGCTGATGGTGTCGGACCGGCGCTATCGCCTGAAGGCTCTGGAGCCGGGCGAAGTCGCCCTGTACACCGACGAAGGTGATGTGGTGCACCTCAAGCGCGGCCGCGTGATCGAGGTCAAAACGGGCACCCTCAAGATCAGTGCCGACACGGAGGTGGAGTTCGACACACCGGTGATTCGCACCACCGGCCGGATCGAGTCCGCCGGCGATCAGGTTGCGGGTGGTGTCAGCCAGATTGAGCACCTGCACGACGAAGTGATGCCTGGGCTTGGCAAATCCGGCAAGCCGGTCGGGGAGGGCGTATGACCCGTGAAGACCTGCTGCGCCGGGCCGTGACCATCAGCCTTTTTACCTGGCGCCGTGCAGGCCCTGACGACCCGCTGGACGATGACGACCGCAAGGGCTGGTGGGCGGACTGTGTGCCCACGGTAGCCGCCGACCAGATCGGTTCGCGGCTGTATCTGCTACAGCGCCGAACCATCACCCAAGACACCCTGCGCGATGCCAAGGAGTACGCCGAAGAGGCCCTGCGCTGGATGACCGAAGACGGGGTGGTGTCGGCCGTTACGGTAACGGTGACGCGCCAAGACATAAACCGCATGAACCTGGTGGTGCTTCTGACCGAGTTGAACGGCGAAAGCGTGCAGCTTGCCTTTGAAGATACGTGGAGCCTGATCAATGCCGTATGACATTCCGACGCTGCCCGCGCTGGTTACCCGCACTGAGGCCGACTTTGAGCGTAACGCGCCGTCTGCCCTGCGGCGTTCCGATGCCAAGGTGGCCGCCCGAGCGCTCAGTGGTGCCGCCTACCAGTTGTTCGGCTACCAGAGCTGGATGGCCATGCAGGCACACCCGGCGACCTGCGATGAAGAAATGCTGCTGCTGTGGGCGGATTGGCGCCTTGAGGAAGGGCAAAAGCAAGCGGTGGCGGCGACGGGTTATGTGCCCGTCACCGGGTCCACCGGCAAGGTGGTGGACGCTGGGGTGGTTTATCAATCCGACGATGGCCGCCGGTATGTGGTAACTGCTGCGGTCACCCTGGTTGCCGGAAAGGCGCAGGTTCCAGTGGCCGCCGAGAAGGCCGGCCTTGCAGGCAACATCGATGCCGGCACCCTGACTGCCGTCACGCCGGTGCTGGGTGTTAACCCAACGGCGACCATTGGCGCCGATGGCATCACCGGCGGCGCTGAGAAAGAAAGCATCGAGTCCCTGCGCGGCCGGGTGCAGGCGGCCTTCAAAAACCCGAGCAAGGTTGGCAACGGGGCCGACTTCGTGGAATGGGCGCTGGAGGTTCCGGGCGTAACCCGCGCATGGGCGCTGCCGCGCTGGATGGGTGCGGGCACCTTCGGGCTGACCTTCGTGTGTGACGGTAACGTCGATATCTTCCCGAACGCTGCGAAGGTGGCCGAGGTGCAGGCCTATCTGGAGTCGAAGCGGCCAGTTACCAGCGAAATCTATGTGTTCGCGGCGCAGCGCCTGCCAGTCAACTTCCGTATCAAGCTGGTCCCCGACACCACGGCGACCCGTGCGGCGGTGGCCAAGAACTTGGCCGGCCTGATCAATGCCAACGGCGGATCGGGGTCGGTGATCCTGCTAAGCCATATTGGCGAGACGATCAGCGGTTCGCCGGGTGAAACCGACCACACGTTAGAGCTGCCAGGCGCTGACGTTCCCGTGGCAGACAACCAGGTGGCCACGCTGGGGGTTATCACATGGCTATGACAGAAGACGACTACCGCGAGCTGCTGCACGGTCTGCTGCCGCCCGGTCCGGCCTTTGATCCTGAGTTGCAACCGGATTGGGCGCAGCTGCTGGCCAGCTTGGCCCCCGAGCTGGCCCGCGTGGATTTGGCACTGGACGGCCTGCAGCTGGAAATGAACCCGGCGACGGTCACGGCGTTGCTGCCCGACTGGGAAGACTATCTGGGCTTGCCCGACACCTGCACGGTGCCGGGTTCGCAGACGCTGGCCCAGCGCCGGTTGGCGGTGATCGAGAAGCTGACCGCAAGCGGTGCGCCGCAGTTGGCCTACTACCGCAAGGTGGCCGCCCAGCTGGGCATCACCATCGACATTCAGGAATTCCGCCCGGCCCGCGTCGGCGCGACCGATACGGGTGATTTCCTGTATGGCGACGGCTGGCCGTGGAGCTGGATTGCAGCGGCCCCGGCAGGCGCCTATGGCACTGATGCTGCGGCCGCCCTGGACTGTCGGTTGCAGCGCGATGCCCCGGAGTACACCGACGTGGTGCTGGGCTTTGGCCATGAGGTCGTGACCGACATTTTCAACAAGGTGGACCAGCTGTTTAACGCGGTCCATTACGTGATCCCGGCCGCTATCTCGGGAGAGGGTTAACCATGCAACTGATTTCCCAATGGACACCGTACACCACGCCCGAGGGGTGGTTTCGCTATGGTTCCGCGGTCGGCGGTAAGCCCCCTACGCCGATCAAGGCGGAGTGGCTGAACGTCGTTCAGGCCGAGCTGGCCAACTTCATTCTGGCGTATCTGCCGTCGCTTAATGGCAATGACAATGAGCAGCTGCTGAAAGCGGCCCGGCAGATGATCGCCGGCCTGGCTACCAAGGCCACTACGCTGGCCGGCTACGGCATCACCGACGCCTACACCAAGCCTGAGATGGATCTTTTCCTGTCGCGTAAGGCCAACTGGGGCATCACCCTGGCTGACTACGGGATCGGGGACGCCTACACCAAGGCGCAGGCCGATACCCTGCTGCAGGCTAAGGCCAACTGGGGCACCACCTTGGCTGCCTACGGCATCACCGATGCCTACACCAAGCCGCAGATTGATTCGCTGCTGTCCAGCAAGGCCAACTGGGGCATCACCCTAGGCTCCTATGGCATTGGCGATGCCTATACCAAAACAGCCGTCGACACGCTGCTGGCGGGCAAGGCGAACAAGGCCACCACGCTGGCCGGCTACGGCATCACCGACCCTATCTGGACCGACCTGAATGCCACGCCCAAAGCCATCGTGGCGCAGGCCTCGGCTGAGGTCGGTGGGATCGGCACTTATGCCCTGTTGCTGGTGGGCGGCAGCGCCTCGGGCGATTACGGTCCGGTACCCGCAGGCACCTTGGTCGCGGGCGGTAACTGCCTTTACACGAACTGTGCGGCATCCACCAGTGCGGGCGTTCCGGCTGGCACCTGGAAGGTGATGGGCGCGCTGTACAACCGGGACGGGAATCAGCCCGACTCGGCCACGTTATGTCTGAGGGTGTCCTGATGCTGACCGTACTCCAAGCCCGTGAGCCTCGGTGGAATGATGCCGGGCACACGTCGCTGAACCTGTTGGTGACCTTTGTGGAAACCGCAGAAACCTTGGGTGAAATGCCTTTCACCGCTTCGCCCGATGACTGCGAAGTTTACGGCCGCGACCTGTTCGCCCGTGCTGTAGCCCTGGAATTTGGCGAGGTGCTGGAGCCATCCGACGCCGAGTTGGCCCGTACCGCAGCGCTGACGCTTGCAGGGCTTACCGGCGAAGCGACCGCCGCTATCGGCGCGCTGCAGCCGGCACTGGCCACGCTGCAGGACGCCGTGCGCTTGAGCATGGCCACTGAGGCTGAAGCGGCCGCCCTGCCGGCCAAGCAGGCCGAGTATGACGCGTGGTGCGCCTACCGGGTGCGACTGTCGCGTGTGCCCGGGCAGGCCGGATACCCGGCCAGCATCGACTGGCCAGCGATACCCAGCACCCAGGGCGCCGGTGGCACCGAATCAGCCTACGAGTAAGCCCTAGCGATACGACCTACCCAACTTTTTGAACCTGCTTCGGCAGGTTTTTTTGTGCCCGGAGAAAAGTGAATGACCGATATTTCAGCGTTGGAGGCTTCTGCCGGCCAGCTGTCGGAGGCGGCTGCACGTTCCAGCGCCGCTGCGGATAAGCAGCATCAATACATCCATGGCAACGACCAGGCCGATGTATCCACTGAGTCAGGCCCAGTGCCCTGCATCGCCAAGCAGGCGCGTATGTCGCAGGAGGCGACGTCCGGTTTGGCCGGCAAACTGGCCAGCGCGGCAGGCACTAAGGAGATCGGCTTGCACGGGCTGACCCTGGAGGCTGCGCTGATCAGCCCGAAGATGGCGCCGTACTTGGCCCAGGGCGATGGCGTCACGAACGATGACGTTGCAGTGACGGCTTTCGACAATGCCTACAAATGCCGAGTGGTCGACCTGCTAGGGGCCACCTTCGTGGTGAGCACGATCCCAACTCGAAATGCCTATATAAACGGCTTCTTCAAGGTCAACGGCTTCAAGCGCTCGGCATCGTGGAATGACACCTTTGCCGCCAAGCCTCCCAGCTTCCACGCGTTCGGTGGCCAGCTGTCGAGGCTCAAGGCCTCGTTGACCAATCCGCTGGAGCAGTTCACCGGCATCGTCTTCATCGGTGACTCGATCACCTGGGGAAGCGGCAATACTGGGGAGCAGGCGCCTACTGATCCGCGTGATGGCACGTTGTCTGACCCTCGCGACTACTTCGGTACGTCGTCTTACGTGAACATCATTAAGCGTTACATCGGGGAAAAGTACTTCTTTGGTGCAGCGCCAGAGCTATCGAACTGGCCGGCAAGCCCTAGTGGCGAATCCATTGTTCAGTACACCCGGCAGCACATCCTGTTCCCGCAGAATGGCTTCTTCACCACCACCTCCAGCGGGCCGTCAGTCAGCGTATCGCGGGCAGCAACCAGTGGGGCGCTGTTGGGCTACCAGATGAGTTTGGCCGACGGCAACCAGGCAGGCACCAGTAGTCACATCTTGGCGTTCAACTTCACTGGTACCGCGTTCACGCTGTCATTTGGTGTGGCTCCGGAGGCAGGCCTGGATTATGAGCTGATCGTAGATGGCGTATCGCGTGGCGTGTTCACCACCTCGGCGGGCGAGGATGGGTTGACCTACGGCAATGACCGACGCCGCTTACACACCTTCCCGTATGTGCGTAACAAAAAGATCGAACTCAAGACCAAGCGCCGTGCTGGCGTGCCCAACACCCTGTCGTTCCGGCCGGAAGCCATCCTGATCGACAAGAAGGTGCGCATCATGAACCAGGGTATCAACGGTGCGACATCGGTCAGCTACAGGCTCTACAACCTGCCGGGCAACAACTTTGGTGACGGGGTGGCCGTGGGCGCTGATGACAACTATGTGTTCTGCCAGCTTGGTACCAATGACCGGATCATCCCGAACAACCGGCCACCAGGTGTGAATGAATTCGTTGCCAACTACGACCTGCTGGTGGCAGCCATTCAGCCGCTCGCCGACGTGATCCTGATGGCTGCCAATCCATCGTCGGATGAATCCCCGCTCAAGTACAGCTTCACCATGCAGGACGTGCGAGGGGTGATCTACCGCGCCGCGAAGGCGCGCAGCCTGGACATGATCGACAACTACACCGCCATGTGTCGCCTGAACCCGCGGGCCACCGCCAACGACGGCCTGCACCCAGACCCGTTCGGTTATGGGCTGATGGCCAGGAACTGGATTGACTCTTTCGAGTGCGCTGCCTGACACCTCACTTGTCTCTCATTGCCCGCCCAGTGCGGGCATTTTGAATGCCTGGAGAAAACATGGCCAGACTCACCCAAATTCAGGCCGGAGGCGCCAACGCGCTCTGTTTTCTGGATCTGATCGCCTTTTCTGAAGGAACCTCGACCGTCAGGGGTAGTGATGACGGATACAACGTGCTGTATGGCAGAGGTCTGTTCAATGGCTACCTGGATCACCCGCGGCGCAAGTTGACATTCCCCATCAACGGCAAGCCGGTGACCAGCACGGCTGCCGGGCGCTACCAGTTGCTGGCGCGCTACTGGGATGCGTACCGGGTGAGCCTTCGGCTACAGGGTGGGTTCACGCCGGAGAATCAGGACCGTGTCGCTATCCAGCAGATTCGTGAGTGCCGTGCACTGGATGACATCAAGGCTGGTCGCATCGCTGAGGCGATTTCCAAGTGCTCGAACATTTGGGCCAGCTTCCCCGGCAATTCCTACAGCCAGAACCCGCACCGCTTGGACAAGCTGCAGCAGCGATGGGTAGAGCTTGGCGGGGTGCTGGCATGAGTATCAAGACAATTGGTCGGTGCCTTGGGAAAGCGGATGACGGTTCGCTGTGGTTCTTCTGCACTGGGTGCAACCTACCACACAGCCTGAATGTGGGCGCCGGCCTCGGGCCTCGTTGGGGGTACAACGAGAATGCTGATGCTCCAACTTTCACGCCGTCCGTGCTGTCCCGGTACCGCATGGGCAACAAAGAAGCCGTCTGCCACTCCTTCGTGACCGACGGTCACATCCAGTATCTCAGTGACTGCACACATAGCCTGGCTGGCCAGACGGTCGACCTTCCAGAGTGGGAGGCGGCATGGAACAGCTGGTAGCAAAATTCTCGATCCCGCTGCGCTTGCTAGCCGCGCTGCTGGTGCTCGCATCCTACTGGGGTGCGTATCAGCATGGCCGGTCTGTTGAGCGTGCCGAGGCCGGCCAAGCATCTGCACAACGCGACAGCGGGGATCGGCTGGCCGAGGTTATTGGCGAGAGATCGGCGCGCCAGGAAGAGCATCGGAGCGCAAACGCGCAGCAAGAGGCGAGAGTAAAAGGGTATGAAGAAAGAACGATTGCTGATGTTGGCGCTGCTGACGCCAATGTTGCTGGCCAGCGGCTGCGCAGTGACGCCACCCAATTCGCTGCCGCCGTCAGTTGTACCGGCACGGATACTGCCTCTGTCGCCAGAGGCCAGGCAGCCACCCGCGCCGCCATGGTGCTCTCCAACCTGCTCGACCGGTCTGTCGCTACGAATCGAGAGCTGGCGCAGGCTTATGACCGAGCCAAGATCGCTGGAGAGCAGTGCGCAGGTGAGTACGACGCCCTGATCGCAAGGCGGGCGCCAATAAGCGCCCGGGAATAAATTCGAAGCTTCATGCAAAGAGAGCGGCCACCGGGGATGCGTCAACATCCCTGCTGACCGCTGAACCCGCAGACCATACCTGCAAGCCCAGCCAAGGCTCCCGCTCTGTGCACAAAGCACGGCGAGCCTAGCACCTGTTCATCCATACAGTAAAGGTTTGCAAAATGACTACCCCAATCATTCCTTGGATGGGCGGCAAGCGCCGCCTGGCCGACCGATTGATCCCGCTTTTCCCCGCCCATGAGTGCTACGTCGAGGTCTTCGCTGGTGGCGCAGCCCTCTACTTTATGCGCCCACAACCCGCCCCAGTTGAGGTCTTGAATGATCTCAACGGTGATCTGGTCAACCTGTACAGGGTGGTGCAGAACCACCTGGAGGAATTTGTCCGGCAGTTCAAATGGGCGCTTTCGTCTAGGCAGATTTTCGAATGGCAAAAGATGGCTCGACCGGAGACATTGACTGATATCCAGCGCGCGGCCCGGTTCTTCTATCTGCAGCAGCACGCCTTCGGCGGAAAGGTTACTGGGCAAACCTTCGGTACCGCCACCACGGGACCTGCCATCAACCTGCTGCGCATCGAAGAGAATCTGTCAGCCGCCTGGCAGCGGCTTGCCGGCACCTACGTCGAGAACCTGTCTTGGCTGGACTGTGCCCAGCGCTACGATCGAGCGCACACCTTCTTCTACATGGACCCGCCTTACTGGCAGACGGCAGGCTACGGGGTAGATTTCCCGTTCGAACAATATGAGCGGATGGCTGAATTCATGCGCACTTGCAAAGGCAAGGTGATGGTCAGCATCAACGATCATCCAGACATTCGAGCCGCCTTTGACGGGTTCCACTTCGAGCAGCTGGATATCCGGTACACCACTGCGAACCAGCGGCATGGTCAGGCCGAAGTGACCGGAGAACTGGTGATCATGAACTGGGCGCCGTCTGAACTTGGCCAGCTTTTTTGAATGGAGGGGCTGTCGTAGCAAGCCGTAGCTTAGAGGGGTACGGCTGAATCGGCCCGCTGATCGGCAATTGCCTCATGGCCATTCGCTCTATACGATACTGTTTTTTTATACAGTATTGGTGCCTCATGTATTTCCTCCTCGTTCGTCGCCGCGAGAAAGGCGTGGCCATACCATCAAGTAGCATTCGGAAAATTCGGCCCCTGCGTGCAGATGTCCACATCGGTGACCACCACAGCGAGCCTCTGGGACGGGTATCGACCCAGGCCTGGGTGTTCAGCCCCGCGCCAGGGCCCGACATCATCCCCCGATTGCATGACGCGAGGGTCAACGGCATGGCCCAGCTCGGCATCAACATTAACGGGATAGAAGAGGTCGACGGTGTGCTGTATGCGCAGTCTTGGTGGTGTAGGGCAGAATGATGACCGGGATACCTCAAGCATGGATGGATGAGTTGAACGACCGATTTGCCTTGGTTACAGATCCCGATGGGCGCGCTGCCGTGCTCGATGAGATGGCCTATGCCGCCCATCGTCGCCGAGAGGTTGGGGACGATAACCTGGTCGATATGCTGGAGCTGGCGGAATCTGCACGGGCGTGGGCGCTTCTCGAGCACGAAGACGCTTGGCATTTGGGCCTTTTTGAGTATGAGGGTTGGGTTGAGCGCGAGCCAGGAAGGATCGCTGTCGGCGGGACGCCGGGAAGGGGGTAGAGCGCTGTCTAAAACTGAGCTTATGAAACTCGGTTTTGCTGGGCAAATGTCGGGTAACCTGGCCGAACCGTATTAGACAGTTGCGATCCGCAGGCCGCTAGCGGCGCGGCCTGAGGATCGATTCTCACGCTACTGCTGCATTACAGGGCGATGCACTCTGTCCTCTATCGAGCTTCATTCTAGGCTTCTCAACTGGAACTCCGGTGGAGGCTTAGATCCTACCAAGATCTCCAATGAGTTTTGGAAATTACTATTTTCTTCAACGGCATAAACTTTAATATTTGCTTGTTCAAACGCCTGGGCAAGGAATTCTCTGTCCTCCTTGCTGCCTCCCAGTATTCCTAGCCCGGTCGCTCTTGCGTACCCGCTAAAGTAGCTTATTTTGAAGTTTAACGCCTTTAACGCTTGTTCGATGTGTCCTCTGTATGAGGTCGATTCAGCATCATCGCCAACAGACGAAAGCCAAACATCGAACTTTCTGCCATCTAACGCTTTGGCAAGTGCTGTTAGCTGGCTGTAGGTGATTGTTCGCCAAGCCATGTCGGATTTAAGCCTTTGTTGCTCTAGGATAGCCTTTTGAGTTTCTTCCTTGGCTCTTGCTGTTTCTGCTTCGTTGACTGCAATTCGCTCGTCTGAATAGCGTTCTCTTATGCCGCCGCTCCAGACTGTGCCTATGGTGCCTGTTAGTGCTAGCAATGCCCCAACTACGAGAATGAAATTTGACCAGGAATAAATTGAATCGGCGAGACTCTGTGAAATTTGATACATTTTGTTCATGGCCTACTTCTTTCAGTTTCAATTATTAATCAGCAACTGGTCGAAACTCGATACATTAGTCAAGCGCTCTTGCCGCATGGTAGCTTGCCCTGAGCCGTCACCCCGAGAGCGCGGTACGAATTTCCACTAATGCAGGGTACAGCGTATGCCATTGGGGCTTCTGTTGGAAAGGGCGGGACTGCGGGCCTGCTCCAAGGTAAGCAAGCACCTCAAAATCGATTCCAAAACTGGAACGGCGACCCTTGCAGTATGCGGCCTGTAGCCGTGTCGTTTTGTCTTTGTTTTGGAATCGATTTTGCGGTACAGCCCGCATGGCTTGGGGGTTTGTCCTACGGTCTTGAAAACCGTTGAGCAGAACCTGTACCTGGACGCACCAGTTGGGCGGCTCGAAATCGGGCTCCCCCAAGGACTGCTTTCGACTCAGACCTGCCCGCTGCGGCTAGCCGCTGTACCTCATTGCTACCATTTGCGGAGGCAGATGCGGCCAAATCCCCCTCCCGCATCGTGGTGTTATGACGCTGAATTGCCAGTAGAACCGCGTAAGCAACTATAATCACTGCGCGAGTCCATGACTTCCGCCAATGCGTGAATAACCCAGCAAGGCCCAGGTTTTTAATTAACAGCTTGGAGTTCGAATGAGCCAGAACGGTACACTGAAGGAAGCACTGCCACTGAGCGAAGCAATTCTATCAGAAATTGAGTTAAGTCAGGCACCATTGACGTCAATTGCTTTGAAGGCTAGTAGGCTTGCTAGGCTTGTTGGGGACTTTGACCAGCAGCAAATTATGCTTTATGAAGCAAGTGGTTATCCGAAGACTCCCAAGGGTGTCGAGCCCCGAGTTTGGCAGCTTGCGGAGTTGGCTGGAAGAATCTATAAGCAGATCAAAGATGATGAAGAGAAGAGTTATTGTAAGTGTGACTCTTTAGAGCAAATTGAACTGGAAATGGTCACGGCCAAAGAAAATATTCTCGTGGCGGCTGATGCTAGCACTTCCATTTCATCTGCTAACCCGCATCAGTTTGTTTCGAATCCGGTAGGCAACGCACGGGAAAGAAAAAACTTGCGGGAAATCGTGAGTGATAGGTCCCGGTGGTTAGCTGCTCGTAGAGCGTACATACACTCCTATGTTAGTTCTATATATTTTGAGTTGAAGTTTTCGGCTATACCGAGTGACATATTTGAAAGAACACGATCGAAGGTTGACAAGAAAATTGGCGACTTGGTTCCAGGGGCTATTAAAAAGTTTTCTGCGGTATATGAAAACCTGATTTCAGAAAACGATGAGGACTGGGCTAACGCCGTCCATAGCTGCCGCAGGATACTTCAAGAAACCGCAGACGGCTTATATCCCCCTAGAGAAGATAAAGAAGTAGATGTGGGTGGGAAGAAAAAGACCATAAAATTAGGGGTCGATAATTATATCAATAGATTGATTGCATATGTTGAAGAAAATTCAAGCTCGGACCGTTTCAATGAGATTGTCGGCTCCCATATGAGATACCTTGGTGAAAGGCTTGATTCAATTTTTCAGGCCGCCCAAAAAGGATCTCACCATGTGATCTCTTCTCAGGATGAAGCCGATCGTTATGTCATTTATACCTATCTTGTGATAGGTGACCTCCTGCAGCTCAGAAATGAAGTTGAGCAATCCGCAATAACTGACGCACACTAATTGCTACCTCATTGCAATTTCATCACCTAATTGGCCACCTCTTGCCGCTCTTCCACGAAGGGCGGCTATGGGGCGAACGCGGACAGCCAACGGAGGCTACCAAGTGATACCAACTTTGATACGACTGATACGGAAATGCGGGGATGAGGAGGCGGATTTCGCCCAACAAAATCAACCCCTTAGCACCGCTCAACACCCCTAAAATACTGCATGGTGATGTTGGCGCTAGAGATCAAGCGTCCTTGATGCCGGCCCTGGGCCTGGCTCCAATACGTCTCGCAGTCGGTTGAAGGCTGACTTCGCCCATTCATGCATTCAGCGCTTTGTGCCACACAGGTAACGCCCGTTAGGCTGCGCAAAACCCAGGCTGGAGGCCGCGTGTTTTCGTTTGCAAAAAGCTCGAAAAGTAAAGATTTTGGCCAGCGTGATGATGGTATATATTTAACAAAATCATACAGTTACGTGAGTGTCGTCCGCTGCATGGGGTGCAAGGGGTCGAGTGTTCGAATCACTCCGTCCCGACCAATAATCCCAAGGACTTAGGCCATTTCCGCAAGGGGTGGCCTTTTTCCTTTGCGTGACTTTTGCGTGACTTCTCAGGTTTTTACGCCTGCCTCCTCTTCAAAATCGTCAGCACCGGCCCACGCGAGTCCGTCGCTGAAACTTTGTTTGCCGCCTCTATCAACTGTCCCAGCTCCACGCCAGAATAGTGACTGGTCACGCTGCCGTTCTTGTGGCCAAGAAGCGACTTCCGATCTTCCTCTGTTACACCAGCTGCTTTCAGGCGCCTGCCGAAAGTGTGCTTCAAATCGTGAACCCTGATGGAAGCGAACCCAGGGTGTGCCGGCCTCAGATTTTGCTCCTGCCAGAGCTTTGCCGCGCGCACCCTCGCTTTCTTCCAGGCCGAGTCGTTCATCCTGTGCATTCCGGTGCCGTTGTAGGGGAATACTCATTCCCGACTAATCCCTCGCTGCCCGTCGATGATCGACTTTGCCACGCTGTTCAGCACCACCAGGCGCTCGTCCCGGTTCTTCACGCCTGGGTTCTCGTGCCGGCCACCGAAGTCGGCAGGTATCAGAAAAACAGTGGTGCCCAGTTCGGGTACCGAGATCTCCTAATCCCACCTCAGTTTGCAGACCTCCTGCTCTTGGCAGCCCGTGTTCACCTTGAACAGGGCCATCTTATGCAGGTGTTCCGGCAACTCCCCAAAGAGAATCGACTGCTCGTCCCATGACATCGGGTATGGCTTTCGACTGGCTCTCTTCTCCTCCAGCTTGGCCAGCAGCGGAATGCTGTCGAGCCAGGGCCTGCGCTCTTCATCCCGCCACTTACGGCAAGCCAGCGACAGCACGCGAATCAATCGTTCAATCGCGATGTTCACCGTCCTGTTGCTGACTGCCTTCCGCACCTTCCCATTCGGAAAGTCTTCGTCCGTCTGCCGGTCCCGAATGAACGGGGCCAGCGCCTGGTCGTCTATGTACGTCAGCGGCAAATCGCCCAAGTATGGGTCCAGCTGTTGCAAGCATAGGGCGGTCAGCTTTATTGACGGCTGGTCCTTGTGCTCGAGTAGGTACCTGGTTGCCGCCTCCCGAAAGGTTCGCACCTGCCGAACGCCGTACACCTTGCGCTGCCGGATCTGCTCCAGCCGGTGAATCAGGTACTTTTCCGCTTCCGCCCGGTCACAAGCTCCAGTGCTTTCGTAAAGTCTTTCGCCGTTGATCCTCTTGTCGATGTGCCAGATGCCGTTCCTTTGGGAAAGGCATGTGATTGTCTTTCGCGCCATCCCTTATCTCCTGATGGGCGCTCGCTGCCGGGTGATTGTCGTCCCTGAGCGCCTTCTTTCGCAATTGCCATGGCCTGGATGTAGTCGTTCACCCAGGCGTCCAGCTCTTCCCGGTCGAAACCGATGCCGCGCTCCCCAATGGGGAATTCGCTCACATGCGGCCTGACGGTCTTGTTGAATTCCGATCGGCACATGCCAAGGTAGTGGGGTGCATCGCCGGCGCGGATGATGCGCGGCTGAATGCGAGCGGCCGGTGCCGCGCTGGCGTTCGCCATGTGGTTCTCCTGCGGCCGATCAGGCCGTGAAGTGGTGCCCGACCTTCGCCGCCCGGGCGGCTTCCTCGGTGCGGAACATGAGCCGGGTTGTGCTGGTGCTGCCCCAGCTGTCGTACTCAACGTCGACCCACCAGGCGCCGAACTTGCGGTACGGCTCGACGAGGATCTTCGTGACGTAGCAGTCGATCAGGTTCATGGATGGTCTCCACGCCGCCGATGGCGGCAGGTTGGTAGTCTGGCCGTGGCCGCGGCAATGGTCTACTCGAAGCGCGAGGCAAGTTCGGCGTTGGCCTCGGCCTTGGCCAGGCTGTCGGCGGTACCCTTAGCCCGGTGCAGGGTTTCGTACTTGCGCAGTTGGGCGGCGGCGTCGGTCAGGTCGGAGAGAAGCTGAGGGGCCTGGGCGATAAGGATGGCGTTCGCTACCGATTCATCATCGTCATAGCTCAGCCCTTGGGCTACTACCGTATAGCCCTCTCGGCCTTCGTCCCAAAGCACGATGTGGGCGGTACCTTCACGATCACCGCGGCCGAAAACTTCAAGCGGTTCAATTTCCCACGGGCCAGGTGTGTGTTTGTGTTTCGTCATGGCAATAGCTCTCCATGCCCGCGCATGTCTGCGGGCTTGAGTAGTTGGGGGAGGGGTTACTTCGTGATCAGGTTTGCGATCACTGCAATCATCAGTGCTTCAGCTAGGCGTTTCGCCAGGGACTGACCTGAAACTGCCATTCGCACCGGGAATGAACTCATGAATGGGCATCGTGGAGCGGCGGGTGGATCCTGGCGCGGTGTGAGTTCGAGTTCGGCCAGCAAGGTGCGACCAAGTTTGCCGGATGAGGCACTGCGGCCGCACAAAACGTCGCTGATGGACGCTTGGCTCACACCAAGCTTACGGGCGAGTTCGGATTGGGTAATCCCTTTCTCTCGCATCGCTTTACGTATTTCTTCGTAGCTGACTGTATGATTCATCGCGGCGCCTTCCATACCAGGTAGGCCATGTAGGCGAGGGCGATCATGGCGTCACCTGCCTGATGTAGCCGGCGTCGATCATCGCCTCGATCACCTGTCGGGAAACGGACTCCGCTGGAATGTCTCCCCGGAAACACTCAAGCGTTCTTGCGATGGCAATGTGAGCGTTGCGGACCTTGTGCAGGCGTTCATCTGCAGCGATCTGCTCCGGAGTGCGGGCGGGCCGGAACGAAACCTCCAGCCCGAAGTGCGCCCACTCATCACCAGTTTCTTCGAGGCACATGATTTTCTTGTGGCCGTGAGCGGTGATCGTGACGCGCTGCCAGCTGCTTCCCTCTTTGTCGTGGAACCTTCGTTCGCACACCACCCCTACCGGTGGAAGGCCTGTGCCGTCCCATTGCCCCGGTCGAGGCGTGATGTACTGGACCTGGCCGCGCGTGAAGTTGTGCCGCGTCTCGCCCGCGCCACCGCCATATGGATAAGCGCGATCCTCGGCTCCGACCACGGCGTACTGGTCCATGTTGATCCACACCTCGGTTATGCCGTGATGGGCGATTAGGCCATGGCCGTCTGCCCATTCTGGCGCTTTGCTCCAGTCGATCTTGCTCACAGCTGATACCTCTCATCAATCCAGCACCCAGGCGCCAGAGCGGGTGTAGGTCCGTTGTCCTGCTGTTCGTGCGGGGAGAGCTGGCGCTCGTTGCCGGCCTGCAGCTGGCTGTCGGGGATACAGCTGATGCCGACTCCGTTCAGCAGGTAGCAGGTGACGCCGCGCTGGCTGTCGTGCTGCACGTCGATGACGTTCTCGGTTGCGCTGGCGCCGGTGGCCAGCAGCAGGAGGCAGAGGGCGAGGCGGGTCATGGCTCGATCCTCTTGAACTCGACGACCCAGACCCAGGGGTTGCCGTTCCATGATTCATCGCCGTTGATGCTGCTCCAGAGGCACTCGAATAACTGGGCGGCAGTCAGCGTCTCGTCGGCGTCTGGCGCGCGGCGGAGAAAGCCAACACCTTCGGCCTCGGCCTGCTCCTCACTGATGTCCTGCAGCAGCTCGACTCGCACTGCGGTGATTTCCAGCAGGATGCGGCTAGCCCAGCGCGGCATGTGGATCGAGGGGCGCCCTCGGCCCTGCGAGATCATTGCGCAACCTGTCTGCCGGACACTTCCATCGGCAGGGTACATGATGGGCCCGCCCTGGCTCAGGTCGCGCGGTGCGATCGAATCGAGTTGAGCATCTGCCAGCCAAGCCTCGCGAACCCACAGGCGGTCACCGAATTGGCCGTAGGGGCAGACAATCGGGTGCTCAGTACCTTGAGCATCCATGCCGCTCTCGTCAAAAGTGTGCATGGGGCGCCAAGACTCGTCTTCCTGCTGGTGAAGCTCGAAGCTGCTATCAGCGCTCCGCATGCTGGGCTTGATCTCGCGCCGTGTGACAGTCTTCTGGCCGTTTAGGATGGCGCGGACCATATGCCCGCTGAACAGGATCGGGCGTTCCTTTGCTTGAGACATAGCTTCGCCTTGGCCGCCATATCGCGGCAGTGAATAGAGGGGAGAGGGGAAAGGTTTTACTGGAAAATTTGCACGGCTTTAGTAGGCTGACCGAAACGTCAACTCTCCTCCTTCTAGAAGGCCCGGCCCTGCGAAAACGCGGTAAGGTTTACTGGGAATGGGCCGATCCCGCGTTGCATTTCCGCAACTACGATGAGCGCCTTCCCTGCGGTACTTTGATCAACATTCAGGTGCGTGTTTCAAAAGAGAACATCACCCAATTGTTCTTCGGTATTTACGGCCCAAAGGGGCTGATGCTTCTCGAGGAAAACTACCCAGAGCGCAAAGGTCAGACGATGACGGCTGCTACGGCTTGGGCGCTGCAGCGCGCCAACGACTGGATAGCTGAGCACGCATCCAACTTTCGATGATCGAATAGAGGGGAGAGGGGTTACAGCTTAGGAGTACAAATGTGCTTCGTGCCGATTACGGAGCTGCCGCTTCGATTTGATGTCACAATGAATGTACAGGGACATCGGCACGTATTCTCGAGCCAGCCCTTTAGGACATCAGTCCAATGCTAAGCAACGAAGATTTTCGCTACACGGCTCATCGGCACCTCCTCGAATTGGATGCCTCAAACTCCAGGCTCAGGTACCTAATTTCTAAAGGCGAGATTGACGGCGTCCCCTGGGATGATGCTGTGGTCTGGCACCAAAATGCATATGACGCATGGGTCATCTTTCTGAGCCAGAAAACACAGCCTTCGTGACTGGTCTGATTCGAAGTCGCAGAGGGATCTGCGATTTTCAGTAGAGGTCCGGCTCAGAACGTTCTGTTAGTGCAGCCCTGGCAATGGAGCCGTCTTCGACGAACCAAGCCTCGGAGTCATGCCACAGCACGTTCGCTGGCTCGCCGCTCACGGTGTCCCAGTCGCTGCCAATGTCCTCAGCGAAGTGGTCCCGGTCGGCGTAGAACTTCAGCGCTTCTCGTAGCCGCTGAACCTCGCCGGTATCGGTCATTGGGCCCAAGCCAATCACAGGTAGGTTCATCTCTGCCGCATCCCTCTCTGCCTCTTCTTTGGTCCACCAGAAGGCAGTACCAACCATCCAGGCTATAGGCTCGGGGTGGGGCTGGGGGACTGGCCGGGCTAACAGAGTAGTCAGCGAATCGATTGAGTCCTTGTTCATGCAGTGCTCGCAGGTTGTGCATTGGCAAGTCTTGGAGCATTCGGTGCCGGTGCACTCGTCGGGCATCAGTCCGCATTGAGGGCAAGATTCGCACTCGCACGACTGGAATGCCTGATCTTGGCAGATAACGAGGCAATCGCGGGCCGCTTCCAAGCTGAAGCGCGGCACGCTGACCATCTCTGTGTTGCTGGATCGGTTTTCTGTGGGCATGGGTAACCTCAAGCGATGCGTTCAAGTTGTTATTGGATGCGCCGGCCAATCCAGCGGACGACGAACACGGCCTTGCTGTTGCCGATCGCCATGTAGCGAGGGCCATCGGGGCATTCATCGGCTGGCTTGCCGCGATATGGGATGCGGGTGTGGTCACCATCAAAGCCCTGGAGCAATTCGCACTCCCGTGGTGTGAGGCGCCGAACTTGGGAGTAGGTATGCACTGCCTGGACTTCAGCCCGAGCCTCCAAGGTGTAAGTGTGCTCGGCTTGTAAGCCTACGCCATCTGGCCCGCTGGCTGGATTCTCCCGCAGCGCACCGGCCTGAATAGCGTGGGCCACGATTGGCTGGCCACGGCCGGTGCCGTCCTCGCTTGCGTCGAAACCCTCGGCCTTCAGAGTGTGGGTAATCTCGCCGGTGATGCACACTGCGACCTGGCCACCGGCGTTGGGATGGCTGGAGCCGTGGCCCATGGCACGAAGCGTTGGGGCCAGGTCTCCGGCATCGGCTCCGTGGTCCTTGCAGCTAAAGGCGAGTAGTGCGTTCTCCTGCCCGCTGTTCCTGCCCAGAGGGTGAGCCAGGCCTTTGAGCACATCCGGGTCCTGCGTGCCGTGCACGACCAGCATGCCGTTCTCGGCGTCCTGCTGGGTGGCGCTGCCTGCAGCTTTGCCATTCGCCTGGAGCGTGCCTGATACGACGAATGCCTCGGATTCAAAGTCCATCCTTCCGCTGGCGCTGGCGCTGGCGCTGGCGCTGGCGCATGCGTTGCGAGCTGGTGCCACATCAATTGGCCCGGAAGTGTTGTTTCCACCGAAGACGGTCAGGCGGCCGTCGCGGGCAACCACGACATCCTCATGGCCTGCATCGAGCGCCGGGTCAAAGATAAGTGCGTACTTCAATCGACTGAATGCTCGATCAGGCCGTATTCACGTACTGCGCATCAGCATCCTGGTTGAATGGTTCTGTGGGGTGGCGGCAGTCGCAGCGGTCTCACTGCTGGGGACACTCCCACCCACCCCGCTCAACTGATGCAAGTGATCGCTGTAACGCCAGCGCTTTGGCGTAACAGACCACTCACCAGATAGAACGCAGATCCCTTTTAGAAATCGAAGGTCACCCCGGCATACAGAGCTCGACCGTCACCCGGCGAATGCAGCGAGGCATCGGCGCCATCGGGGTCGTACCAGACGTACTCGTAATAGCGGTTGGTCAGATTCTTCAGTTGCAGGTCTACGCTCATGGTTTCGCTGAGTTTGTAGATGGCACCCAGGTTCATCAGTACGTACCCGCCGTACGTGCCCTGGGTATTCTCACGCTCCAGGTAGTAATTGGTCTGGCCGTTCGCCCAGGCGTTCAGTTGCAGGGCAGGGGTCGCCTGGTAGCTGATGCCGGTGTTCCACAGGTGGTGCGGCACGTGGTCGATTTCCTTGCCTTTGCTGTCGGGCAATGCGCTGCTCGGCTCAAGGATCTTCGAGTATTGCCAGGAGTACGACATCCACATCTCGGTGCGCTCGTTCGGATGCAGGTTGACCTGCAGGTCGTAGCCCCAGCGCCGGGTTTCACCGACGTTGTCCGATTCGCCGCTGGGGTCGTTGAGGCGGCGGCTGACTTCACCGGTGGCGTCCTGGCGCCAGTAGGCCACGCGGCCATCGATCCAGCTGGCAGGTGTGAACTTGACGCCGGTTTCCCAGCCCTCGTTGATCGACGGGTCAAGGTCTTCGTTGCGCGGCGGCACCTTGTAGGCCGCCGCACCGGTACCGACCTGGAAGGTGCGCCCCCAGTTGGCGTAGACACTGGCGAAGCGCCAAGGCGAGTAGACCACGCTGAGCTTGGGCTGCTTGATGAGCCCATAGTCGTTGATGTCGTAGTCCTGCCCGGTCATCTTGTTGGTGAAGTCGCCACTGATCTTGTCCACCCGGTAGGCCGGCACGATCTTCAGTGATTCGAACGGCTCGATCTCTGCCTGCACGTAGGCCCCGACGGTGTTGAAGTCGAAGTCCTGGTCGCGGGTCTGGGCCTGACGCACACGTTCCACGGTGCGATAGCGCTCGCTGCGGTTCTGCTGCTTCTGCACATCGCTGCCGCCTTCCAGGGCGAAGGCGTGCAGCCAGTCCACCTGCGGCCGCCAGGTTAGCGAGGTGATGGCGCCGTACTGGTCTTCGTAGGTGTCGCGCTCCTGCTGTGAGCTGGTGCGCCAGTACTGGGTCCAGCGGCGGTCGTCGAAGGTGTTGAGGTAGGTCTTGGCCGACCAGGACAAGTTGTCGGTCAAGTCCGTGTCGAAGTGCACGCTGACCTGGTTCATCCGCCGTGTGCCTTTGTCCGTGGCGTTGTAGGCGTTGCTCATGCGCGGATGATGGCGGGCATCGTCTTCGGTCAGGTAGCCGGCCTCTTGGGCTTCGGACTCGTAGTGGCGGGCGATCAGGCCAAGGCGGTAGCTGCCATCGTCAGGGGTGTAGAACCACTTGCCGCCGAAGCTGTAGCGCTCGGTGTCGGCATGGTCGCGATAGCCGTCGACCTGCTGGCGACCGAAGAAATAGTTCTGCGTCCAGTTGCTGGTCTCGATGCCCTTGGCCAGTTGCACTTCGCGGGTGTTGAAGCTGCCGTAGCGCACGCGCGCCTTGTTGTAGTTGCCGCCGGTGCGGGTGTTTATGTTGACGTTGCCGGCGATGTTGTTCAGGCCGTAGCGTGGGTCGCTGGTGCCGCGCACCACTTCGATGCTGTCGATGTCCATGGGGAACACCGAGTCGATGAAGGGCATGTTGCCATCGTTGGTGTTGCTGGGGATGCCATCGATCAGCAACTTCACCGCGTTCACTTCGCCTTCGCCATTGAAGCCGCGGAACGACAGTTTGCCCGAGGTGGTGCCCTGGTTGAACTCGGTGAGCATCACCCCGGGCGCGCGGCTGAACAGTTCCCAGCTATAGGTCACGGGCATTTTTTCGAGGATATCGCCGCCCAGGATGTCCACCGAACTGAGCACGCTGCTGGTGGCCAGCGGGCCGCTTTCATTGCCGGTCACGGTGACCGCGCCGAGGGTGAGGGTGGAGTTTTCAGCGGGCAGTGTTTCAGCAATGGCCAGTGACATGGGGCTGAGGCTGTACAAAGCGAGCACGGGCAGAACGGCACGTGCGGTGCAACGGAACGCAGACATGAGTGGTTTCCTGGAAACGGTCGAGCAGGGCTGCACACCGCAGTCACGGGGCAGCTGTGGGCAAGCAACGACGGTTCAGGCCAGGGGGGAGGCGCGTGGGTTCAGCTTTGGCCACTGTTCGCGTGGCAGTGGCAGCCTGTGGCTGTCACCGAGCAGCAGTGCGTCGGGCCAGAAGCGGGGGAACAGGTGGCGATAATAGTCGCTGGCCAGCAAGGCATGCCCGGCGTGTCCGCAACAGCAGTCGCCCGCCTGGTTTTTCGTTGCCGGCTGATCGTCGAGTTGCGGCAACTCGGCCTTGAGTTGGGCCAGCAGTGACTTGGGCAGGCTCTGCGCACCGTGCAGGCTGCAGAAGCTACCGAGGATCAGTGACTGGCTATCGATGCGGGGTGTTTGCAAGGCACGGTCGAGCGGCATCGCCAGCAGGTTGAACAGCACGGCGAAGCAGGCCAGCAGATAGAAGTGTGCGCGAGCACGTGCAGCCATGAAACCCCCGAACGAATGAGGCGTGCATTAAGCCGCATCCCTTGCGGGCTGTAAAAGTTCACGGGTGCGCCATTTTGTCGCAGGCGCACCCGCAAGGGGGGTCAATGAGTGCGCATGCCGGCAGCTAGCATGAACAATCGGATCAGCCAGGCGAACAGGCCCAACGCCGTGACACTGCCAGCCCAGATCAACGCCAGCCAGGCCAGTCTGCGCCACAGAGGCTGCTTCACGCTCGAGGTCATCACCTTATGCTCCTAGTGGTAGCCGTTTTCATGGGTCACCTTGCCGCGGAACACGTAGTAGCTCCAGAACGTGTAGCCGAGGATGATGGGCAGGATGAACAGCGTGCCCACCAGCATGAAGCCTTGGCTTTGCGGCGGCGCTGCGGCATCCCAGATGCTGACCGAAGGCGGGATGATGTTGGGCCACAGGCTGATGCCCAGCCCGCTGTAACCCAGGAAGATCAACGCCAAGGTCAACAGGAACGGGGTGTAGTGTGCATTGCGTGCCACGGCACGCAGCAGCCCGTAGAAGGTGACCACTACCAGGAGGGGCACCGGCAGGAACCACAGCAGATTGGGCATGCTGAACCAGCGGGCGGCGATCTGCGGATAGGCCAGTGGCGTCCACAGGCTGACCACAGCGATGACCACCAGCAATACCAACGCCAGCGGCCTGGCAACATCGTGCATGCGCTGCTGCAGCGGCCCTTCGGTCTTCATCACCAGCCAGGTGCAACCGAGCAAGGTGTAGGCGACCACCAAACCCAGGCCGCAGAACAGGCTGAACGGCGTGAGCCAGTCGAGTGCGCCGCCGGCATACCTGCGCTCGACCACCTTGATGCCTTCGATGAAGGCGCCCAGGGCAACGCCTTGGGAGAAGGTCGCGACCAGCGAGCCGCAGATGAAGGCCTTGTCCCAGAGATGGCGCTTGGCGGGTTTGGCCTTGAAGCGAAATTCGAAGGCTACGCCCCTGAAGATCAGGCCCATCAGCATCAGGATCAGCGGCAGGTAGAGCGCTTCGAGCACCACCGCGTAGGCCAGGGGGAAGGCACCGAACAGTGCCGCCCCGCCGAGGATCAACCAGGTCTCGTTGCCGTCCCAGACCGGGGCGACCGTGTTCATCATCACATCACGGTCACGCTCGTCCTTGACGAAGGGGAAGAGCATGCCGATCCCCAGGTCAAAGCCATCCATCACCACATACATCATCACCCCGAAGATGATGATCACCGCCCAGATCAGTGGAAGGTCGATGCCCATGTCAATTCACCTCTGCCTGGTAATCGTCGGCGGCGGACAGCGGCCGCGCCGGGGTATGTTGCTGGCCGGGACCGCCTGGGGTGTGATGGTCGCCCTCGCCAGGTTTCGGCCCTTTGCGCACCAGGCGCATCATGTAGCCAAGGCCGGTGCCGAACAGGGCGAAATACACCACCACGAACGTCACCAGGGTAATGCTGAGTTGGGTGGCGTCATGGTTCGAGACCCCGTCGGCCGTGCGCAGCAGGCCGTAGACCACCCACGGCTGGCGGCCGATCTCGGTGGTGAACCAGCCTGCAAGGATCGCGATCAGCCCCGACGGCCCCATCCACAGCGTGAGGTAGAGGAACGGCCGCGAGCTGTACAACGTGCCGCGCTTGCGCAGCCACAGGCTCCACAGCCCCACGAAGATCATCAGCAAGCCCAGCCCGACCATGACCCGGAACGACAAGAACACGATGGTCGAATTCGGCCGGTCCTCAGGCGGGAACTCCTTCATCGCCGGCACCTGCTTGTCCAGGCTGTGGGTCAGGATCAGGCTGCCCAACGCCGGAATCTCGATCTTGAAGCGCGTGGTCTCAGCCTTCATGTCGGGGATGCCGAACAGGATCAGCGGGGTTGGCTCACCCGGCACGTTCTCCCAGTGGCCTTCGATGGCGGCGATCTTCACCGGCTGGTGCTTGAGCGTGTTCAGGCCATGGAAGTCACCGATCACCGCCTGGATCGGCGCCACTATCAGCGCCATCCACATGGCCATCGACAGCATCTTGCGCACCGCCGGGTTGTCACGACCGCGCAGCAGGTGCCAGGCCGCCGAAGCGCCGACGAAGAAGGCCGTGGCAACGAACGCAGCGGTGGCCATATGCATCAGGCGGTAGGGGAAGGAGGGGTTGAACACCACCGCAAACCAGTCCACCGGCACCACCCGGCCATCAATGATCTCGTGCCCTTGGGGCGTCTGCATCCAGCTGTTGGACGCCAGGATCCAGAAGGTCGAGACCAGCGTGCCGAGCGCCACCATGCAGGTGGAAAAGAAATGCAGGCCCCGGCCGACACGGCTCCAGCCGAACAGCATGACGCCAAGGAAACCCGCTTCGAGGAAGAAGGCGGTCAGCACCTCATAGGTGAGCAATGGGCCGGTCACGGCGCCGGCAAAGTCGGAGAAGCGGCTCCAGTTGGTGCCGAACTGATAAGCCATGACCAGGCCGGACACCACCCCCATGCCGAAATTGACGGCGAAGATCTTCGACCAGAAGTGATAGAGGTCGCGGTAGACCTGCTGATTCGTTCGCAGCCACAGGCCTTCGAGCACGGCCAGGTAACTGGCAAGGCCGATGGTGATGGCGGGGAACAGGATATGGAAGGAAACGGTGAAGGCGAACTGGATTCGAGCCAGGTCTAGCGCCTCGAGCACGCTCATGATGATGGAGCCTCACAGGGTGGCGCACCTTGGCGCCGTTTTCGGGAAGCAGAGCCCGGGTCCTGGCCGGCTCAGCGTTGCTGTCTGGGGAAATGACACGGGCCATTGCGATGGCGGCGCCACTGTAAGGACGGTGGCGGGTGTGACCAACTGCGACAATCTGTCCCTGAGGGGCACCCGCGCGGGTGAATCGAGGCCTGTTACGTGGGGTGTGACGGCTTGTCGCAGAGAGGGCAGGCCGAGGTTGGTGCTTCTGCGGGGCCTTTTTCGATGCTAAAGTTGCGGCCCATGAACCGCCTGCCTTCAAACCGTCCCCTCATTGCCTGGGCACTGTACTTCTGTGTCCTGTTCAATGTACTTGGCTGTGGCCTTTCCCACGGGCAGGCATTGGGATTGGCGCTGAATGGATTCGGCGGTGCGTTCTGCAGCCTTGGTGGCGATACTGGCCTGCTGAAAGCCAAGCAGGACAACGCCTTGGCGGGCGACCTGAGCATCCCCTTCAGTTGCCCGATGGGGGCGGCGGCCTTTCTAACGCTGGTTTTTCTGATTGCCGTCGCCTGGCTGCTGGCCAGCCGTGAGCGCCGGCCATTGCCGCGCGAAATCCGCAGCCAGGCGCCGCCGCGTTATTGCTGGCCCTCGTCCAACCCTCGCGCTTCACCTCTCTGACGCTACCGGCGCCTTGGCGCCCTGGCGGGCCTGTGCCTGCCCTTAGCACTCCAGACCGGCAGTGCATGCCTTGCATGTAACTGCTGGCTGGTTTGACCGTCGTTGGAGAGAGGCCCTCATGACCTGTCGAATCTCCACGCCCGCGCTACCTGGCGAGGCGTGAACATGCGCCGTTGCGGCCTGTGCGCACGTACCTGGGACAACCTCTGGGTCGCCGCGCTGCTAGCGATGCTGCTCAAGGTGCTGGCATTGCCGATGGCCAGTACCCTGGGCGACCTTAGCCTGCAGCAATTGCTGGCGGGCAGCTACTGCTCGTCGGGCGGCGTACAGCCGGCGATTCCGGACAAGGATGGCAACCTAAGCCCGAAAACGGCCGACCCCGGACATTGCTGCTGCGCCCAGGGCGGCCCGGCACCCATGCCTGCTGCATTGGTCCTGGCAGGCTTTGCCTTGCCTGCGCTGCCTGTCGACCGGCAACCGGCTGTTGGGCTGCGTTCGCCCCGGCACCGCTGGCCGTCGATCAACCCCCGTGCCTCCCCGACGGCGATCGCCTGACCTGCAAGGACCCAGGCCGCACCCGCGAAAGGCGGGGTGTCGGCCTGCCGATGGCTAGCCGTACCCAGGAGCACACGATGTCTCGTACCCTGACCGCTTCAGCATTGCTGGAGCCTTCCGCTCGTCCGTCGCGCAGCGGCGACTTTCTGTTGCCGTTTCCCGACTACCCCTGCAATGCCCGCAGCTTCGTCAACCTCGATGCACGTCTGCTGCCTTACTGGCACACGCTGTTCGATGTCTGCCCAGGGCTGCTCAAGCTTGATCCGCCAGAAGGCCTGGAGTTGTTCCGACGATTCATGACCTGGGCATACCGGCACCATCCGGCGCTGGACTGGACCTACTACATCAGCGTTTGCCGTTGGTTACTGAACTCTCCTTACCAGGCACGGGTGACGGAGGAGCACATCGAAGCCTTCATGGTGGCGGCGGCGGCGTTGTGGGTCGCAACTGACGTGTCCCAGGCCCGTGGCCTGGTGCTGGCCTGGCAACCGATGGATGAACGGGTGGTGGAGTGGAAAACCGGCGTTCGCCCGGCGCTACCAACGCCCCAGGCGGATGAAGACTTGCCGCCACCCCCGTGGGAATTTTCCTGGAGCCCGCTGAGCGCCAAGGGCGCGAGCAGCTTCCGGCGTTGGTTGCCGGTGCCCGGCTAAGCCAAGCCAGGACCTGGGCGGCAATACGCCGCCCGTTTCCCACTTCACTGAATACCTAGCGAGATACTGACGATGGACGTACTCCAAGCCATGCGCGCGTTCAGTTGCGTGGTTCAGGCCGGCAGCCTGACCGGCGCGGCCGAATGCCTGGACACCACGACTGCCAGCGTTTCCCGGATGCTCTCCAAACTGGAAGCGCACTTGCATATTCGTTTGCTCAACCGCACCACCCGCCGCATCGCCCTGACCGAAGCCGGCAACCGTTACCTGAAACGCTGCCGTGTGATCCTCGAACTGGTGGATACGGCGGAGCGCGAGATACACCGCACGCTGGATTTGCACGCCAACGGGCTGCCTCGCACGGGAGCAGGCTCAGCACTGCAACTGGGTGCTTGCTAGTCCGGCAAGTCGTCGCCGCTGGCCAGCGGACGTACCGGTGCATCGACCTTGACTTCGACCTGGGCCAGGGCGGTGATGGCGAAGCTCGTCAACAACATGCCCAACAGCAATCCATTGGCTTTGCGCAAGCCTTTGAACATGAAAGGTTTCATTGGCAGCTCCTTGTTTGATTGATCGCGGCAGCCTTCGTTATCGAGGCTGATAGGCCATTTAGCGTAGTCGCTGCTGTATCGGGCCGCGGCCGGGGTAATGCCGTACGCTGCGGTGCGACAGGCTGCCGCAGTTTTCCCTGCGCCACTGCTGGGCGCCCGTGGAGCCAATGCTTACCACTCACTGCGACGGGCTGTCGCAGTGGGGAGCGCCGCAGGCAACGCCTAGCATGGGCAGAGCCTGCTTTGCCGTTGTCCCATCCACGCTGCACGGCAGGCAACCCACAGCGGCCCTTCTTCGGATGGGCCGCTTTTTTCAGGCTGGGAGAGCCGTCATGGACCACGAACTGCTGAAAATCGTCTGGTGGTTATTGATTGGCGTGATGCTGATCGGTTTTGTGCTGGGCGAAAGTCTGGACATGGGCGCGCGGGTGCTGGTGCCGTGGCTATCGGGGCAAGGTGCCGAACCGCTGCAGTCGTCTGCGGCCGCGCCTCAGCCTATCAACCTGCTGTGGTTGCTGGCCCTGGGATGCACGCTTGCGCTGGTCTGGCCATCGCTCGGTGGCCTGGCCTGCCTGATGACAGGCTTGGTGAGCCTGCTGATACTGCTGCGCCGATCTGCCTGGCAAGCCGCCCGACCGCGCCAAACCTGGAGAGTGTTGGCAATCGGCCTGCTGCCGGCAGCTCTGTTGGGGGGCATGCTGGGCAACCTGCTCCTTGGGTTGCCATTCAGTCGCTGTGGTCAGGCGGGTATGCAGTTTCACGGCTCTTTGGCCGGTCTCTTCAGTCCGTTCGCCTTGCTTTCAGGTGTCGTGAGCCTGGCGATGGTCTGCCAGTGTGGCGCTACCTGGGTGATGCAGCGTGGTGGCCACTCCCTGTATCAGCCAGCAAGCCGGGTTGCAGGCGTTGCGGGCGTGATGTTCCTGGCCAGTTTCATCGTGGCTGCGATAGGGCTGGCAGCGAACGCACGCGGTTACAGCTTGTGGGCCGTGGAGCGTCCGGCCACCTTGTGCGGGCCTGGCGCGTTCGTGGTGCTGGCCAACAATCCAGGTTGGCTGGCCAATTTTCAGGCCTGGCCTGCAGCCGGCCTGGCACCAGTGCTGGCCTTGTCTGGCACGCTCATGAGCCTGTTCGCCTGCACCCATGCCCGGCCTCGCATGGCGCTGTTGGGCAGTGGCCTGACAGTAGGTGCAACGCTGTGCAGCGCAGGGCTGGCGTTGTTCCCCTTCATCTTGCCTTCCAGCGTGCAACCGTCTGCCAGCATGACCCTATGGAGCGCGGCCAGTGACGAAAGAACCTTGGGTACCCTGCTGATTCTCGCCAGTGTATTGCTCCCGATGTTGCTGGCTTATACCCTGGCTGCCAGCCTCAAGGGTTCGGACCGCTGTGACACACAAGCCGGGCTTGAAAAGCCCCGGCCTGTTCATTAGTGATTCCCGTGGGCAGCGTCCTTGTCGACCTTGACCACGCCCTGGAACAGCGCGAACTGCTTGACCCGCTCGGTTGGCTGTTCACTTTCGGCCTGGCGCACGGCCTGGCTCAGCCGGGCCGCGTCCTGTTCGCCGAGCCCCGCGCTGCGCAGGGTAGCCGGGTCGAGCAACGAATCGCCGGCGCACAACACCACGCGCCAGCCATGAGGCCCCTTGCGCAGCAGCGCGCGGCCGCCGCGCTGGTCCTGCAGCCAGCCGGCCACCGCATGGTCGCCTTCGACAGTCACCGGGCCGACATCCAGCGGTGCGTCGGGGCGTTCGAAGTTGTGCCGCATCAGTTGCTGGATGCTCTGTTGCTCGCTGGCGGTGTCGGCCATGGCCAGCAGCGGGCTGCAGGCCAGCAGCAAGGCAAGGATCGGTGCTTTCATCTGCGTTTTCCTTTATGAGGCTGCCGACGACTGTCGGCAGCGTCCGGTGGCGGGCTCAGAAGCCCATCTTCACACCCAACTGCGCCGAAGTGCCGGGCATCGGGTAGTTGGTGCGGTAGGCGTAGTTTCGGTCGAACAGGTTCTCCACGGCGACGAACACTTCGCCGACCTTGCCCAGCGCCGGCACGGCGTAGCCCACGCGCATGTTGACCACGGTGAAGCTGTCGACCTTGGAGAAGTTGCTGGCACCGGCGGTGCGCTCTTCGGCCAGTACGTACATGTCTTTCTGGTATTGCGCGTCTGCCGACAGGCGCCAGCGGCCGATCTCGTAGGTGGTACCCAACGACAGCGACTTCTGCGGCGCATAGGGCAGGGTCTTGAGCGACGGGTCGAGCCAGGTGAAACCGACGAAGCTGCTCCAGTTGCTGGTCCAGCGCTGCTGCCAGGTGGCTTCGGCGCCCTTGACGTTGTAGTCGCCCAGGTTGATGTAGGACGGGCTCGACACGGTCGGCGGGAAGGCGAACAGGTAGCGGTCCTGCAGCTTGTCCTTGAACACCGCCAGGTCCAGGGTGGCGGTGTCGATCGGGTTGAAGCGCACACCCAGCTCCTGATGGTCGAGCTTTTCAGGCTTGAGGTCTTTCCAGGTTTCGCCAAGCGCCGGGATCAGGCTCGACATCACCGAGGCCTCCAGGCCCGGATAGTTGATGCCGCGCGAGGCATTGGCGCGGAACTCGACATTGTCCGACGACAGCAGCAGCCCGGCGTGGGGTGCGGTGGCGCTTTCGAAGACGTTGTGTTCGTAGGTGCGCACGCCCGCCGATGGTGTCAGGGTCCAGCGGTCGTTGAGGGCGAAGGCATGGCTGACGGCGATATGCGGTGAGGTCACGCGCAGGGTAGGGGCGTCGAACTTCGCCTGCGGCGCTGGGGCAATGCGCTTGAAGTGCACTTCGCCCTTGCTTTCGTCGACGTCCAGGCCCAACGCCACTTCGCCGCCTTGCCAAGGGCGCAGTTGCTCTTCCCAGCGAATGCCCTGAAGGGTGAAGTCGCTGATGGTGTCGCCGTCCAGGCCGGTCTGGTCAAGGGCGGAACCACGGCCCTCGTTATGGTAGAGCTTGAGGCTGCCATTACCCCAATCATGCTCGTGGGCCACAGACAGCGAGGTCAGGGTGCCACGGGTGTTGAATTCGCCGTTCTTGGTCTCTGGCAGGCCTTTTTGGCCGGGATCGGAGACCTGGTTGTTGGCGTGCAGCACCAGCAAGCCGGTGCTCCAGTTGTCGTTCAGGCGATAGCCCAGGCGTGCCATGCCGTTGTTCAGGCGGCCGTCGCCGTCGCTGCGGTCGCCGTCCGAGTGGGCGGCGCCCTGTGCCAGCAGGTAGTCGAAGTTGCCTTCGCGGCCGATCAGGCTGGCCTGTTCGGTGGCGGTACGGAAGCTGCCACCGGTCAGTTGCAGTTCTCCGTGGTGGTTATCGCCCTGTTCGGCCACTTTGGGCGTGAGGTCGATGGCGGCGAAGGTGTTGCCGAACTTCTGCGGCTGCGGGCCCTTGTACACACTGATGCTCTGCATGGCATTGATCGGCAGCAGGTCCAGCAGCGGGTGGCCCCACACCCCCATGTAGAACGGCACGCCGTCGATGTAGGTCTTGATCTCGCTGCCCGGGCGGCTGGCACCCATACCGCGGATGTACACGGCGCCACCCTCGGCGCCGCCGAACGAACCGACCGGGTTGAAGCGCGACACCACCACGCCGGGGGTGCGGCGCAGGGCGGAGGACAGGTCAAGGGCGTTGAGGTCGCGAATCTGCTCTTGGCCGACCACGGTGGTCAGGCTGCCGAAGCTGTCAACGTTGTTCTGGTCAATGACCGAAGTGCCGACCACCGTGGTTTCGGGCAGCTCCACGCTGTCGGTCTGGGCCAGTGCGGTACCACTGGAAAGGGCAAGTGCGGCGGCGCAGCAAAGCGTCTTGTTCTTCATGCTCTGGGTGTTCCTGTTGCGATAAGTCGAGACGGGCCAGCCCCGCGCGCATGGCGGCATCCCCAGGTGCATAGAGCCAGGGGCGTGGGGCGGGTCAGGGACAACGGATCAGGCCAGGGCAGGCGAGGCGCGGGGGTTGGCTGCGGGCCACAGGCGACGGGGCCAGGCTGCCGGGGCAGCGGGCAGGCGGTCATCGAGCGCAGCGTGTGCGAACGGCAGGTCTGGCAGCAGGGGCGTGAACGCCAGGCCCGCGTGGCTGCACAGTGGGCAATCGAGCGTGGTATTGGCGGCCAGGTTCTCGCCTAGCCATTGTTCGAAACCGATGGGGCCAGGCGGCGCACCAGCGTGGCCGCAGAACGCGCTGCCGGCGCCATTGAGCGCCAAGCCGGTGGCCTGACCGTGGCCGATGCCACAGTGCAGCACGGCGAACAGCACGCTGGCATAGAGTATCCAGGCGAAGGCGTGGCGACGTCCTGCTGCTCGGTGCATATCCTTTGCTCGATGGCCGCTACGGTTGAATGGGGCGAGGCGTGAGTCTAGCAACGCTGCTCGATTGCGCAGGGTGCGACAGTCTGCCACACCCTGCCGAGGCGACTATTGTTTCGCCACCGCTCGGCAAGGGGTGTGGCGGATTGTCGCAGAAGAGTCTAGAAAGCCTTGTGCGGATTGCCAGGCGAGAATCGCAGTCGGCATCCGCCCACCTCCAACGCCACGGATCCGGTGCATGAACCACCCCCCGACACGACGCGCCTTCATTGCCTGGGCCTTGTACTTCAGTGTGCTGTTCAACGTGTTCTCCTGTGGCTTGGGCCATGGGCAGATGCTGGGGTTGGCGCTCAACGGCATCGGCGGGCAGTTCTGCTCGCTCAGCAGCGACACCTCGGCGCTGGCCGCCAAGGACCTTTCGGCCTTGCCCGACAGTGGGTTGGCAACGCCGTTCAGCTGCCCGCTCTGCGCGGCGGGCTTCATGCACCTGGTGTTCCTGGCTGCACTGGCCTGGCTGCTGTCGAACATCGACCGGCGCGCTTTCGCCCGCGCGCCCCTCGGGCATGCGCCGCCTCGCTATTGCTGGCCGTCCTCCAATCCTCGCGCCTCTCCGCGCTGAACCTCACTGCGCCACACGGACCTGTGGCCGTGTGCGCGTCTGCGGCCCATGGCAAAGGGTACAGGGCCGAAGAGGTGGCTTGCGGGCTTAACGCGCAAGCCGTTAGCCAGCGGAGCGGGTGGCGGGCCAGCAAGGTCGCACGTCGCTTCATGGAGGAGTGCCGGCGATGGACGCTACCTTGCAAGTGGCGAATGAAACGCGTGGCATACGCTAGCGTCGACCTGCGCCGCGTTGCCCCGGATGCCCCGTTGCAGCGGCTGCGCGCCGTGCCGGCGAGCGCGCCACAAACACTGGCCATCGAGGACGACCTGCTGCTGTTGCGCCTCGATGCCAGCCACTCGGGCACCGGCGTGCAGCGCACCTGCGAACTGCTCGGCGGGCCGCTGCTGTGTCTGACGTTCCTGGAGCAGGGCCATGTGCAGTACGCCGACCGCAAAGGCCGCTGTTGGCGTTTCGAGGCGGGGCAGAGCATCGCCCAATTGCTGCACGCGCCACAGCAGGCCAGTCGCTTTAGGTTCGGCAGGGGCGCTTGTGGTCTGCACCTGCTCGTCGGTGAGCGCACCTTGCGCCGTTACCTGGGTGATCAGCAGGCTTGGCGCCTGCTGAATTGCCAGGGCGAGGCGCCGCTGCTGCAGCATGCTACCAGCCGTGATGCGTGTAGCCACGTCCAGGCTCTGGCCACGCGCCTGGCGCAAGGGCAATGCGCGCCACTGGACATCCACATGCATGTGCTGAACCTGTTGAGCCACCCCCTGCGCCAGCTGGCCGTGTCGTCCCAGGCCACGCCGCTGTTGCCTGCTGCTCAGGTCAAGCGACTGGAGCAAGCCCGGCAACTGTTGCACGACGAGCTCGACCAGCCCCTGACCGTTGCGTTGCTGTGTCGCCGTGTCGGCCTCAGTGCGGCGAAGCTCAAGCAGGGCTTTCATGCACTGTTCGACACCACGCCTTATCGCATGCTGCTGGACCTGCGCATGCGGCGCGCGCATGTCTTGCTTCAAGAGGGCTGCCAGGTCGCCCAGGTGGCTTACCGGGTTGGCTACAGCCACCCCAGCAATTTCAGCGCGGCCTTCAGTGGCTATTTCGGCTTTGCGCCCAAGGAGGTCGGCAAGCGCGGCGCTGTGCCGACGTAATCCATACGTATCAGAACGCAATTCATATGAATCCAAGCCGTCAACGGATGGGCGCCCCCGTTGGTCTGGCGAACAATAGGCAGGCCCTAAGCCAAGGAGCTTCACGATGAAACTTCCCGCACTGGTTGATGCCTGCGCCCAACTGAGCAGCGAAGAGATTTCCCGCTACAGCCGCCACCTGTTGATTCCCGACGTCGGGCTCGACGGCCAGCGCCGGCTCAAGAGCAGCAAGGTGCTGGTCATCGGCGCCGGCGGGCTTGGCTCGCCGACTTTGCTGTACCTGGCGGCCGCTGGCGTCGGCACGCTCGGCATCGTCGATTTCGACGTGGTCGAGGCGTCCAACCTGCAACGCCAGATAATCCACCGCCAGTCCACCTTGGGTCAGGCCAAAAGCGACAGCGCCGCCCAGGCCATCGCCGACCTCAACCCATTCGTCAACGTGCGTCGACACACCCTGCGCCTGGAACCGGAAAATGCCTTGGCGTTGTTCGCCGAATACGACCTGATCCTCGACGGCACCGATAACTTCGCCACTCGCTACCTGGTCAATGACGCCTGTGTGCTGGCCGGCAAACCTTATGTCTGGGGTTCGATCTTCCGTTTCGAGGGCCAGGTCACGGTGTTCTGGGAACAGGCGCCGGGCGGCGCGGGCCTCAACTACCGCGACCTTTACCCCGAACCGCCGCCTCCGGAGTTGGCGCCGTCCTGCTCAGAAGGTGGGGTGCTGGGCATCCTCTGCGCGTCGATCGGCTCGATCATGGCCACCGAGGCGATCAAGCTGATCACCGGCATCGGCGACACATTGCTGGGCCGCCTGATGGTCTATGACGCTCTGGACATGAATTACCGCCAGATCCGCCTGCGCCGCGCGCCGGACCGGCTGCCCATTACCCGATTGGAGGACTACCAGGCCTTCTGCAGCGGTGTATCGCAAGCCCCGGTGACGGTGCCGCAGGTCAGTGCCATGGAACTGAGCCGGCTGATGCGCGAAGACCCGGCCGTGGTCCTCATCGATGTGCGTGAACAGACCGAATGGGACATCGCGCATATCCAGGGCGCACGCCTGATGCCCAAGACCGACCAGTTGGCCGGGCAGCTCAAGGCCCTTTACGCCAGCGATACGCCCCTGGTCGTGCATTGCAAGTCCGGCGCCCGTTCCCGGGCGGTAGTGCTGCAATTGCAGGCACTGGGCTTCACCCAGGTGCGGAACCTGCAAGGCGGCATCCTGGCCTGGATCGATGACGTCGAACCCGATCTGCCACGGTACTGAAAGGAAGGAGCCTCCCATGCTGATCATTTCCAGGGCGTTGCTCGATGCCGCCATTGCCCATGCACAACAGCAACATCCCCTCGAAGCCTGTGGCGTGATGCCCGGCCGGCAAGGCACTGACCGGCCTTCGCGTTGGGTGCCCATGGTCAACCATGCCGGGTCGCAGACCTTCTTCCAGTTCGAGCCACGCGAGCAGTTGCGGGTGTGGCGCGAAATGGACGCGCAGCAAGAAGAGCCGGTGGTGATCTATCACTCACACACGTCCAGCGATGCCTACCCTAGCCGGGCCGACATCGACTTCGCCAACGAGCCGCACACGCACTACCTGATCCTGTCCACCGTCAGCGGTTGCGAATACCCGGTGCGCAGTTACCGCATCGCCAATGGCCAGGTGATCGAAGAGAGCCTGCGCATCGTCGACGTCGATACCCGCGCGGCCTGAGCCGCGCCGCCTCCTTCCTTATTTGATCGGCCATTGGCCGAGGAGTACGCCATGCCGGTTTTTGTCAGTGTTCCGACCCTGTTGCGCAGCTACACCCAGGACAGCAAACGCGTGCAAGCGCAAGGCACGACGGTGCGCGAGGTCGTCGACGACCTCGAACGGCGCTACCCGGGCATTCGCTCACGGCTGATGGATGCGCAGCAATTGCACCGCTTCGTCAACCTGTACCTCAACGACGAGGACATCCGCTTCCTCGACAATCTGGACACCGTCGTGGCCGACCGCGATGAGCTCACCATCCTGCCTGCCGTCGCTGGCGGTGCACAATGAATCAAGCGGCGACGCTGCACGGCTGTCGCCTGCTCGGTGCGTTCGCCGATGAGCATGATCCCTTGCAGCGAGCCCTGGCGATGCAGGCGAGGGCGCTGGGGATTGCCGTCGAGTCTGTATCCGACGCAGGACGCGAACAGATCTATTGCCTGCAAGGTCAGGGGCTGGCCCCCACGCATTGCCGACTCACCGGCTGGGACGACGAAGCGACTCGGGCCATCAGCGAATTCACCCTCCAGGCTGCCTGCGGACTGATGGCGGTGCACGGCCGGGCCAGTGGGCAGGCCCAGGCCATCGACCTCGACTATCTCGCTCATGTGGTCGCGAGCCTGGCATTGACCGGGTTGATGGCGACGGCGTTGGCGCGTCTGCGCGGTGGCCAGGTGACGGACTGCAGCGTGTCGCTGCCAGGCGCCGGTCTGCAGTGCATCAGCCAGTACCTGGCTGGAGCAACGGCCGAGGAGGGTGCCGAGCGATTGCCAGCGGGGTGCTCGTCTGCCCGCTTGCGGCCACCCTTCGTCAGTGCCGATGGCGTGGTTTTCGAGTTGGAAACCCTGGACGCCGGTCCGTGGTTGGCATTCTGGGACGGCCTGGGCGTTGCCCGGGCCGACAGCAGTAAAGGCTGGCAGGGCTTCCTGCTGCGCTATGCCCGCGCCATTTCACCGATGCCAGAGACTTTGTGTAGGACGCTGGCGAACCTGCCTTACGCGCAGGTCGTCGAGCACTGCACGGCGGTGGGAATGGCGGTCACGCCGGTCCATCAACCTTGCCAGCGCGATACCCTGATACCAGTCGGTGATACGCCTTGGTCGTTCAGTCTGCATCCGGTGACGGTGCCGTCACGCCCATGCAATCAGGTATTGCCATTAAGCGGTTTGCGCGTCATCGAGTCGTGCCGGCGTATTCAGGGGCCGTTGGCTGGCCACTTGCTGGCGATGCTCGGGGCACAGGTAACCCGCCTGGAAATGCCCGGCGGCGATCCGCTGCGTGGCATGGCGCCGCTGGCGCAGGGCTGTTCGGTACGTTTCGATGCGCTCAACGGCCTGAAGGCAGTGGTCGAACTGGACCTGAAGTCGGCCAGCGAGCGTGAGCAACTGCGTCGGAACATCGCCGAGGTGGATGTGTTCCTGCACAACTGGGCCCCTGGCAAGGCCGAGGAGCTGGCGCTCGATCAAGCGGACCTGGCCCAGGTCAATCCCGCGTTGATCTATGCCTACGCCGGTGGTTGGGGCAATGCCCAGGTGCCCGTCGGGCTACCGGGCACCGACTTCACCGTGCAGGCCTGGTCGGGCATCGCCCACCTGATCGGCCAGGGCGAGGGCAACCCCGGCGGCTCGTTGTTCACCGTACTGGATGTATTCGGCGGGGTGATCGCCGCCCAGGGCATCGTCGCCGCGCTGCTGGCCCGGCATCTGCACGGCCATGCCGGGCGCGTGGACAGCTCGTTGCTCGGAGCCGCCGATCTGCTGTGCCGCTCGCGGATGACGCGTACACGCCCACTGAGCGCGGGCGTGTTCCGCTGCCAGGACGCCAGCCTGGCGATTGACTGCTGCGCCCCTGAGCACCTTGAAACCCTCGCACGCGTGTTCGACTTCCCCATGCCGTGCGCGTGGCAGACCCTGCGCGAGCCGTTGGCGCTGCAACTGGCCCGGCAGCCGGCTGCCCACTGGCAGGCGCGGTTGCTGGCCGCAGGCGTGCCCGTGGCGATCGTCCGCCAGGACCTTGCCGAACTGCAACAAGACCCACGCCTGGTGCCTTGGCTCGCGCCTGGCCGTTATACCCGCGTGCTTTCCCCATGGAGGTTCACATGAACGAATCCGGCATCATCGATCTGGTCCCCGTCACCGTCAGGCAGGCCTGGCGCGAGGCCGGCTGGTACGCCGACCGACCGTTGTTCGAGTTGTTCGAGGCGCACGCGCTGGCCGAGCCCGAGAAACCGGCAGTACTGACCCTGGACGGGCAGGTGAGTTACCGCCAGCTCCACGACCAGGCCCTGCGCCTGGCCCGTGGCCTGCGTGAGCGTGGCGTGGTGGCGGGTGATGTGGTCGCCTATCAACTCGGCAACGGCTGGCAGTGCTGCGCCATCGACCTGGCCGCTGCAGTGCTGGGCGCGGTGGTCGCGCCGTTCCCACCAGGGCGCGGGCGGCTGGATATCGAAGCCTTGCTCAAGCGCTGCTGTGCACGGGCGGTGATCGTCGCGCCTTGCCAGGGCGAGGTCGACCTGTGTGCAGTGGTGGAATCGCTGCGCCCTACCTTGCTGGGCTTGCGCGTGCTGGTGGTCGACGGCGACGAGCGTCAGGGCTGGTCGACCTTGAGCGGGTTGCTGGAGTCGGAACCACTGACGGCGGCCGAGCGCCCCCAGGTATGTCCCAACAGCCCAGCGCGCTTGCTGGTGTCTTCCGGCACTGAGTCCGAGCCCAAGCTGGTGGCCTATTCACACAATGCGCTGGTCGGCGGACGCGGGCGCTTCCTGCAACGCCTGCATCCAGAGGGGCAGGCTTTACGCGGGCTGTATCTGGTGCCACTGGGCTCGGCGTTCGGTTCCACCGCCACGGCCGGGTGCCTGGCTTGGCTAGGGGGCTCGCTGGCGGTGCTGGCGCACTTTGACGTAGCAGATGCCATCCGAGCCATCGAGCAGTTGCGCCCGACTCATGTGTTCGCCGTGCCAACCATGTTGCAGCGGATCGCCGCCGAGCCGGCACTGACCCAGGCAGATCGATGTAGTCTGGTGGCGCTGGTCAGTGGCGGAGCATTGATCGACGGGCAGAGCATCCGCCGCTGTGTCGAGGCGTTCGGCTGCCCCGTGGTGAGCCTGTACGGCTCGGCCGACGGGGTCAACTGCCACAATCTGCCGGATGACCCGCTGGATGTAGTGTTGAACAGCGTTGGCAAGCCTAACCCCAGCGTCTGCCAGATCAAGATCGTCGATGACGAGGGCCACGAACTGCCTGCGGGCGAAGTCGGCGAGATAAAGGCCCGCGGCCCCTTGAGCCCGATGCAGTATGTCAACGCGCCCGAGCTCGATCAGCGCTATCGCGATGCACAGGGTTGGGTGTGTACCGGCGACCTGGGGCTGATCGATGGGGAAGGACACCTGGTGCTGGCCGGGCGCAAAAAGGACGTGATTATTCGCGGCGGCGCCAATATCAGCCCGGCGCAGATCGAGCGGGTGGCCACCGCGCACCCGGACGTTGTCAGTGCCGCCTGCGTGGCGGTGGCCGATGCCGAACTGGGCCAGCGCGTGTGCATCTGCCTGAGCCTGCGCCAGGGCGCCCGGCGTTTTGCCCTGAAGCACCTGACCGACTACCTGGGCGATCAGGGCCTGGAGAAGAACAAATGGCCGGAGTACCTGCGCTTCTACCGCGAATTGCCCCTGAGCCCCGCCGGCAAGGTGGACAAGAAAGCGTTGGCCGCCGACCTGGCGTTCCTGCAACGCACCCTGAACATTGCCTGCTGAGGAGCGCGCATGCTTGAGCATGATCAACTTCATCCCGTGGCCCGGCGCATTCGCCGGTTCGTGGACCAGCGGCTGTTACCGCTGGAACCGTGCCTGGACGCAGGCGATGCCAAGGCCGAGGACTGTCTGGCACAACTGCAGCAGGCGGCTCGCGATGCCGGCTTGTGGGGGCAGGCCAACGGCCTGGCGCCAGGCCGGCTGCTCGACTACCTGCCCTTGGCCGAGCAGGAAGGCAGGTCTGAATACGGGCCGGCCGTGTTCGGCGCCGAAGCTGTGCTGGACGGCTACATGTTACGTCACGCCAACCCACGGCTGCAGCGCGAGGTGCTGGCGCCCGTGCTGGCAGGGGAGGCGCTTGCCAGCTATGGCATGTCCGAGCCGAACAGCATCGGCTCGATACCCGCGACGCTGACCACGCGCGCCCGTTGGTGCGGTGACCACTGGCAACTGGACGGCGAGAAGTGGTTCATCTGCCGCGCCGAGCAGGCAGCGTTCATCACCGTGGTGGCGCGCACCGCCGAAGGGCCTGTGGAGCGAGCCCTGAGCCTGTTCGTGGTGCCTGCCGGCACCCCGGGGGTGGAGGTTGGTGAGCGGATGAAGGTGCTGGGGCGCTACCAGGGACAAGCCCCGGTACGCCTGAACGCGGTCCGGCTCGCAGAGGACCAGGTGCTCGGCCAGGTGGGCCAGGGATTCGCGCTGATCCAGGAGCGCCTTGCCCTGGGCCGGCTGCTGCGTGCGGCACACTGGCTGGGCATGGCCCAGCGCTGCTTCGACCTGATGGGGGCGCGCATCGTCTCGCCCCGTGGCGCCTTGGCGCGGCTGGCGGACAAGCAACTGGTGCGCCTGCGCATGGTCGAGGCGTACCAGGCCATCCATGCCGCGCGGTCGTTGCTGCACGATGCCGCGACCCGGTTCGACCAGGGCCGGAGCAATGACGTGGAGGCCAACCTGGCCAAGCTGGCTGCTTCCCAGGCCCTGGGCCTGAACGTCGATTCGGCGATCCAGATTTACGGTGCCGAAGGCTTGACCGACGGTACGCCGCTCTCTGGGATCTACCGGCATGCCCGCGCCACTCACTTCATGGATGGCACCGACGATGCGCTGGTCAGCGCCCTGGGGCGACAGCTGATCGACGCCTATCAAGAAGGAGGCGGGGTGAATTTTGCCGCGCCTTCTTCGTCTCCCATGAACTGGACAGGTTCAGCGGACGAGGACGGCCCCCATGCAGACTGATCACGTGCTGACCCGCCAGCCTTCCACCTGGCTGTTGCGCAGCTTGCTGGGCGCGGCCATGGCGCTGCCCATGCTGGTGTTCTATGCCATCGGCGCGCTGGGGCCTTTCCTGGTTGCCGACCTGCAGGTACCTGAACACTGGCTGGGTTACCTGACCATGAGCGCTTTTGGCCTGGCTGCGTTGCTGTCGTTGGGCGCCGGGGCCATCGTCGAACGGCTGGGCGGGCGTCGGGCGCTGGGGCTGTTATTCGGCTGTTGCGCCGCGGCCTACACCTTGGCTGGCGTATTGCCGGGGTTTCTCGGGCTGGTGCTGGCGCTGGCCGTGTGTGGCGTGGCCCAGGCCTTGGCCAACCCGGCCACCAACCTGCTGATCGCTGAACAGTTTCCCGTGGCCGAGCGGGCCGCGACCGTGGGTTTCAAACAGGCCGGCGTGCAAGTGTCGGCGCTGTTCGCGGGGCTACTCTTGCCGCTGTTGGCCCAGTACCTGGGCTGGCGGGTGGCGCTGGTGCTGTTCGCGCCATTGGCGTTGCTGCTGGGCTGGACGGTCTGGCGTCATCTACCGGGCTTACCGGGCCGTGCTCGCGGCGCCTCGACCACCCTGTGCCGGCCCTCGGCCGGGCTGGCGCTGTTGATGGCCGTGCAGTGCAGCGTGGCCATCGCCCTGTCATCGTTCGTGACCTACCTGGGCGTGTTCGCCCGTGCCCAGGGGGTGCCGGCGGTGCTGGCGGGTTCGTTGGTGGCGGTGTTCGGCGTGATGGGCATCGTCGCGAGGGTGTTGCTGACACCCCTGGCGGCGCGGCTGCGCGACGAGAGCCTGATGCTGGGTGCGCTGTGCGCGTTGGCGGCGCTGGCGGTGTTCAGCCTGAGCCGGGCCACGCCGCAAGCCTGGATCTGGCTCTGGGTCGGCAGCATCGGCATGGGGTTGACGGCGGTGGCGACCAACGCGGTGGCCATGAGCATGGTCCTGCGCGATCGCGCATTCGGCGCGCCGGCGGCTTCGGCGAGCCTGCTGTCGGTGGGGTTCTTTGCGGGCTTCGCGCTGGGGCCGCCGCTGTTCGGCGCACTGCTGCGGGCTCGGGGCTACGGCCTGGTCCTGGACACGATGATCGTGGCGTTGTTGTTGGGGATGCTGCTGTGCCTGTGGCTAAGGGCCTGGCGCCGGGCGGAGCGCCGTTAGGGGTGTCACCCGTGCGGTGCCGGGCACGGCACGGGTGGCCGCATCACTTGGACATGTAGTCGATCACTGCCTGGTAATCCTCGGCGGTGCAGTCCATGCACAGGCCTCGCGGTGGCATGGCGTTGAAGCCTTCGGTGACATGCTTGACCAGTACGTCGTTGCCCTTGGCCAGGCGAGGCTTCCAGGCTTCCTGGTCGCCCTTTTTCGGGGCCATGGGCAGTTGGCCGTTGTGGCACATCTGGCAGGCGCGGTTGAACACCGCCTCTGGCTCCTGGGCCGCCTGGGCCACGCTGGCGAGTGCCAGGCTGGCAAGCACCGCAAATGTTTTTTTCATGACCGACCTCTCAGGTTTTTTATTCGAAGCCGGAGTCTATGTAAGTGTCGGTAGCTGTCAGGTGCGACAGTTTGACTCAGGCCTGGCGCATCGACTGTGCCGGCGGCATCGCCAGCAAGAGTGCGGCAGGATGTCGCAGGTCGAGGGTGGTCGAGTGCCGTGCTAATTTGAAATTGGCCCGGTGTTTTGCTCTTGGCAGGGTTTTCACCGGGCCAAAAAAAAGCCGGGGCTGGTCACCAGCCCCGGCTTGGTTCTTGCCTCGGTTCATGGCCTTCAGAGCAGGATGTGGTCGCTGAGCTGGCGAATGGTATCGGTGGCGGCCGCAGGTAACCTGGAGCCACCAACGATACTGCCAACGCCATTGCAAACAGTTTTCGTGCGCTTTTCATGGACCGAACCTCGCAAAATGATTCCAGGTGTGAAAGGGCCGCTCTTGGCTGCTAGCTGCCAGATTTTTCGAGGCAGCGGTTCCTTGCAGGCATAGTGAGCGTCGCACGGACTCTGCGTTCGCATCGAACATCAGATAAGCGCTTGAAATGTGGGGTTCATGGAGCGCTCACAAACCAACCGCCACCCGGCGGTATTTTGTTGCCTGGAGAAAACTCATGCCTTTCATCGTCATCGACACTACCAGAAGCTTAGACAGTCGGGCCTTGGAGTCCGCAACCGATTGGCGGGTTATCTCGAAGTATTTATAAGTGTGATCTGCTCTCGTCTCTATTGCTCCCATTTTTTCGTGGGATGAAATGACTTTTCTCCAGGGCCAGACATCATCCCTCGACTGCACGATGCCAAGGTCAACGGCATGGCCCAGCTTGGTATCAACATCAACGGGATAGAAGAGATCGACGGCGTGCTGTATGCGCAGTCGTGGTGGTGCAGGAAGGAGTGATGGGCGGGCTACCACAGGTCTGGGTGTCCGAACTGGACGACCAGGTGGCCCTGCCCGAGGATCCCGATGGGCGCGCGGCAGTGCTCAGTCAGATGGCCTATGCCTCGCGCCGACGCCGGGAGGTCGTCTAGTCGGCCAGGTAATGGGCGCTGGACGGCGCCGCTCTGTGGGGAGCTGTATGGAGAGATAAGCCAGTCGCCGTTGGGTCTCGCCTTTGGTGCAAGCCTGTCCCAATGGCTTTCATCCACTCCCCAGCCATTGAGCATCGCCTGGCTTGTATCGCGGATCGTCACTCGCTTCGATAATGCCCGCGCGGTCGATGCCTGGCACTATGGGGAACTTACGAACTACCGCCCCCTTCAGCCGCACGCAGCATCAGGCCGGCGACACGATCGCCCGGCTTGACGGGCTGGCTGCTCAGGAGGTTCTCTTCGGGTGCCAGGTCGCGCATATGCAGCCACTTGAACTCGTCGGCCACTTGCTGTTGTTGTTTGAACTGCATGGGCTCACCTCATCGGCATGGGTTGCTGAATTGCCGTAAGGCCAAAGTTAGGCAGGACTTGCCAGCCCCGCTTTGTTAGGAAGGCCAACCGTTTGGTTGGAAAACACAGGGCGAAAACATCCGCTTGCCCACGAACCGCAATGGTGCGGCGCACAACGCCAAACCGGATTTGTGCCCTGAAATGGAGAGGGGAGTTGATGCTGTTAAGAGGTTCGCGCAGAAGCAATCACGGCATAGGCACCTTCGCGCCGACGTCGGCCACTGGCGTGTTTATTGCCTGTACCACCGGCGGTTACAGTGCCCCATTATCTCCCGTAGTTGCATCAAGGTGAGCGCCCTGCGGCAGATGATTGGCCAGGCGGCCAGTTCAGTGGCTCTGCTGGAGGGGGAAGGGATCTCTCAGCGCTATTCCAACACCATTATTGATTTGCTGGTGCTCAGCCTGGAGCTGCAGGACCTAAAAACCACCCATCAAGAGCTGGATTTGTATGGACGGATGATGAGCTACATTCAGCAGCATTTGACTGAGCCGGAGCTGTCCATCGAGACGATTGCTGTGGCGCACCACGTGTCGACACGGACGGTGACCCGGGCGTTTGCTCTGCATCAGAAGTCGCCGGTTGCCGAGATTTGGAAGGAGCGGCTGAATGCTAGCCGCGCGGCGATTGAGTGTGGGCAGGTTAGGAGTGTGTCGCAGGCCGCGCTGGAGTTTGGATTTACGGATTTTTCGCATTTTAGCCATGCGTTTCGGAAGGCTTTTGGGGTGGCGCCGCGTACATTGTTGCGAGGAAGTGGGGGGTAACTATGGCCGCCATCTGTGTTCTAGGCTTTGCAAGAGGCCCCACAAAAGTAAGCGTCCGGTTAAGTCGCCTTGACGAGCGAGAGCCGTGATCTCCAGGTTGGATTTCCGCTCGCATGCTCAGCTAGTCGGGTCTTGCCCCAACACCTTGCTCAACGCCACGCGTGCATCTTCAAGCTGTACCAGCGATGCATGCCGCGCCCCGAGCGCGTCGCCGTTCTGGATTGCCGTAAGGATCGCCTTGTGCCGGGGCAGGGCGAGCTGGTCAAAGTTTGGCCGCTGGTTGGAATAGCGCACCGATTCGCGCAGGACCATTGACAGCATGTTGCACAGGTAGGCCAGCAGGTCGTTGTGGGTGGCGTCGGCGATGCGGGCATGGAAGTCCAGGTCGGGTTGCAGGCGCTCTTCATGGGTGCGGGCAGCTTCCATGCGCTGGTAGGCCTCGCCGATCGACTCGACATCCTCGGCGGTGGCGTTGGTGGCGGCCAGTGCGGCGGCGGCGGGTTCAATGACCCAACGTACGCTGGACAAGGTGTTGAAGAAGTCTTTTTGCGGGGTGGCCTGCATCAGCCAGTGCAGCACGTCGGGATCGAGCATGTGCCAGTCTTGGCGGGGCCGCACCAGGGTGCCGACCCGCGGGCGGGCTTCGACCAGGCCCTTGGCGGTAAGGGCGCGCATCGCTTCGCGAAACACTGGCCGGCTGATCGCGTAGCTTTCGCACAGGCTGGCCTCGGAGGGCAGCTTTTGCCCAGGTGCGAGTTGGCCGGATACGATTTGCAGGCCGAGGTCCTGGACCAGGGTGGCATGCATGCTTTTGCGCGTGGTGGGCTGGCGGTAGTTCATGGGGGGCGCGGGTGGTCCTTCGGGCGGGGTGGGCATCATAGCATTAGTGGGTGAGGGGCGGCCTTGTGTTCGGGGGGGCGCTGTTTTGAGATGTTCGGGCGGCAGGTGGTTCGACGTGGCATGTGCAGCGCCTGTGAGATCGAGCGCCGCCCACGCGGCGCATCGCGAGCTGCGCTCGCTCCTACGTTTGTTTCGGGCCAGTAACGCCTGTGACAGGTGCGCGCGACCGCCTTGTTTGTACGACGTGATATCGAGCCATGCGCCAAGGCGTACGCGCGCAAATCCCACAGAAATAATTGGCCCGAAACAAACGTAGGAGCGAGCGCAGCTCGCGATGCGCCGCGCGGGCGGCGCTCGATCTCACAGGCGCAAAGCATCCACAGCCAAACCCTTTGACGCCCCCACCACCCTCAGCCTCAGTGCGAATGCTTGGGCACTGCCGCGCCGCGGCAGCCAACCAGGAAGTCAAAGTCGCACCCTTCATCCGCCTGCATCACGTGGTCCAGGTACAGCTTCGCATAACCGCCGCTGATCAACTGCGGCGGGGCTTGCAGGTCGGCCAGGCGGCCGGCCAGTTCCTCGGCGCAAATGTCCAGGTGCAGCCGGCCTTCCTTGCAATCCAGCTCGATCCAGTCACCTTCGCGTACCACTGCCAATGGCCCGCCTGCCGCCGCCTCGGGCGCCACGTGCAGCACCACGGTACCGTAGGCGGTGCCGCTCATGCGGGCGTCGGAAATACGCACCATGTCGGTCACGCCCTGGGCCAGCAGCTTGGCGGGCAAGCCCATGTTGCCGACCTCGGCCATGCCCGGGTAGCCCTTGGGCCCGCAGTACTTCATCACCAGCACCGAGTTGGCGTCCACCTCCAGCTCAGGGTCGTTGATGCGTGCCTTGTAGTCCTCGAAGTTTTCAAACACCACGGCGCGGCCACGGTGCTGCATCAGTGCCGGTGTTGCCGCCGATGGCTTGAGTACCGCGCCCTTGGGCGCCAGGTTGCCGCGCAGGATACAGATGCCGCCATCGGCCACCAGCGGTTTGTCGATCGGGCGGATGACTTCTTCGTCATACAGCGGCGCAGCCTGGCAGTTGTCCCACAGGCTCTTGCCATTGGCGGTCAGCGCGGTTGGGTTGGGCAGCAGGCCATGTTCGCCCAGGCGGCGGATGACCGCCGGCAGGCCGCCCGCGTAGTAGAACTCTTCCATCAGGAAGCGGCCCGAGGGCTGCAGGTCGACCAAGGTAGGGGTGCCACGGCCGACGCGGGTCCAGTCTTCCAGTTGCAGGTCTACGCCAATGCGTCCGGCAATCGCCTTCAGGTGGATCACGGCGTTGGTCGAACCACCAATGGCGGCGTTGACGCGGATGGCGTTCTCAAAAGCTTCGCGGGTGAGGATCTTCGACAGGCGCAGGTCTTCGCGGACCATGTCGACAATGCGCATGCCCGACAGGTGGGCGAGTACATAGCGCCGTGCATCCACCGCCGGGATGGCGGCGTTGTGCGGCAGCGAGGTGCCCAGCGCCTCGGCCATGCAGGCCATAGTCGACGCGGTGCCCATGGTGTTGCAGGTGCCCGCGGAGCGCGACATGCCGGCCTCGGCCGAGAGGAACTCGTTGAGGTCGATCTGGCCGGCTTTATAGGCCTCGTGCATCTGCCAGACGATGGTGCCGGCGCCAATGTCCTTGCCCTTGTGCTTGCCGTTGAGCATCGGCCCACCGGTAACCACGATCGCTGGCACGTCGCAGCTGGCAGCGCCCATCAGCAGCGCCGGGGTGGTCTTGTCGCAGCCGGTCAGCAGCACCACGGCGTCTACCGGGTTGCCACGAATCGCTTCTTCCACATCCATGCTCGCCAGGTTGCGGGTGAGCATGGCAGTGGGGCGCAGGTTGGACTCGCCGCTGGAGAACACCGGGAACTCCACCGGGAAGCCGCCAGCCTCCAGCACGCCCTTTTTCACATGCTCGGCAATCTTGCGGAAGTGGGCGTTGCACGGGGTCAGCTCCGACCAGGTGTTGCAGATGCCGATGATCGGCTTGCCCTGGAATTCGTGGTCCGGGATGCCCTGGTTCTTCATCCAGCTGCGGTACATGAAGCCGTTCTTGTCGGCGGTACCAAACCATTGGGCAGAGCGCAGGGGGTGTTTTTTATCAGACATGGCGGGACACCTAATTAGTATTACTATTTGTCGTTATGTGGCTGACTCTACCGACTAAAAAGGCATCTGTGAAGGGTTGTTGTTTTAAATAGTAATACTATATGATCGATTCGCCAGGTTAGCGGTCTGCCAAAAAGCCCCGGCCAGGTGCTGTGCCCATTACAAGAACAATTGGAGACATCGCCATGATTCAGGAGCAGCGGCTCGTCCGCCTGATCACACTGAAACTCATCCCTTTTCTGGTTCTGCTTTACCTGGTGGCCTATGTCGATCGCTCGGCGGTGGGCTTTGCCAAGCTGCACATGGGCGCCGATATCGGCCTGGGTGACGCTGCCTATGGCCTTGGCGCCGGGCTGTTCTTCATCGGTTATTTTCTGTTCGAGGTGCCGAGCAACCTGTTGCTCGATCGCTTTGGCGCACGTCGGTGGTTCGCCCGTATCCTGGTGACCTGGGGCGCGATCACCGTTGGTATGGCGTTTGTCACCGGGCCTAACGGCTTCTACGTGATGCGCTTCTTGCTCGGGGCCGCCGAGGCAGGCTTCTTCCCTGGCGTGCTGTACTACATCACCCAGTGGTACCCGGTGCGCCATCGCGGCAAGATCCTGGGCTTCTTCATCCTCTCGCAGCCACTGGCCATGCTGATCACCGGGCCGTTGTCCGGCGCGCTGTTGGGGCTTGAGGGCATCTACGGCCTACATGGCTGGCAGTGGCTGTTCATCTGCATCGGCACGCCGGCGGTGTTGTTGGCCTGGCCCACGCTGCGCCTGCTACCGGACGGGCCTGCCAAGGTGCGCTGGCTCAGCGACGAGCAACGCAACTGGCTGCAGGAGCAGTTGGCCAACGACCTGCGCGAGTTCGGCCAGACCCGTCATGGCAACCCGCTGCATGCCCTGAAAGATGGCCGGGTGCTGTTGCTGGCGCTGTTCTACTTGCCGATGACCCTGAGCATTTATGGCCTGGGCCTGTGGCTGCCCACGCTGATCCACCAGTTTGGCGGCAGTGACCTGGTCACCGGTTTTGTCTCGGCGGTGCCCTACCTGTTCGGCATCATCGGCCTGCTGATCGTGCCACGCAGCTCCGACCGCCTCAACGATCGCTATGGCCACCTTGGTCTGCTGTACGCACTGGGTGCCATCGGCCTGTTCTTCAGCGCCTGGCTGACCATGCCTGTGCTGCAGTTGGCCGCGCTGTGCCTGGTGGCGTTCGCGCTGTTCTCCTGCACGGCCATCTTCTGGACGCTGCCGGGGCGGTTCTTCTCCGGTGCTAGCGCGGCGGCGGGCATCGCCTTGATCAACTCGATCGGCAACCTTGGCGGCTACCTTGGCCCGTTCGGCATCGGCGCGCTCAAGGAATACACCGGGCAGCTGTCGTCGGGCCTGTATTTCCTGGCGCTGGTGATGCTGTGCGGGGTGTTGCTCACGGGCGTGGTCTACAACCGCCTGGAGCGCCGCCAGCGCTTGGCTTCCACGCGGGCGGCCGAGGCCTCCCGCTAATTCTTGCAACCGATAAGCGAGCACAAGCATGCGACTGATTCAATTCGAAACCGCTGGCGGCCAGCGCCGTGTGGGCGTGGTGGAAGGCGAGTACGCCCTTGAAGTATCTGGCGCCAACAGCACCCGTGAACTGGCGTTGCAGGCCATTGCCGCAGGTCGTGACCTGGCCAGCGAAGTGCAGGCCGCCGGCCTGGGCGAGCGCCACGACTACTTGGCCCTGTTGGCTGAAGGCCGTGTGTTGCCACCGCTGGACCATCCAGACCCGGCTCACTGCCTGGTTACCGGTACCGGGCTTACCCATCTGGGCAGCGCCGCCACCCGCGACAAGATGCACCAGCAGCAAGCCGAAGGTGCCGTGACCGACAGCATGCGCATGTTCCAGTGGGGGCTAGAGGGCGGGCGACCGCCAGCGGGTGAAGAGGGGGCGCAGCCGGAGTGGTTCTACAAAGGCGACGGCGGCATCGTCGTGCGCCCCGGCGCCGACCTGCCGCTGCCGGCCTTTGCCGAAGATGCGGGCGAGGAGCCAGAGTTGGTCGGGCTGTACCTGATCGGTGCCGACGGCACGCCTTACCGCTTGGGCTACGCCTTGGGCAACGAGTTCTCCGACCATGTTATGGAGCGGCGCAATTACCTGTACCTGGCGCACTCCAAGCTGCGTGCCTGCAGCTTCGGCCCAGAGCTGCGCCTGGGTGCTTTACCGGCCCACCTGGAAGGCACCAGCCGCATCCTGCGAGATGGCCAGGAGCTGTGGAGCAAGCCGTTTCTTTCGGGCGAGCAGAACATGTGCCACAGCTTCGAGAACCTTGAGTTCCATCACTTCAAGTACGGCCAGTTTCTGCGAGCTGGCGATATCCATGTGCATTATTTGGGTACCGCCACGCTGTCGTTTGCCGACGGCATCCAGGCCCGCCCGGGCGATACCTTCGAGGTCAGCCTTGACGCCTTTGGCCAACCGCTGCGCAACGGCATTGCAGCCGCGTCCGGGCAGGTTCGCCCAGGCCTGGTGAAAAGCCTGTAGGAGCGGCTTTAGCCGCGAAGAACCCGGCGCGGTGCATGGCACCGGCTGCGCCGGTGTTCGCGGCTGAAGCCGCTCCTACAAGGGCCTGCATGAAGTGCCTTAGCGCCTTCTTTCTTTGTTACAGGAGTCAACCATGTCTGGAAGCAACTTCATTGGCGGCCAGCGCAGTGCTGCCGGCAGCGTACGCCTGCACAGCCTCGATGCGCGCACCGGCGAAGCATTACCTTTGGCCTTTGCCCAGGCCACCCCTGAAGAGGTGGCTGCCGCAGCACTGGCGGCCGAAGCGGCATTTGCCGAGTACAACGCCTTGGCGCCAGAGCGCCGCGCGCAGTTTCTTGATGCCATTGCCGACCAGCTGGATGCGCTGGACGATACCTTCGTCGCCACCGTGTGCCGCGAGACCGCGTTGCCGGCTGGGCGCATTCAGGGCGAGCGTGGCCGTACCAGCAACCAGATGCGCCTGTTCGCCAAGGTGCTGCGCCGTGGCGACTACCTGGGGGCGCGCATTGATCGCGCGCAGCCACAGCGCCAACCGCTGCCACGCCCCGACCTGCGCCAGTACCGCACCGGTGTGGGGCCGGTGGCCGTGTTCGGCGCCAGCAACTTCCCACTGGCTTTCTCCACCGCCGGCGGCGACACCGCAGCAGCGCTGGCTGCCGGCTGCCCGGTCGTGGTCAAGGCGCACAGCGGCCATATGGCCACTGCCGAGCGGGTGGCCGAGGCCATCGAGCGTGCAGCGGTAGCAACCGGTATGCCTGCGGGTGTGTTCAACATGATCTACGGTGCCGGTGTCGGCGAAGCGCTGGTACGCCACCCGGCGATCCAGGCCGTGGGCTTTACCGGTTCGCTCAAGGGCGGCCGTGCCCTGTGCGACCTGGCGGCGGCGCGCCCGCAACCGATCCCGGTGTTCGCTGAAATGAGCAGCATCAACCCAGTGCTGGTGTTGCCCGCAGCGTTGCAGGCCCGTGGCGAGCAGGTGGCCAAGGAATTGGCCGCCTCGGTGGTGCTGGGTTGCGGGCAGTTCTGCACCAACCCCGGGCTGGTCATCGGCATCGCTGGCGAGGCGTTCAGCGCCTTCGTTGCGGTACTGGGCGCGCAACTGGCTGACCAGCCCGCGCAGACCATGCTCAATGCCGGTACCTTGCGCAGTTATGCCAGCGGCGTGCAGCGCCTGCACCAGCACCCGGGCCTGCGCCACCTGGCCGGTGCCGAACAAGCCGGCGAGCAGGCCCAGGCACAGCTGTTCCAGGCCGATGTAAGCCTGTTGCTCAACGGCGACGAGTTACTTCAGGAGGAGGTTTTCGGGCCTGCCACGGTGGTGGTCGAAGTGGCCGACGAAGCCGAACTGCGCCGCGCTCTGCAAGCCCTGCACGGGCAACTGACCGCCACCCTCATCGCCGAGCCGGAAGACTTCCAGCGCTTTGCTGCGCTGGTGCCGGTTCTGCAGCGCAAGGCGGGGCGCCTGTTGGTCAACGGCTACCCGACCGGTGTCGAAGTATGCGATGCGATGGTACATGGCGGGCCGTACCCAGCCACTTCCGATGCCCGCGGTACCTCGGTCGGTACCCTGGCCATCGACCGGTTCCTGCGCCCGGTGTGCTACCAGGATTACCCGGACGTGCTGCTGCCCGATGCCCTGAAAAACGCTAACCCGCTCGGTCTGCAGCGGTTGGTAGACGGTCAGCACAGCCGTGAGGCGCTTGTCTGACGCAGGCGCTGTCGCGGTATACCTGCCGGGTCCGGCCCGGCGGGATTTCGACCGACGAATCACCCTTTGACAGCGATGAACCCTTCACGCCGCAGCAGCTCGACGTTGCTCGGTTTTATCTGGAGTTGCGACACCTCCTGAATCAGGAACCAGCGACACTCCACTATCTCGTGTGATGGCTGGGGAACCCGGGACGGCGGTACAGCCATCCGATACACCCAGTGCTCCTCCGCTTGAAGCACGTGATGGCCCAGAAACTGGGCATCGCTAAGCGGTAAGCAGGTTTCTTCCTGCAGCTCACGGCGTGCGGCTTCATGCTGGGTTTCCCCAGGGTCGATCTTGCCGCCGGGCAGCGACCATTCCAGTGCCTCTTTGCGTACAAGCAAGACCTTGCCGGCCTGCAGGCAAATGATCGTGGCATGCAGCGCTCTCGATGGGGTCATCACGTGTCCTCCCGTTTCAAGGGAAGGCCGTGCAGGCACGGCAAAGTTCAGCGCAATCGCTCCGAATGAACCCAGCCCGTGCCGGCCTGGTCGCATGTTCACCTTCACCGCAAAAGGAAGTTGGGGATGAAAGCGGTCAGTTCACTGTTCACCGGCCTGGCATTTCGCTGAACGGCCCGCGTCCCTGGCGCGGGCCTTTTGCGTGTGCCCCAAGGCTCAGCCGTCGGACTGCTCTTGCGGCGGTACCTGGCCGTCTGGCCAATCAGGCGCCTCCTGCTCCGGTTCAGGCTTGGGTATCGGTTCGCCAGGGTTGTGTGGCACCTCGTCAACGTACGGGTCGGGATGTTTGGGGTCGATCATGATCGGGCTCCTCGCAAATGGGCTGCACCGCGTTAGGCCGTGTGACCGGGCAGGCTGTTCAATTCGGTTTCTGTCGCCCGTGAGACTATGATGTGGAGCAAGCGACAGAGGTGAGTCATGGATAAAGATGGGATCGACCCGCTGGGCTCACTGCCAGCGGCAGGTGTGCGGTCTGCGAACGAGGGTGTTGCGGAGCATTCGTCCGAACAACTGCGTCTGGTGCTGGACGCCGCTGCGGTCGTGGGTATGTGGGTCTGGGATATTCCGAACGACCGGGTAACGGCAGACGAACGCTTCTCCCGGTCTTTCGGCATTCCCGCTCAAAAGTGTGAAGCGGGCATTCCAATCGCTGAAGCCTTTACCTCAATCTACCCGGATGATCGTGAGCGCGTTTCCCGGGATATCCATGACGCGATGTCTCGAGGCGGTACGTTCCGTTGTGAATATCGCGTTCGTAACGAAGCCGGGCTGTATCACTGGATCGAAGCCAACGGGCATGCGGAGCTGGATGCCGAGGGGCAGGCCATACGCTTACCGGGCGTGCTCATGGACATCGAGTCGCGAAGGGCAGCTGAGGCTGAGCGAGATCGCGTATCGGCGTTGTTGCGTACCTTTACTGCCGCAGTGCCTGGGGTTGTGTATGCAAAAGACCTGGAAGGCAGGATGCTCATTGCCAACCATGGGGCAACGCAACTGATCGGCAAACCGCCAGAATTCTACCTGGGTAAGACGGACCTCGAATTCCTCGAAGACAAGGCCCAGGCGCGTCAGGTGATGCAGACCGACCAGCAGATCATGCGTGGCGGCAAGGCTGTGCAGGTCGAAGAGCGGGTCGACATGCCGGACGGTTCTGCAACGACATGGCTCTCCGTCAAGGCCCCCTTGCTCGATGAGGCGGGAAACGTCATAGGGCTCATCGGTTCTTCCATAGACGTTACTGCAAGAAAACAGGCCGAGGCCGCGCTTTTGAACCTCAACCACACGCTGGAAGAGCGCATCAGCGAAGCCGTGGCCCAGCGTGAGGCCGCGCAGGAGGCGCTGCGCCAATCGCAAAAAATGGAAGCGATAGGCCAGCTCACGGGCGGTATCGCACACGACTTCAATAATTTGCTGGCGGGCATCACCGGCAGCCTGGACCTGGCCAGGCTGCGCGGCAAGCAAGGGCGGTTGGCGGACGTCGAGCGTTACATTGGGGTCGCGCACCGGGCAGCGTACAAGGCGGCGGCCCTGACCCATCGGTTGCTGGCATTTTCACGCCGGCAGCCTTTGCAGGCCACCCGTACGGAGGTCAATGGCTTGATAGGCGGCCTGGAGGACCTTGTGCAGCGCACCGTCGGGCCAATGATTCTTCTGAAAGTCGATTTGAAAGCGCAGCTTTCCACCTGCCTGGTAGACCCGGTCCAGGTCGAGAACTCGCTGCTGAACCTCTGCATCAATGCACGGGATGCCATTGGCAAGCGTGCAGGCAAGATCACCATCACCACGGCAAACGAGGCCCTTGAGGCAGGCCCGGGCCTGGATGCCGAGCTGCAGCCGGGTTCGTACCTGGTCATCAGTGTGGCGGACAATGGCATGGGAATGTCGGCCGAAACACTGTCGAAAGCGTGCGAGCCGTTCTTCACTACCAAAGCGATGGGCGAAGGCACAGGGCTGGGGTTGTCGATGGTATATGGCTTTGCCAAGCAGTCGGGCGGGCAAGTCAGGATTGCTTCCGAAGAAGGGGCAGGAACCCGGGTGCAGCTTTTCCTGCCAATCGATCAAGGGCAGCCTGAAAACACCGGCCCGGCAGAGATCCACCCCGATTTTTCAACCCAATGGTCTGACCGCAATGTGCTGATTGTGGATGACGAGCCCTCTGTGCGTTTGTTTGTCAGTGAAGTGCTCAGTGGTTTGGGGTGCACGGTTATCGAGGCCGCTGATAGCCAAGCCGGGCTGCAACTGCTCGCTTCGGACACTCGCATCGACTTGCTGGTGACTGATATCGGCCTGCCGGGAGGGCTCGACGGCCGGGAGATGGCGAAATCCGGGCGACAAACGCGTGAAGGGTTACCGGTCATTTTCATGACCGGTTACACCAGCCCTTCAGTGTTTGACGATGAGGTATTGCGCAACGCATCGGCCGTGTTGATCAAGCCATTCGCAATGGAGGACTTGATCGCCAATGTTCACGCGATGTTTGGCGCTCGAATCAACCAAGGCAAGCCTTCGGTAGCGGCTGACCGAGGTAGCGAGGTGGATTGATCGGGCCACTAGGCACCCAGTGCCCGTTTCAACACGTCATAGACTCTGACGTCCCCTGACTGCGCAACGTTGAACCGCAGAAAATCTCCCGCAGTCATGGACTGGCTAAAGGCATTCCCGGGCGCCAGCACCACGCCTTCATTCAAACAAGCCCTGGCCAGCGTTGCGGCATCCTTGCCTAGCGGCAGCTGGCACCAGGCGTACAGGCCAGCCTGGGGAATGATCCAGGGTTTGATACCAATCGCCTGAAGCCTGGCTACCGTTTTGTCCATTTGCTCGGCCAACCGAAGGCGCACACTCTCCATGTGCTTTCGGTACCCGCTGTCGGTAATCGCGTGGTGGATGATGTCCGCCGCCAGGCGCCCACCGCCGAAGGTGGTCGCAATCTTGAGGTCGACCAGGCCCTCGATCCATTCACCGCGCGCAGCGATGTAGCCGCAGCGGATTGAAGCGGAGATGGTTTTGGAAAAGCTGCCGATCTGGATGACCCGTGAGAGGCCGTCGAACGCAGACAGGCGCGGCGCGGGCGTATGTTCGAAGTCGCTGAAAATGTCGTCCTCGACAATCACCAGGTTGGAGGTGTCGGCCAGCTTCAGCAGCCTGTGTGCGGTGACCGGCGACAGGGTGGCCCCGGTCGGGTTGTGGATGCCGGAATTTGTAATGTACAACCGGGGCGCATGCGCGAGCAGGGCAGCGCCGAATGCATCGATGTCCGGGCCGGTCGGCGTGTAAGGCACGCCCACAACGTTCACCCGGTGTGCTTTCAGCAGTGCGTGAAAGTTGAAATAGCAGGGGTCGTCCACCATCACCGTGTCGCCTGGTTCCAGCAGAAAACGGCAAATCAGGTCGATGGCGTGGGTGCCGGACTCGGTGAGCATGATCTGCTCAGGCGGGGCTTCGACCCCGATGCCTGCCAGCCGTCGCGACAAAAACTGCCGGAGCGGTGGATAGCCAAGCGGTGAAGCGTACTCCGTCAGTTTTGACGCGTCAGAACGGGCAACCATTCGCAGCGCTTTACGCACACCCGCTTCGTACATCCAGGAAGGCGGTAGCCACCCGCAACCGGGTTTCAACGCATCGAGGGAGGTTTCAAGCGATTGGCGCGAGATCCACAGCGGGTCGACGACACGATCCAGTTTGGGGCCAAGTTCGGTCAGTGCCAATGGCGCCACTGGCCCTGCGACGTAAAAGCCGGAGCCGGGGCGAGAGCTGAGTACACCCTCGGCCATTAACCGTTCATAGGCCTCAAGCACGGTAGAAACCGACACCTGCATGGCCTGGGCCATGGCGCGGACGGATGGGATTCTTGCGCCGGGTGTGTAGGTGCGAGAGGCGATCCTGGACTGGATCTCGGCCATGACCGTTCGAATTCGCGTGCCGCTGCGTTTCATCGCACCCTCAACTGTGCTGGATTAATGTGCATAACAGTTCGGTTGAACTGTATTGGATTGTACATGGCCTGGGTGAGCCCGTCAGTGATGTACTGACGCCTGGCTTATCGGGGAATGAATGATGGAAAGAACAACAAGCGGGTGGGTCAACGGCTTCATAGGCGTCGCCATTTTTGCGGGCTCGTTGCCGGCAACCCGCGTGGCCGTGGCGGACTTTGAACCGACGTTTCTGACCTGTGCCAGGGCTACCATTGCCGCCTTGTTGGGTGCGCTGTTTTTGATCGTGCTGCGCCAGCCTCGGCCGAAGCGGGGTGACTTGGCGTCATTGGCGGTAACAGCGCTGGGCGTTGTCATCGGGTTTCCGTTGCTGACGGCACTGGCGCTCCAGCATGTCACCTCTGCCCATTCCATTGTTTTTGTCGGGCTGCTGCCGCTGTGCACCGCCGGGTTTGCCGTTTTGCGGGGCGGTGAGCGGCCTCGGCTGTTGTTCTGGCTGTTCTCGTTCATGGGGGCCGGGCTGGTCGCGGGCTATGCGTTGATGAATGGCGGCGAAGGGTCGTTGGTGGGTGACCTGCTGATGACGGCAGCGGTGGTTGTGTGTGGCCTGGGGTATGCAGAAGGGGCGCGGCTGTCGCGCACATTGGGCGGGTGGCAGGTGATCAGCTGGGCATTGCTGGTGGCGTTGCCGTTCATGCTGCTGCTGACGGTCGTTAATTTTCCGGCACCTGATGCCTTTGCCAAGGTAAGTGCGCCGGCGTGGTTCAGCTTTGGCTACGTTTCGCTGTTCAGCATGCTGATTGGCTTTGTATTCTGGTACCGGGGGCTGGTCCAGGGTGGCATTGCGGCAGTCGGGCAGCTGCAACTGTTTCAGCCGTTCATGGGGCTTGGGCTGGCGGCGTTGCTGCTGCACGAGCAGGTCAGCTGGTTGATGCTGGTGGTGACGCTGGGGGCTGTGATCTGTGTGGCGGGGGCCAGGAAGTACGCCCAATAAGTGAGTACAGCGGTGGCTGGCGCTCGCCTTGGTCGTTGCCCGGTACAAACAGGGCGAGCATACCGCCACACAGCCCGGCACCCACCTGTTCCCGAATGCGCTCAGCAATCCGCTGCAGTTCTTCGCTGTCCTTGACCTGCAAAATCGCGACGAATTCCTCACCCCCATGGCGCACGAGCAGGGCTTTACGCTGCCCGCGATCCATTTCAAGGCGCAGGTCGCGGTTCACCTGTGCCAGGGTGCGCAGTTGCAGATATCCCTCGGCGAGCGTGGCTAGGTTATGGCATCGAGCCATGGGCTACCGGGTAGAGCGGCATTTCTTGCCGCGTGTGTGATTTTTTCCGCTCGACCTTCGTCAAGAAGGCTACCCCTTAGCCGTCGTCTGGGGACTGATACAGGGCCTTCCATGCAAACGCTGTTGAACGAGATTCTTGAAGAAGTACGTCCCTTGATCGGCAAGGGCAAAGTGGCGGATTACATTCCCGCGCTGGCCGATGTGCCGGCGAACCAGTTGGGTATCGCAGTCTATGGCAATGACGGCAGCTATCACTGCGCTGGCGACGCCCTGGTGCCATTTTCGGTGCAGAGTATTTCCAAGGTGTTCAGCCTGGTTCAGGCGATTGGGCACTCCGGTGAAGCCATTTGGGAGCGGCTTGGCCATGAGCCCTCGGGGCAGCCGTTCAACTCGCTGGTGCAGCTGGAGTTCGAGCGCGGTCGCCCGCGCAACCCCTTTATCAATGCGGGTGCGTTGGTGATCTGTGATATCAACCAGTCGCGCTTTGCAGCACCCACGTTGTCGATGCGCGATTTCGTCCGACGGCTCTCGGGCAACCCCCACATCTCGATCGATGCCCGTGTTGCGGATTCGGAATATCAATTTCGCGCGCGCAACGCGGCCATGGCTTACCTGATGCAGTCCTTTGGCAACTTCCATAACGAGGTAGAGGCTGTGCTGCGCAGTTATTTCAGCTACTGCGCGCTGCAAATGAACTGCCTGGATCTGGCCCGGGCGTTCTGTTTCCTGGCCAACGATGGGTTTTGCAAGCACAGCGGTGAGCAGATTCTGACCCGACGCCAGACGCAACAGGTGAACTCGATCATGGCCACCAGCGGGCTGTATGACGAAGCAGGGAACTTCGCCTATCGGGTGGGGTTGCCTGGCAAGAGTGGTGTGGGGGGCGGGATTGTCGCGATCGTGCCGGGGCAATTCACGGTGTGCGTGTGGTCGCCGGAGTTGAATGCGGCAGGCAACTCCCTCGCCGGGATGGCGGCGCTGGAGTTGCTGAGTTCGCGGATTGGCTGGTCGGTGTTTTGATCAGTGGGCGGACGCACAGGGCAACCCTGTAGCCATGCGTGACGAGGCCCGGTAAGGATGCCCCCATGGCCAGAACATCACACCCGACAGCCCTGCTGACTTCGTTGGCAGTGGCATTCGCCGCTGGCCAGACCTTTGCCGACCCAGGTAACGGCAAAGGGCAGGGGCACGGCAAGGCACAGCATGCTCAAGGCCAGGGTAATGCAGGTGGCCATAAGCAGGGTAAGGGCGGTAACGACTGGCATGGTGGCCCGTCCATCGACCGCGGCGATGTGCTGGGCATTCTTGGCGGCCACCGCAGTTACTGGAGCCCGGTGCCTGCATTGCCGCCCGGCATTCAGAAGAACCTGGCGCGTGGCAAGCCACTACCGCCCGGCATCGCCAAGAAGCTGGACGGCCGCCTGCTGGGGCAGTTGCCATCACTACGATGGCTATGAGTGGATGCAGGCGGGTGCGGACCTGATACTTGTCGCTGCGGCAACCGGGATTATCTACGAAGTGTTGAACGGGGCGTTTGACTGAGCAGTGCTGAGCCACCCCACGCAGGCTTGTCAGCGCCGTCGCAATACGGTGGCCAGCCCGACGGTCAGCGCCACGGCGCAGAGCATGGCCAGGCTGATGGCGACGGTAACCCCCCACGTGTCGAGCAACGCTGCCAACACCAGGTAAAACGCAATCACCCCCACCGCCCCAATCGCATTGCCCCGTACCATGGCCGCCATGCCGGCCCGGCCATTCTGCACATGGGCGAACACCACCAGCGGCCAGGCAATCACTGGAATCGGCGCCAGCATCCCGCTGGTTGCCGGGCCCAGCCAGCTGGCCAGGCGGGTGGTGATCATCAGCAGTGACGTGGCAGATACCATTCTGAGCGGGATCTCCCAGTACCGGTACCGGGGGCGGGCCAGGGTATCGGGTTTGGGCTCTTGACCGCTGGCGCGTATCAGTACGCCAATCAGCACTAGCGCCACGGCAATCGACAGGTACAGGTTGCCCCAGTGCGTAAACGCATAGGCAGCCAGCCCGTAAAACAGCAACGCCAGCGGCACGGCCTGGGCGATGCCGAGCCTGCGTGTGGCCAACAGGTAAAACATATAGGTGGCTTGCACCGCCGCCAGGCCGCCCAGCGCGCCGGGCAATGCGCCCAAGGCGAAAGCCGTGCCCTGTTCCAGGCACAGGAAGGTCATCACCAGCGCGGAGGTGATCGGCAGGCCGGACAGCAGCCCACCCAGCAGGCCGCCCCAGCGCCGCGAGGCAAGGGAAATGGCCCACATCAGCAGGGGCGTGACAATTAGCTTGAGGTAGAACAGGGTCATTGCGGGGGTGTCCAGGCTCGGTGAAGGTGCGCCCGCCGTCAGCATTGGGTGGGGCGCGGATGCATCAGGTGCGGCTGGCCTCCAGGGCCTGGGCCAGGTCGGCGATGATGTCGTCGCTGTGCTCGATGCCGATCGACAAACGCACCATGTCCCGTGGCACGCCGGCCCTTTCCAGCTCTTCATCGTTGAGCTGGCGGTGGGTGGTGGAGGCGGGGTGGCAGGCCAGCGACTTGGCGTCGCCGATGTTCACCAGGCGCACCACCAGTTGCAGCGCATCGATGAAGCGCGCACCGGCCGCCTGGCCTCCCTTGATGCCAAATGACAGGATCGAAGCGGGCTTGCCACCGGTGTAGCGTTGGGCCAGTTCATGCTCGGGGTGGTCGGGCAGCCCGGCGTACTTCACCCAGGCCACCTGTTCGTGAGCCTGCAGGTAATGGGCGACCTTCAGCGCGTTTTCGGTGTGGCGTTCCATGCGCAGGGCCAACGTTTCCAGGCCTTGCAGGATCAGGAAGGCGTTGAACGGCGACAGCGCGGCGCCGGTGTTGCGCAACGGCACCACGCGGCAGCGGCCGATGAAGGCGGCGGGGCCGAAGGCTTCGGTATAGGTGACGCCGTGGTAGGAAGGGTCGGGCGTATTGAGCAGGGCGAAACGCTCCTTGTTGTCAGCCCAAGGGAACTTGCCGGAGTCGATGACGATGCCGCCGATGCTGGTGCCATGGCCGCCGATGTACTTGGTCAGCGAATGCACGACGATGTCCGCGCCATGCTCGAACGGTCGGCACAGAACCGGGGTGGCCACGGTGTTGTCGACGATCAGTGGCACACCATGGCGGTGGGCGGCTTCGGCCAGTGCGGCGATATCGACGATATTGCCGGCAGGGTTGCCGATGGACTCGCAGAACACCGCCTTGGTGCGTGCGTCGATCAACGCTTCGAGGGCCGCGATGTCGTCATGGGCGGCGAAGCGGGTATGGATGCCCATGCGTGGCAGGGTATGGGCCAGCAGGTTGTAGGTCCCACCGTACAGCTTGGCCACCGAGACAATGTTGTCGCCGGCCTCGGCGACCGTCTGGATGGCGTAGGTGATGGCTGCCATGCCCGAGGCCACCGCCAGCGCGCCAACCCCGCCTTCGAGGGCGGCCATGCGCTGCTCCAGCACGTCGTTGGTGGGGTTCATGATGCGCGAGTAGATGTTGCCGGCCACCTTCAGGTCGAACAGATCGGCACCGTGCTGGGTGTCGTCGAAGGCGAAGGAGGTGGTCTGGTAAATGGGTACGGCCACCGCCCGGGTGGTTGGGTCGGGGCTGAAGCCTGCATGGACGGCGAGGGTTTCCAGCTTCATGCAATCGTTCCTTGAGCGTGGGTGGAAGCGCTCGAGCATGCGGTGGCGCGAGGGTGTGGGTCAAGGGCGTCGTGCCGGCGCTCACTGGGCCTGGCAGATTGTAAAGATAGGGGGGGCATGGCGGTGGCGGTGGCTTTGGTGGCCATCAGGGCGGCGGCCCACGCTAAGCTGACCCCGCGATGAAACGCACTGCCTCGGCCGGGCTGCAACAGTGCACCCGACGCGAGTGCACTCACCACACGATCCGCTCGCCGTCCCATCCCCAAAAGCTTCCGCTCTCTGCCGGCCCAAGCCGCCCTACCTGCTCGATCACGCACTGTGCGGCAAATGCCGGCTCAAACAGCTTCCCCTCCGGCACGTTCCCTTGAAACGGTCGCGACAGTTCGGTATCGGTGGTTCCCGGATGCAGTGTCAACACGGTAGCCGCAGGGTTGAGGCGTTTCAGCTCGATGCTTGCCGTGTGCAGTAGCTGATTCAGCGCCGCCTTGCTCGCACGATAGCTGTACCAGCCACCCAGTCGGTTGTCGCCGATCGAGCCAACCTTGGCCGACAGCGCTGCAAAGGTTGCGGGCTGTTTGCGCAGCAATGGCAGCAGGTGCTTGAGCAACAAGATGGGGGCGAACGCATTGGTGGCGAAGCTGGCCTGCAAACTGGCGAGGTCCAATTGGCCCAGCGACTTCTCGGCTTTCGCCCCCTCCGTGTGGAGGAGGCCGAGTGTGCTGATGACCAGATGAAGGTGCGTGCAGGCAATGCCCACCTCGCTTGCAAGCGCGGTAAGAGCCAGCTCGTCGCGCGCATCGTAGTCCAGCGGTACTACGCGTTCGCCATGTGCCTGGGCAAGTGCAAGCAGCCCGTCAGCGGTGCTGGCGTGCCGCGCCACGGCCCAGACCCGGTTCACATCGTCGCGGGCCAGCAATGCCGTGCACAGCGCCAGGCCAATGCCTCGGCTTGCACCGCAGACCAACACACTGGCTTTGCCGGTCAGTCCGGGGATCAAAGCCATTGAGCGCGCTTCGTGAGACACTTTTGATCACCCTTGCAGGTTCGTTTTAGAGTCCTGCTACTGGAGTGCTGCCTTTCCGGGTCCGAGGTTGTGACGGCTGCGTAGCGCAGCACAGCTAGTCTACGTTGCCCGCAAAATAGTGGCTACTGGCGCATCTTGCGCTGAGTGATCAGCTTGCACAGTTTCAGCAGCTGCCGTGATTGTGTGAGAAAGCTTCGGCGTCGTGTGCCTGTTAGCGACCCCGAATGGCACATGCACCATTGGCAGGTTCCCGGCTGGCGATTGCAAGTGAGAGCGCTGGTCGTCAAAGAACACATGCGGCTTGAGGATCGACAGCACCCTGGGCTTCTCCATCCCGCCTAGAAAGAAGCATTCATCCGGCGACACGCCCCAATCCTTCAAGGTCGTCACTACACGCTCATGTGAGGGAGCGTTGCGCGCCGTGACGATGGCGATGCGCAGAATCCGCTTGTAGTTCGGGTCTTCTGCCAGCTTGCGATCCTCCAGCATGCGAATCAGTGAAAGTTTGCGGTACAAGTCTGCCAAGGGCCCTGGCGAGTGCGGGGTGCCTTTGTGTACGCGCTCATGCTCCTGAAAGTCGTTCAGATTGTCGTTGCGCTTGTACACGCTCTCTGCTTCATCGTCGGCAATCACGCCATCGAAGTCGAAGGCCACCCGTAGCTCTGTGTCTATTTCATCGTCGTAGATGCGTGTAGGCAGCACCCGCCCGGCCGGGTAGTTGGCGTCGATGGCCTTTTGCACATCTTCTTCGTTGGCACTGAGGAACAGTGACGCATTGAACGCCGGGATGTATTCATAGGGCGAGCGGCCCGACATGAACGCCGCGCGGGTAATGTCCAGCTGGTAGTGGCTTATCGAGCGGAACACCCGCAGGCCGGTTGCCGGCGAGTTGCGTGAGAGCAGCACCACTTCCACTGGCAATTGGTCGGGGAAGGCCTGGTTGATGCTCAGGAAGCGGCGAATGAACGGGAACGCCACTCCCCTTGGAAACGGTTCGTCCAGGTTGTCTTCCTGGTGCTGGCGGTAGGCCTCGACCCCTTGGGTCTTGTAGATGTCGTCCGAGACGGTGAGGTCGAACAGCGCACTCGAGGCAACGCCGATGACCAGTTTCTGTTCAATGGGGTAAGGCATGAAGCTGCTCCTGCAAGTGGCCTGGGGCAAGTGTACGCGTGCGTTGTGTGTAAAGTCCTCAGGCCTCCGGGGTCAGCCCGAGGAGCACTTGAATCTGGTACTGCAACTGGCTCACATGTTCGCGCTCTGCGCGCAGGGCCGCGTGCAATGTGCTGTTCTCCTGTTTGTGGAGACGGGCGGTTTGCTCCAGTTCACGGTCGCTCTGCAACAGGTTCCACATCTCGCCTTGGCGGACGGATTGCAGGCATACAAGCAGCAGGGTGATGCCGCAGACACACAACAGGGAGATTTCCAGCGCTTCCATTTAACGTTTCCTTGGTACGTGGCAACAAGCCGGTAAGCGAGACGATATGTCTATTGTGAATACATGTCGATATTGGTGACTTGTACAGGTAAAGGAATGGTGCAGGTTCTTCGGGGCTTGCCTGGGTGCGGCAGCACGCAAGATCAAGGCAATTTGATATCACGTTTCGGATGCAGCGCCGTTCTGGCAAGGCTTTACCTGCAATCGGCCTGTTGTTGGCAGAAGAAGAGCGGTTTTGCCCAAATATGGCTGGTTAGTTGACATATGCGGAAGGCTTTACTTGGCGGTGAGCAAGCCGGTCAGGCTTCTCAGATGCTGACCAATCACTCAATTGCGCGATGCACCAGTGGATCCGCTGATGCCATTTTGATAGCTTTCCGCCCATTGCCGCTGTATCCGGACAGGAATTGATGAGCCAGCCACACGAACACAGCACTTTGACCCCGCTCGCGGAGCCGACGGTAGACAAGGTGATCGAAAGCACCCCTCAGGCAGATGCTTCGCCTCAGCCGGCCTCCGAGCAAGGCACGTTGCAGGCCAGTATCGATGCACTGAACCAGAAGCTTGTGGCAAGTACCCTGGCCCGGGTGCAGAAGGAGGGGGCTATCCGCAAGCGCCTTGAACAGCACCAGCAACAACTGGCAGAAGGCAACCTGGCCAGGGAGGGCCTGTCGAGCACGGTGACCACGGCGCTGAAGAAGCTCGCACAGGCGACCAACACCCAGGCAGACCGCGTCGACAGCGTGGAGGCGCGGTTGGCCAGCCTGGCCGAACGACAGTGTGAGTGCGAAAGCCAGCAAGCGCACGGTTGGCCAGCGTATCTGGAGCGTCATGCCGTGTCGTTGGTGGCCTTGGCCGTGGCGGTGTTCACGCTGGGGCTGCACGTGCTTGGTTAATGCACCGCTATAGGCGCGTGCGCTGGCTGCCAGACAGCTGCTCTACCAGAAAGTCCACAAACACCCGCACCCGCGCCGGCATCGCCGAGCCGCCAACGAACACCGCATGAATCGGCTCGCGATCGTCAGGGTTGTACGCCTCCAGCAGCGGTACCAGCTGCCCGCTGGCCAGGTCATCGACCACGGTGAAGGTGCCGATGCGCGCTACGCCGGCCCCCAGCCTGGCCAGTTGTGCCAGGGCTTCACCGCTGCTGCATTCGATATTGCCGGTCACCTTCAGTGAAAACACTTCGCCATTGCGCCGAAACGGCCAGTCGGGTGCGGCGCGGCGAAAGTTGAAGCGCAGGCAGTTGTGCCGGGCCAGGTCCTCTGGCACCAATGGGGTACCGCAGCGTTGCAGGTACTCGGGCGAGGCGACCACTACCTGGCCGGTTTCGCCAATGGCACGCGCACTCAACGAGCTGTCTGGCAGGTGGCCGAAGCGCAGCGCTACGTCGGTCTGGCCGCCGAGAATATCGGCAACCTCGTCGCTTAGGGTCAGGTCGACCAGCACTTGAGGATAGCGCGCGCTGAACGCCGCCAGCAGCGGCACCACGGTCAGGCGGCCATGGCCCAACGCAGCGCTTACCCGCAAGCGGCCGCGGGGCACGCCCTGGTCGGTGATGGCGTCCTCGAGTTCCAGCATGTCGGCCAGCACCCGTCGCGCACCGCGCAGGTAGGCCTCACCCTCGGGTGTGAGGGTGATCGCCCGGGTGGTGCGCAGCAGCAGGCGCGTGCCCAGGCGCTGTTCGGTACGGGCGAGGATGCGGCTGACGGCAGAAGGTGTCAGGCCCAATGCCCGGGCAGCGGCGGACAGGCTGCCTTCTTGCGCCACCCTGGCAAAAATCTCCATCTCTCCGGATCTTCCACTGAAGTCCATTTGTGTCTCGCAGGCAAAGGTGATTCGCAAAAACGCAGTCTAGTGCGTTTTTTAAACAGTTTGTAGCATTTGCGGCATAGATAAGGAGCTTGCCATGCGTATCAATCCACCTCTGGTCGCACTCGCCATCGGTGCCTTCGGCATCGGTGTCACCGAGTTCGCCCCCATGGGCATGTTGCCCAGTATCGCCACCGACCTTGGCGTTTCCATTCCTGCTGCAGGGCTGTTGGTCAGTGCCTATGCCATCGGTGTGCTGATTGGCGCGCCATTGATGACCCTGGCCACGGTGAAGATCCCGCGACGATACCTGTTGATCGGGCTGATGGCCATTTTCACCTTGGGCAACCTGATGTCGGCGCTGGCCAGTGACTACGCCAGCCTGATGGTGGCCCGCGTGGTCACTTCGTTGAACCACGGCGCATTTTTCGGCATCGGCTCGATCGTTGCGGCCAGTGTGGTGCCGCCCGAGAAGCGCGCTGGCGCCGTGGCGGCGATGTTCATGGGCTTGACCCTGGCCACCATCGGCGGGGTGCCTCTGGCGACCTGGTTTGGTGAAATGTTGGGCTGGCGCACAGCGTTCTGGGGTATTGCCGGGCTCGGCCTGGTGGCGATGACCACGCTCTGGTATGCGCTGCCCAATGTCGCATTGCCCAAGGGTGACGGCGCCATGGCAGAAATCCGCGTATTGGGCCGCGGGCCGGTATTGGCGGCCTTGCTGCTGACCGTGGTGGGTTCCAGTGCAATGTTTACCGTGTTCACCTACATCGCGCCAATCCTGCAGAACGAGGCGGCGGCGTCTACCACCTTCGTGACAGTCATGCTGGTGCTGTTCGGGGCTGGCCTGACCCTGGGCAATGTGTGGGGTGGCAAGGCAGCGGACCGTTCGATCGATCGCACCCTGATCCTGTCGTTGGCGGTGCTGATTGCGGTCCTGCTGGTGTTTCCGCTGGTTCTGGCCTGGCCACTGCCGACGGCTTTGGCGGTGCTGGTCTGGGGGGCCGCCAGCTTTGCCCTGGTGCCGCCGTTGCAGATGCGGGTGATGGAAGCGGCCAAGGATGCGCCCAACCTGGCGTCGGCGGTGAACATTGGCGCGTTCAACCTGGGCAATGCGATTGGCGCGGCGCTTGGTGGCGCGGTGATCAATGCAGGGTTGGGTTACCCGGCGATTGCCCTGGCAGGCGCGGCGATGGCGGCGTTGGGCCTGGTGATGGTGCTGCTGTTTGCCTGGCGTGGTCGGATGGTGGCGGGCCAGGTTGCGGTGTAACAAGCCTGTATCGCCGGGGCTGCACGCAGCCCCGGCGTCTTCCTTTTCGCTGTCAGGGCGTGCCGTTGCGACCATGCAGGTGATAGGCCGGGCGCTCGCTCAGGCGTTCGTAGTAATCACGTACGGCCGGCAAGTGCGGGTGCTCGAACGGTGTTTCGAACCAGCGGTTGACCGACAGGCCGACAGGGATGTCGGCCAGGGTGAACTGGCTGCCGGCCACATAGGCACCGGTGCTGGCCAGCTGGCGGTCAAGGATGTGCATGTAACGCGACCACTCGGCGCAGCCGGCGGCGAGCGCCTGTGGGTCCTGGTGGGCGGGCGAATGCCTGACCAGCGACATGAATGCATAGCTCCAGGAGCGGTTCAGGTCCGAGGCCTGCCAGTCGATCCACTGGTCGATCCTGGCCCGTGCCTGCGCCTCGCTCGGGTAGAACGCAGTGGCACCGTAGCGGTTGGCCAGGTAGCGGATGATGCTGTTGGACTCCCACAGCGTAAAGTCGCCATCCTGGATCACCGGGATCATGGCGTTGGGGTTAAGCGCAAGGAACTCGGCACGGTCGGTGGGCTGGAAGCCCGAGCCCCAGTCTTCACGCTCGAACGCGACTTCGAACTCGGCACAGGCCCACAGGACTTTCCGCACGTTGATGGAAGAGGCTCGGCCCAGTATCCGTAGCATGGTATTCGTCCTTGTAGAGGGGGAGTTGATCGTCCGCCACTGCCCAGGGGCTGGTCAAGGGGCAGATCAGCGACCGAGCGCCCCTTCAGCCGGGTTCTTGTAGGCCATTTCCGAAAGTAACCCTTTCCACCCCAATGGCCATTGTGGTCGCACCGGCAGCCCCCTAGTCTCGGCACGCTCTTAACCCCGAGGAATGGACATGGACAACGACACGCCCCAAAACAGCAGCAAGCTCAATGTCGTGAGCGCGGCAAGCCGGTTTGGCAATGCCAATGCCGAACTGGTGCAAATGAAACCTCAGCTGCCATTGCGCACCGCACTGATGGAAGCTTCCAGCATCATGGGTTGCATCACCGAAATCACCCGCAAGGCCATCGACAGGCCAGGTGACCGCAAGGCGATGATGCAAGCCACGTTCTATCTGGCAGGCATGGCCAAGGCACTGATCGATGGCCAGTTGCTGCAGATGCGTCAGGCGCGCGAAGGCGAAGGTGACGCCTAGCCAGGCTTGCCTGGGGGCCACGAACTTGGCAACCTTGGGCGGTTTGAATCGCGTATCACCACAGAAGGAAGCATGCATTGAGCTGGGACAAGGTGGGGAAGCTTCTCGTCGCCGTGCTGATTGGCCTGATGGTCCTGTTGGCCGCCTACGCGCTGCTCAGGGGCAACCCGCGCCTGGAGGCGTCACTGACCTATGCCTACCTCACTTACCCCAGCCAGTTCAGCGAGCGTATCAGCAAGGCCAGCGAACAGCTCAAGTACGAGCAGTTGCAGGGGCGTATCAACAGCATCGACCAGGGCGGGCTGAGCCATGACCAGGTCGAGCGGCTGATCGAAATGGCCCAGGCACCGTATGCCCAGCTGTTCGCCAAACCGTTCGAGGCCGGGTTGGTCGATCACCGTACGGGGTTGCTCATCGAGTTGCTCAACAGTGGCGACGCTCAGGTACGCCAGGTGCGCATTCGCTTGCCAGCCAAAGGGCTGGTGCAAGTGCGCGATGCTGCCGGTAACGACACGCTGCTGGAAAACGCCACCGCGCAGGTAGATATCCCGGCCATCGAGCCTGGTGGCACCTGCAAGGTATGGGTGTATTTCGATGCCGACTTTTCGCAGATCCGCCAAGGCGGGGTCAGCATCAGCCACGCCGACGGTGTGGCCAATGTGCAGGTGTACCACCAGGTTATCGGTTTCCCTGCCACGGTGGCCCGCTACAGCCGTGAGCTGATGGTGTTGCTGGGGGTGTTGGGGCTCAGTGTGTTGGGCCTTGGGTATGCCTGCCTCGCGCGACGTCGCGCGGTTTGACTGCGCCGGTCAATATTCGCCATCGTGCAGCGCCAGGCTCTGGCGCAACTGTTCCAGCATGGCCACGCGCAGCACGTGGGGCGCATGCACCCGGATCGAACCGGCTTGGGACAGCAGCCAGGTCATCAGCGCGCGGTTGTCGTCGACGCTCGCCTGTAGCGTGGCACCGCCATTTTCTTGTGGCGTCAGTTGCATATCCGTAGACATTGGCTGCGCTTCCAGGCGCCGGGCCAGTACGTCATCGACCCAGGCGTGCAGTTCAATGCGCTGCGGCGAGACAAGTACGTCGGGCTGCAACTGTTGTGCTTCGTTCAGGTCCAGGCCCGGTTGCCAGTACCAGCCGTAAGGTATGCCTTTGCTGTTGCATTGCAGTGGGAACAGCGCAGCGAGCTCGACCAGGTCGCGCTCAACAGTGCGTTTGCTGGTGGTATGCCCCACGGTCTTCAGGGCGGCCTGCAACTGGGTGGAGCTCATTCCCGGGTGGCGGCCGGGCAACAACTTGAGGAGCTGCCACTGGCGGGCGATGGTGTGGCGGGTGGGGTGGCTGGGCAAAGGGCTCGTCCTTGAAGCAGGCGCCAAACCTGTCGTGTGATGGCGTATGGCTATTGCCTCAGCATACCCTTTTGCTGAATGGGATCCAAGTTTTCGGTCGAGGCATTCAGTGTCTCTGGATGACCTATAAGCTAGATTTTCTGCCTTCGGCATTAAAGGAGTGGAGCAAGCTTGGCCACACTGTGCGTGAGCAGATCAAGAAAAAACTCGGCGAGCGTTTACAATCGCCGAAGGTACAGGCCGATGCGCTGCGTGACTTGCCGAACCACTACACAATCAAGCTCAGGGCCTCCGGGTATCGCCTAGTGTATCGGGTTGAGGACGAGCGAATCGTTGTCGTAGTGGTTTCGGTTGGTAAGCGCGAGCGCAGTGGGGTCTACCCTGCGGCTCAAAGCGTTAGATGATGGCACGCTGGTGCATTCACAATATGCTCAGCGCCCGCCATACACACTACACCCCACCCCGCCGCACATGCTGCACCAGCACCTTCTCCAGCAACTCCCACATCGCCGGCTCCGTGCTGAACGCCACATTGAACCGCATCCACCCGGTCGCCTTGGCATCCACCATGAACAACTGCCCAGGCCCAAGCATGATGCCTTTCTCAAGCGCATCATCCAGCAGCGCCGCGCTGTCCGGAATGGCCGGGTGGCGGGTCCAGATGTACATGCCTTCATCCGATTCGATGAACAGTTCAAAGCCCAATCGATGCAAATGCCGGCCAACTTCCTGATGCGCCTCGGCCAGGCGTTGGCGCAGGCGCTTGAGGTGTTTGCGCCAACGACCGTCGATGATCGCGGCGTACACCACGCGCTCCATCACCTGTGAGGTGGTCAGGCCCGAACGCATTTTCAGGTGCAACAGTTTCTGCATCAGCTCGGGGTTGGCCAGCATGTAGCCGACCCGCACGTTGGGCGAAATGCTCTTGGAGTAGCTGCCCACGTACACCACCTGCTGCAGGTGGTCGAGGCTGGCCAGGCAGGGCTGCGGTTCGGCGACCATGTCGGCGTACAGGTTGTTTTCCACCAGGCGGAAGCCGTGCTGGCTGGCCAGTTGCAACAGGCGGTGCAACTGCGGCAGCGGGGTGCGGGAGCAGGTGGGGCTGTGCAGGTGCGGCTGGGTGAAGAACGCGGTCGGACGGTGGTGGGTGAGCAAGTGCTCCAGCTGGTTCAGGTCGTAACCGGCCGGGGTGCGTGGCACGCCGACCAGGGTGGCGCCCTGCGTGCGCAGAATGCTCATCAGGTTGGGGTAGCCAGGGTCGTCCACCAGCACCACATCGCCTGGGCGCACCAGCGTGCGGGCGGCCAGGTCCAGGGCCTGGCTGGCGCCGTGGGTGAGCATCAGTTGCGCAGGGTTGGCGACGATCGACAGCTCTTGCTGCAGGTTCTGCGCGGTCAGTGCACGCAGCTCCATCAGGCCCATGGGGTCGCCGTAGCCGGATAATTCCAGCGGGCTGCCGGCCACCTGACGCAGGCCGCGACGCAAGCCGTCTTCGTACATCCAGTCGTTGGGCAGCCACCCGCACCCCGGTTTGTACGGCAACTGGCGGATCTCGAAGATCTGCTGCAGGTACCACTCGGAGTTGAACGTTGGTCGACTGGTATCAGCCTCGGCGTTGTGCGTGTCCAGTAGTTCGCCCGCCGCACGGTTTACGAAGAACCCCGCATTGCCACGGCTTACCAGCAGCCCTTGGGCGACCAGGCGGTCGTAGGCCTCGACCACGGTGAAGGTGCTCACCGAATAGCTCGCGGCAAAGGCGCGGATCGACGGCACCTTGGCGCCTGGCTTGAGGGTCTGGTTGTCGATCAGCTCGCGCAACCCGTCAATGATCTGGTTGACCAGCGGGGTTGAGGAGTCTGGATGTAATTCGAACATTCGGGGCCTTCAGGGTGCGTATCGCCTGGCGTTTGCAGGGTGTACTGCATGGGCGACCTGTACAGTGCAGTGCGAGTTTCATGCCACTGTGCATGGCTCTCTGCGTCGGACATTTTTACATTAGGTGTCGGATATCGCCACATAAAGCATGTTCAGTTCGCTCCAGGCAGCCGCCCTGGGGCGCGTCAGCAGGCCGCCATGGAAGGCCTGCGTGTGTTCGTTCACACCTTCCTGCCCGCATTAGCACTGATGTACAGGTGAAACCGCCAGCCATCGGGGTTTCACGGTTTTCCTTGGATAAAAAGAAGCACGGGGTACACAACTGATGGACGCAACATCCACAACCACCACCGCGAAAAGCGGGCACGAGAGCAAGCTCAGTGCCTCGCTGAAGTCGCGCCACCTGACGATGATGTCCATCGCTGGGGTTATTGGCGGCGCCTTGTTCGTCGGTTCCGGCAGCGTGATCCACAGCGCCGGCCCAGCCGCTGTCCTGGCCTACCTGGCGGGCGGCATCCTGGTGGTACTGATCATGCGCATGCTGGGTGAAATGGCGACTTCCTCGCCAGACACCGGCTCGTTCTCCACCTACGCCGATCGCGCCATCGGCCGCTGGGCCGGTTTCACCATCGGCTGGCTGTACTGGTGGTACTGGGTCATCCTCATGGCCTGGGAAGCCTATGTGGCGGGCAAGATCCTGCATGGCTTCTTCCCCGACGTCAGCGTCAACGTGTTCGTGCTGGCCACGACCCTGTTGCTGATCACCGTCAACTTCTTCAACGTCAAACACTACGGTGAGTTCGAGTTCTGGTTCGCCTTGATCAAGGTGATCGCGATCGTCTGCTTCCTGATCGTGTGTACCGCTGCCGTGCTGAACGTCTGGCAGTTCGGCGAAGTGCGTGGCATCAGCCACCTTACCGCCGAAGGCTTCATGCCCAATGGCATCACCACCGTGATCGGTGCCTTGCTCGGGGTGATGTTTGCCTTCCTGGGGGCTGAAATCGTTACCATCGCTGCCTCCGAAGCCAAAGACCCGGCCGCGCAGATCGTCAAGTCCACCAACTCGGTGGTATGGCGTGTGTGCCTGTTCTACGTGGGTTCGATCTTCCTGATCGTCTGCCTGGTACCGTGGAACGACCCGCACCTGGGCGTTTCCGGCTATGGCGCCTACCGCCGTACCCTGGAACTGCTGGGCGTGCCGTATGCCGAGCTGCTGATGAACTTCGTGGTGCTGACCTCGGTGAGCAGCTGCCTGATCTCCGGCCACTACACCGCTTCGCGCATGCTGTTCTCCCTGGCTCAGCGTGGCGATGCGCCGTCGTTCTTCAAGATTACCCGCGCCGGCACCGGTGTACCGGTATACGCGATCATGGGTTCGTGCGCCGTGGCCGTGGTGTGTGCGCTGATCAACTTCAGCGAGACACTGCGCCCGAAAGACGTACTGGAAACCCTGATGAACACCACCGGCATGATCGCCCTGTTGGTGTACCTGGTCATCGCCTTCTCGCAGCTGCGCATGCGCCGCAAGCTGATTGCCGAAGGCAAGGAAGTGCGCCTGAAGATGTGGCTGTTCCCGTGGCTGACCTACCTGGTGATCGCGTTCATCGTGGCAGCCCTGGTGACCATGGCCTTCATGCCTGACTACCAGATCCTGGTGATCTCCACCGGTATCGCTGCGGCGATCGTAGTGGCGATGGGTGTGGTGCACCAGATCCGTTCTGGCAGCAAGCAGCACTAAGCGTCACTCGCTTTTCGAAACGGCCGGCTCCCCTGGGGACCCGGCCGTTTCGCGTTGCTGGGCCTGGGCTTTTTCTGCGGGCATGTGGAAGCGCTGGTTCATCCAGGGCGAGCCGAGCAGGGCGGCGGCGGCAATCAGGGCCAGGATGGCGAGGGCGATGTAGGTTTTCATGGGTGTGCGCATAAATGGACTGACTTCAAGCATAGGTGGTCAGTTCCGGCCTCATCGCCGGCAAGCCAGCTCCCACAGATACTGCACCAACATCAGGCTCTGCGCCGTACCTGTGGAAGCTGGCTTGCCGGCGATAGGGCTCCTACAGTCGGCAGATGGCATATGCTAGACACATCGCCCGCCCAAGGAGCCCGACATGGCTTGGTCCGCCACCCAGTATTCCCTGTTCGAAGATGAACGTACCCGCGCTGTGCGCGACCTGCTTGCTGCCATCCCGACTCCGCCGCGTCCGGTGCGCCACGCTACCGACCTGGGCTGCGGCCCGGGCAACTCCACCGAAGTGCTGCTGCAACGTTACCCCGATGCCCAGGTAACCGCCCTGGACAGCGACCCGGACATGATCGACAAGGCCCGTGAGCGCAAACGGTTGTGCATCCCCCGGGTACGCACGGCCGTCGCGGACATTGCCGGCTGGTCCGCCCCGGAACCGCAAGACCTGATCCTGGCCAATGCCTCGCTGCAGTGGGTACCCGACCACGCTTCGCTGTACCCGCACCTGGTGCGCCAGCTGAGCGAAGGCGCCAGCCTGGCCGTGCAGACCCCGGACAACCTTGACGAACCGGCACACCGGCAATTGCGCGAGATTGCCAGCCAAGGCCCCTGGGCGGCGAAGTTCGCCGATTTCCAGCTGCCACCACGGCACAGCGCAGCGTTCTACTACGACCTGCTCAGCCCACTGTGCGCGAGGGTGGATGTGTGGCGCACCACCTATCACCACCCGCTGCCGGGTGGCGCCGAAGCGGTGGTGGAGTGGTTCAAGGGTTCGGCCCTGCGGCCTTATCTGGCCAGGCTTGATGAACAGGAGCAGGCCGACTTCCTGCAGATGTACCTGCAGGCCATGCAGCGAGACTACCCACCGGCCACCGATGGCAAGGTACTGTTGCCGTTCCCGCGGTTGTTCGTGATCGCTACCCGCTAGGGTGGCGCCAGCGCCAGGCCACGTAACTGTAGACGCCGAGGTTGAGCAGCAGCACAACGCAACCCAGCAGCAGCTGGATGTGCGGCGTCAGCCCGGCGGGGTAGATCAGTGGCCAGATATAGTGCTCGACGAAACCGCCTTGGTAGCCGGCGTCACCGGCCGCGCTACGCATGCGGTTTTCCCAGGTGGTGAGCGGGCAGCCCAGGTGCAGACATTCCACCGCAAGGCCCCAGGCCAGGGCTGGCAAATGGACGAGCAGGGCGGGGCGCCACGTGAGCACCAGCAGGCCGCCGAACAGCACCAGCAGGATGAAGGCCAGGTGCAGCAGGACCAGGGTGTCGGCGGCAAGGCGGTAAAGCATGGGTGATGAATTCGTGGTAAGAGATTAGAGGTTATCCCAGCATAGTTGGGTTCCCCGTGCTGGCCTCTTCGCGGGCTTACATCCCTTCCTCGACCATCTGCAAAAAGGTCGCCACGACCCGTCGCGTGCGCTGCTCGCTCAGGCAAACCAACGTCTCGGTCAAATGCCGCTGGCAGTCCACAATCGGCAGCGCACACACCCGCGCATCGGCGCCAAACTCCGCCGCCGACACTACCCCCACGCCAATCCCCACCACCACCGCTTCCCGCGCCGCCTCGCGGCCTTCCACCTGGATCGCCGGGCGAATCCGCAGCCCGGCCCGCTGCATTTCTTCTTCCAGGGTCTGGCGCGTCACCGAGCCAGGCTCGCGCAGCACCAGCGGTGTGTCGTCCAGGTCGGCCAGGCTGATCGAACCACGGCTGGCCCACGGGTGGTGGTGGGAAACGAACGCCACCATCGGGTCGCGGCGCAGGGGCAGGCAATGCAGCCGCTCATCGTCCACATCCCGGCCCAGCAGCGCCAGGTCGGCCTGGTAGCTGAACAGCCGGGCCAGTGACTCATCGGTGTTGCCGGTCTCGATTTTCACCTGGATGCCCGGGTAGCGCTGGCAGAAGCGAGCGATCTGCGGCAGCACGTGCACCGGCGCATCCACCGCCAGCACCAGGCTGCCGGTGTGCAGGGCACGCGAATCCTGCAGCAGGTCATGGGCTTCGGCTTCGCAGGCGAACAGGCGCTGGCTGATGCCCAGCAAGCGCTCACCGAGGTCGGTCAACTGCACCGAACGCTTGTTGCGGTGGAACAGCAAAACGCCGAAGCGTTCCTCCAGCTTGCGCACCTGGTCCGACACCGCAGGCTGGGTAAGAAACAGCTTTTCTGCCGCGCGGGTAAAGCTGCCGTGCACGGCCACCGCATGGAAGGCCTTCAGTTGTGCGTGGGAAACCGACATGACCACCTCAGTAACAAGCTGAGCTTATGTGTGAAATACGATAAATCGATTTTATTTATCTTAGCGCAACTGTTTCCATGCATGTCAGCCCGACGCTGGCACCACGAATGCCGCCAGGGCCATGGTGCCCACACGGTGCCATCTGACCCGATGACAGCCTCGTCATCGCTGTGCGTAACACAAGAACAAGACAGGCGTTTCTTCACATTCTGCCGGCACACTTGAGAAAGAGGTCAGACGTACATGAATCAATCACTAGCCGCGTTCAAACGCTGGCGCATCCAGATTTTCGCCATCACCTGGCTGGCCTACGCCGCCTTCTACTTCACCCGTAAAGCCTTCTCGGTGGCCAAGCTGGGCATCGCCGAAGACCCCAACTTCATGCTCGACAAGGCCGCCATGGCCAATCTCGACGCCATCTACCTCGCCGCTTACGCCGTGGGCCAGTTCACCTGGGGCATGCTCGCCGACCGCTTTGGCCCGCGTGTGGTGGTGCTGGGCGGGTTGCTGATTTCCGCCGTGGCGGCGGTGGTGATGGGCAGCTACGCCACCTTCCCGATCTTTGCCACCTGCATGCTGGTGCAAGGCCTGGCGCAATCCACCGGTTGGGCCGGGTTGTGCAAGAACATCGGCAGCTTCTTCCCGGCTTCGCAGCGCGGGCGGGTACTGGGTTTGTGGAGTTCCTGCTATGCCTTCGGCGGCCTGGTGGCTTCGCCGTTCGCGGGTTGGTGGGCCTACACACTGGTCGGCACCTGGCACGCGGCGTTCTTCTCCAGTGCCGCCGTGGTGGCGCTGGTGGCCGTGCTGTTCTTCATCCTGCAGCGCAACAAACCTGAAGATGTCGGCCTGCCGGCGGTAGAGCCCGAGCCGCAGAGCATGGCCCCGGCCGGCAACCTGTGCAGTGTGTGGGCGCCGCTGAAAGAGATCCTGCGCAACCGCACCGTGCTGACGCTAGGCCTGGCGTACTTCCTGCTCAAACCTGCGCGCTACGCCATCCTGCTGTGGGGGCCGGTAATCGTTTTCGAGCAGATGCCTTCGGTGGGCAAGGTGGGTGCGGCAATCATCCCGACCGCCTTTGAACTGGCCGGGCTGCTGGGCCCGATTATCATTGGCCTGGCCTCCGACAAACTGTTCGGCGCCCGCCGCATGCCGGCTTGCGTGATCAGCCTGGTGTTGCTGACGGTGACCCTGGCGGCCTTCATGGCGGCCATGCACACCGGCAGCGTGATGCTGGTGGTGGCGTTGCTGTTCGTCATGGGCCTGACCCTGTACGGGCCAGATTCGATGATCAGCGGCGCGGCGGCCATCGACTTCGGTACTGCCAAGGCCGGTGCGACAGCCGCGGGCTTCGTCAACGGCTGTGGCTCGGTGGGGGCGGTGCTGGGTGGGCTCCTGCCGGGGTACTTCGATGGTGTCACGGTGTTCATCGTGTTCGCCGGCTGCGCGCTGTTCTCGGCGTTGGTGCTGCTGCCGCACTGGAACAGCCGCCCGGCCAGCACCCCGCAAAGCGCTGACGTGGCACCGAATACCAGCATGGCAATCAAGCCACTGCGTACCTAAAGGAAAGCAAGCGAATGAGACCCTTCTGGCTGCAACAGGCCCTGGATTCGGCGCAGGAGGCGGTGTGCCCACCGCTGCAGGGCGATACCCGTTGCGATGTGTGCATCGTCGGCGGCGGCTACACCGGCCTGTGGACAGCACTGATGCTCAAGGAAGCGGTGCCGGCGCTGGATGTCGTGCTGATCGAAGCCGATATCTGCGGCGCCGGCGCCAGTGGCCGCAACGGCGGTTGCACATTGTCCTGGTCGGCCAAGTACTTCACCCTCGAACGCCTGTTCGGGGTGGCCGAGGCGGTACGCCTGGTGCGCGAGTCGGAGCGCAGCATCGGTGATATCGGTACGTTCTGCGCGGCCAATGGCATCGACTGCGACTACCGCCTGGATGGCACGTTGTACACCGCCACCAACGCCGCTCAGGTCGGCGCCACCGATGCAGTGATCGCGGCGCTGGAGCAGAAGGGCATCAACTCGTTTCGCCGCCTGCCGCTGGACCTAGTCCAGCGTCTGGCGGGTTCGGCAAGGCACCTGGAGGGCTGGTTCTCGCCAGCTGCCGCCACGGTGCAGCCGGGCAAGCTGGTGCGTGGCCTGCGCCGGGTGGCGTTACAGCGCGGCGTGCGCATTCATGAAGGCACGGCCATGAGTGGCCTGGAGCACGGCGCCCCGGTGCAGGTGCGCACGGCCCATGGCACGGTGCGCGCCGACCGCGTGGTGTTGGGCCTCAATGCCTGGATGGCGCGGGCTTTCCCGCAGTTCGAGCGCAGCGTGGCGATCGTTTCCAGTGACATGGTAATCACCGAGCCGTGCCCCGAGCTGCTGCGCGAGATCGGCCTGGACAGCGGCATCAGCGTGCTCGACTCGCGCATTTTCGTGCACTACTACCACAACACCTCCGATGGACGGCTGATGCTTGGCAAAGGCGGCAATACCTTTGCCTATGGTGGGCGCATGCTGCCGGTGTTCGACCAGCCGTCGCCATACCGGCCGCTGCTGCGCGAAAGCCTGGGCGGGTTTTTCCCGGCCTTGGCCGAAGTGCCGCTGGCGGCCAGCTGGAACGGGCCGTCGGACCGCTCGGTGACCGGCTTGCCGTTTTTTGGCCGGCTGGACGGGCAGGGCAACGTTTTCTATGGCTTTGGCTATTCGGGCAGTGGTGTGGGGCCTTGCCATATGGGCGGGCAGATTCTGTCGTCGCTGGCGCTGGGGCTCGACAACCCTTGGACCCGTTCGCCGCTGGTCAAGGGGCCGCTGGGGCTGTTCCCGCCCGAGCCTGTGCGCTACCTGGGTTCGCTGATGGTGCGCAATGCCATCCGCCGCAAGGAGCGCGCCGAAGACCTCGGCATGCGGCCGCGACGGCTGGATGTGCGCCTGGCGCGGTTTGCCGCGGCAGCAGGAAAGGCCGATAAAGGCTGATGAGATTTCTTGTCGATCCCATGCGTGAGGGCGTATAAAATGCACCCACTTTTGGCCGGTCGCTTCCTGAACCGGCCGCTGAAACAAGAGAGTCGACATGGGCGCACAGTGGAAAGCCAAACATAGAGAAACAGCGGCCAATGCCAAAGGCAAGGTCATGGGCAAGCTGTCCAAGGAAATCCAGATCGCGGCCAAGTCGGGCGCCGATCCTGATATGAACCCGCGCCTGCGCCTGGCCATCGTGCAAGCCAAAAAGGCCTCGATGACCCGCGAGACGCTGGAGCGTGCGATTCGCAAGGGCGCGGGCCTGGACGGTGATGCCGTGCAGTACCACGCCGTCAGCTACGAAGGCTTTGCACCGCACCAGGTGCCACTGATCGTCGAGTGCCTGACCGACAACGTCAACCGTACCGTCGCGCAAATCCGCGTACTGTTCCGCAAGGGCCAGCTGGGTGCCAGTGGTTCTGTGGCCTGGGACTTCAACCATGTCGGTCTGATCGAAGCCACTCCGGAAGGCGACGCCGACCCGGAAATGGCAGCCATCGAAGCCGGCGCCCAGGATTTCGAGGAAGGTGAAGAAGAGGGTTCGACCTTGTTCATTACCGACACCACCGACCTGGACGCGGTACAGAAGGCCCTCCCGGAACATGGCTTCACCGTGACCTCGGCGAAGATTGGCTACACCCCGAAAAACCCGGTGAGTGCGGCCAGCCTGAGCGCTGAAGCACTGGCTGAGGTTGAAGCGTTCCTTGAAGCGATCGACGAGAACGATGACGTGCAGAACGTGTACGTTGGTCTGACCGCTTAAAAAGCCGGGGCCGCGTTGCGGCCCTTCGCGGCGGTTCGGCGCACCGACTTGCCCGCTCCCACAGGTTCACCGCAGCTTTCAATACAGCGATGAATCTGTGGGAGCGGGCGAGCCCGCGAATAGGCCCTTGAATGCCACCGCAGGGAGCCTGCATGAACCCCACCTTCGCCTCCCTCAGCCTCGCCCACCTGCGCACCCTCGACCACCTGCTACAGCTGAAAAACCTCAGCCACGCCGCCGAGCGCCTGGGCGTCAGCCAGTCGGCCCTGAGCCGCCAGCTGGCCCACCTGCGCGAAGCTTTCGACGATCCGCTGCTGGTACGCCAGGGCCGTGGCTACGTATTGAGCGAACACGCCGAAGCCCTTGTCGAACCCCTGCGCCAGGTTCTCGAAGAACTACAGGCTCTGCGTCAGCCCGCGGTGTTCGACCCGGCACGCTGCGAGCGGCGTTTCTGTCTGGCTGCTTCGGACTACGTGGCCGAGCACATGCTGCCGCTGCTGGTGGCCGCGCTGGAGCGTGAAGCACCGGGCGTATCGCTGGAGTACCGTACCTGGCAGGCCGGCCAGTACGCCTTGCTGGCCAGCGGCGAGATTGACCTGGCCACCACCCTGTTCGACGAGTCGCCGCCCAACCTGCACGGGCGTCTGCTGGGCGAGGACCGCGCCGTGTGCCTGATGCGTCACGACCACCCGCTAGCTGCCCATGCCGCACTCAGTCAGGCCGATTACCTGGCGCACAAGCACGTACGTATTTCCGGCGGTGGCGACAAGGACAGCTTCATCGACCGCCACCTGCGCGTCCAGGGCTTGCAGCGGCGGGTCAGCCTGGAAGTGCCGTTTTTCTCCGCCACTGTGCAGGTGATCGCCAACAGCCAGGCCGTGGCAACCGTACCCGAGCACATTGCCCGGCAACTGTGCCGCTTGCATGATCTGGCCTGGCGGCCGCTGGGTTTCATCGACCACAGCCAGCGTTACTGGGTAGTGTGGCACCAGCGCCTGCAGGCCTCGGCCGAGCACCGTTGGTTGCGCAACCGGGTGTTCGAGCTGTGGCGACAGTCGCAGTTTGGCGTGCAGGGTGGGCATGCGGGTTTGCCATAGCAGGTATGCGCAAGGCGGGGTTATTCGCTTTGGCACAGGTACCTAGACTGGGGGCAGTGGAAAAACCACAGGAGCCCCCACGTGACCCCCGAACAATTCCGCCAATACGGCCACCAACTGATCGACCTGATCGCCGACTACCGCCAAACCGTCGGCGAACGCCCGGTCATGGCTCAGGTCGAGCCCGGCTACCTCAAGGCTGCTTTGCCTGACACCGCCCCCCAGCAGGGCGAACCCTTCGAGGCCATTCTCGATGACGTCAACCAACTGGTCATGCCCGGCCTGTCCCATTGGCAGCACCCGGACTTCTACGGCTACTTCCCCTCCAATGGCACCCTGTCTTCCGTATTGGGCGATTTCCTCAGCACCGGCCTGGGCGTGTTGGGCCTGTCTTGGCAATCCAGCCCGGCACTGAGCGAGCTGGAAGAAACCACCCTCGACTGGCTGCGTCAGCTGCTGGGCCTGTCTGGCCAGTGGAGCGGAGTGATCCAGGACACCGCGTCGACCAGCACCCTGGTGGCGCTGATCAGCGCCCGTGAACGCGCCACCGACTACGCCTTGGTACGCGGCGGCCTGCAGGCCGAAGCCAGGCCTTTGATCGTGTATGTCAGTGCTCATGCCCACAGCTCGGTAGACAAGGCCGCGCTGCTGGCGGGTTTTGGCCGCGATAATATCCGCCTCATCCCCACAGACGAAAAGTACGCCTTGCGTCCAGAGGCCTTGCGGGCGGCGATCGAGCAGGACCTGGCTGCCGGCAACCAACCTTGCGCGGTTGTGGCCACCACTGGCACCACGACCACCACCGCCCTTGACCCGCTGCGCCCGATCGGCGAAATCGCCCAGGCCCATGGCTTGTGGCTGCATGTGGACTCGGCCATGGCCGGTTCCGCGATGATCCTGCCTGAGTGCCGCTGGATGTGGGATGGCATCGAGCTGGCCGATTCGGTGGTGGTCAACGCGCACAAGTGGCTGGGTGTGGCCTTCGATTGCTCGATCTATTACGTGCGCGATCCGCAGCACCTGATTCGGGTGATGAGCACCAACCCCAGCTACCTGCAATCGGCGGTGGATGGTGAGGTGAAGAACCTGCGTGACTGGGGCATCCCGTTGGGCCGACGGTTCCGCGCGTTGAAGCTGTGGTTCATGCTGCGCAGCGAGGGCGTTGACGCATTGCAGGCGCGGTTGCGGCGTGACCTGGACAATGCCCGATGGTTGGCGGCGCAGGTTGCGGCGGCGGCTGAGTGGGAGGTGTTGGCGCCGGTGCAGTTGCAGACCCTGTGCATTCGCCATCGACCGGCGGGGCTGGAGGGGGAGGCACTGGATGCGCATACCAAGGGGTGGGCCGACCGGCTGAATGCTTCTGGCGATGCCTATGTGACGCCAGCGACACTGGATGGGCGCTGGATGGTGCGGGTTTCGATCGGTGCGCTGCCGACTGAGCGAGGGGATGTGGAGCGACTGTGGGCGCGCTTGCAGGAAGTGGTTGAAGGTTGAAAGTGCCGGGGCCGCAACGCGGCCCCGGCCATCTGTCAGTGGCTCACTGCCTGAAAGCTGCCTTTACGGCTAGCCTCGTAAGCATCCTTTTCCATCGGCTTGGCGTCTGGGTTACCCAGGTCTTCCATCGCCAGGCGATGGGTTTCCGGGGCAATGTAGGCCGCCAGGGCGCACACGCAGGTAATGAAGAACGCCAGGCTACCCACCACCAGCGGGATGTTGTCCGAGCCGGGCGGTGCGACCAGGGCGAACAGCGCTGGCAGCATGGCGGTCAGCATGGTGCCGATGTTCTGTGCGATGGCCATGGCCGAAACGCGGTAGCGGGTGTGGAACAGCTCTGGGTAGAAGCTTGGGAACACCGCGTTGTAACCCTGGTAAACCATGCCCCACATGATGATCGATGCGGCGAACGCCATGGGCACGTTCTGAATGCTGATTGCATACAGGTAGACGAACGCCAGCAGGCCAGAGCCCAGGCAACCGGCGATCATGGTCGGGCGACGGCCGATCTTGTCCGACAGGTTACCCACGAACGGAATCACCAGCACCGCGACGATGTTGCCGACCACCGGGATCCACAGGTACACGCTCTTGTCGAAGCCGATGCCATAGGCTGGCTGCACCGCGTAGGCCGCACCGAAGATGGTGGCCACCACCGGGATCACGTTCATCAGGGCCATGAACATCACCAGCACCATGTGCTTCCAGCTGTGGCGGAAGGCCTCGCTGATGGGCGACTTGGCAACCTTGTCCTGCTTCTCTTCCTTCACGAACGCCGGAGTTTCGTGCACTTCCTTACGGATGATGAAACCGGCAATCAGCACGATGGCGCTCAACAGGAACGGAATGCGCCAGCCCCATTCGGTGAAGGCTTCGTTAGGCATGAAGTAGGCCAGTGGCAGGAACACCGCCGCTGCCAGTACCTGGCCAGCCTGCACGCCTTGCAGGGTAAAGCTGGCGTAATAGCCTCTTCGGCCGAATGGCGCGTGCTCCATGATCATGGAACTGGCACCGGAAATTTCCCCGGCCACGGCAAAGCCCTGGATCAGGCGCAGCACCACCAGCAAGGCCGGGGCGAGGTAACCGATGTCGTGGTAGGTAGGCAGCAGGCCGACGGCCATGGTCGACAGGCCCATCAGGAACATGCACAGCAGCAGGACGTTCTTGCGCCCGCGAGTGTCACCCCAGTGGCCCAGTACGAAGGCGCCGACCGGGCGCGCCAGGTAGCCCACGCCGTACGTGGCCAACGAGGCAATGATGGCCATTTTCGGGTCGGTATTGGGGAAGAAGATCTGCGGGAAAATCAGCGCAGCGGCCTGAGCGTAGATGAAGAAGTCGTAGTACTCGAGTGCCGAGCCTATCCATCCACTGGCGGTCGCTTTTTTGGCTTGCGAGCTGGAGTGAGCCATCGTTGTCTCCGTTGTTATTGTTGTTTGCGCAGGCTCCGCCATACGTTCGCCAAGGCAGGAGGCAGTGGTCGGTGTGCCTGCGTCTGGGTCTCATGTTGACCCTGGGGCTGCGGTCTAGCAATTCGTTAAATTGGGTTTTGTGCGATAATCGAACGCAAAACTAACCATTCCGTACAAAGAGATTGAAGCGGCGACTTTACCTGCGAATAATCGATCGTGCCATAAACTGTGACAGTGGTTTTTACCTGACTGGCACCGTCATTTTCTAACAACAAGGAACTCCCGCCATGCAGCGTTCGATCGCTACCGTGTCCTTGAGCGGCACCCTGCCGGAAAAGCTCGAAGCCATCGCCGCCGCCGGTTTTGACGGCGTCGAGATCTTCGAAAACGACCTGCTCTATTACGCCGGCAGCCCGCGCCAGGTGCGCCAGATGTGCGCTGATCTTGGCATTGCCATTACCCTGTTCCAGCCGTTTCGCGACTTTGAAGGCTGCCGCCGCGACCGCCTGCAGAAAAACCTCGACCGCGCCGAACGCAAGTTCGACCTGATGCAGGAGCTGGGCACCGACCTGGTGCTGGTGTGCAGTAACGTCCAGGCCGATGCCCTGGGCGAAGAACAGTTGCTGGTCGATGACCTGCGCCTGCTGGCCGAGCACGCCGGCAAGCGCGGCCTGCGCATTGGTTACGAAGCGCTGGCCTGGGGCCGCCACGTCAACACCTACCAGCAAGTGTGGAACCTGGTGCGCCAGGCCGACCACTCGGCCCTCGGGGTGATCCTCGACAGTTTCCACACCTTGTCCCTGAAGGGCGACCCCAGCGCGATCCGCGACATCCCCGGCGACAAGATTTTCTTCGTGCAGATGGCCGACGCCCCGATTCTGGCCATGGATGTGCTGGAGTGGAGCCGCCACTTCCGCTGCTTCCCGGGGCAGGGTGAAATGGACATGGCCGGTTTCCTGGCGCCGATCCTTGCCACCGGTTACCGTGGCCCGCTATCGCTGGAAATCTTCAACGACGGCTTCCGCGCTGCGCCGCCACGGCAAAACGCCGCTGATGGCCTGCGCTCGCTGTTGTATCTCGAAGAGCAGACCCGCCTGCGCCTGGAGCAGGAAAACACGCCGATCGAACCTGGCGTGCTGTTCACCCCGCCAGCGGCAAGCACCTATGACGGTGTGGAGTTCCTCGAATTCGCGGTTGACGAAGCCGTTGGCGCGCGTCTGGCCAGCTGGCTGAAACGCCTGGGTTTTGCCGAAGCCGGCAAACACCGCAGCAAAGAAGTGCAGTTGCTGCGCCAGGGCGATATCAACATTGTGTTGAACGCCGAGCCGTATTCCTTCGGCCACAACTTCTTCGAGGCCCACGGCCCGTCGCTGTGCGCCACCGCGCTGCGGGTCAAGGACCAGCAAGCAGCTCTGAAGCGCGCGACTGCCTACCGTGGCCAGCCGTTCCGGGGCTTGGTCGGCCCTAACGAATGTGAAGTACCGGCGGTGCGTGCGCCGGATGGCAGCCTGCTCTACCTGGTAGAGCAGGGCACTGCCGGCCAGACCCTGTACGATACCGATTTCAGCCTGGACAAGAACGCCACCGCCACCGGTGGGCTGCGCCGCATCGACCACATGGCCCTGGCCTTGCCGGCCGAGTCGCTGGACAGCTGGGTCCTGTTCTACAAGAGCCTGTTCGATTTCGCCGCTGATGACGAAGTGGTGCTGCCCGACCCGTACGGCCTGGTCAAGAGCCGCGCGCTGCGTAGTCAGTGCGGCACCTTGCGCTTGCCGCTGAACATTTCGGAAAACCGCAACACCGCCATCGCCCATGCGCTGTCCAGCTATCGCGGCTCCGGTGTTCATCACATCGCCTTCGATTGTGACGATATCTTCCGCGAAGTGGCGCGCGCGAAGCTGGCTGGTGTGCCGTTGCTGGAAATCCCGCTGAACTACTACGACGACCTGGCGGCACGCTTCGACTTTGACGACGAGTTCCTCAGCGAGTTGGCGTACTACAACGTGCTGTACGACCGCGATGCCCAGGGCGGCGAGCTGTTCCACGTGTACACCGAACCGTTCGAAGAGCGCTTCTTCTTCGAGATCATCCAGCGCAAGGGTGGCTATGCCGGTTACGGCGCGGCCAACGTTGCGGTGCGCCTGGCGGCCATGGCCAAAGCCCGCAGCGGGGCGGTGCGCAAGCCAGTGCTCTGAAGCTTGGGCTGGGTGGGGGCTTGAGCGCCTTCAAGGGCGCTCAGCCACCATCAATAAGGACTGCGGCACCGCACTCTGCGGGTGCTGCGGCTCCTGCAGGCTGACCAGCCGAAGCCCCGCCATGTCCATTGCATTCAGCCAGCTGGCCAGGGTACGGAAATACCAGGGCATTGGCTGCCAATCCCCGGCAAACCCGGCAAATGACTCCTCCCGCCAACCATCCTGATAGTCCCCGCCCGCCACGCCCCATGGGTGCAGCGTCTGGATCACCAGCGCACCGCCAGGCACCAGTAGGTCGTGCATCGCTACCAGTAGCGGAATGATGTCCTGGTGCAACAACGCAAAATTGGCACAGATCAGGTCATAACCTTTGCCTACGTAAACGTTGGCCTCGGCCAACTGCGCATAGCTGGCCAGGTGCACCTCGGCCGAGCCCGCAGCCCGCGCGGCATCCACCAAGGTTCTGTCGCCGTCGACGCCCACGGCTTCGATCCCGCGATCACCCAGGGCGCGCAGCAGCCAGCCCTCACCGCAGCCCAGGTCCAGCACCCGTTCGGGCTGGCGGCCAAGAATGGCCAGCAGGATCGCCTGGTCGGTGACCTGGCGGCGGCTTTCGATGGCGCCGCTGCGCACGGCGTCAATCCAGGCTTGCGCGTTGTGCTGCCAACTGTCGAGCAAAGCGTCTTCAGGGTTGGGCATGATCATGGTCCTTTCTTGTTCAGCCGGCTGCGGTCCTCTGTCGCTTGACCTGATACATGTTTCCATCAGCGTGCCTCAGCAATAGGTCGGCATCGTGGCCGTCCTCAGGGAAACAGGCTACGCCGATGCTGCAGGACGGCGCGTCGACGCCGGGCAGTTGGACGCCGAGTGGCTCGGCCATGGCTGCCAGGATGTTGGCGACGTGTTCGGCAATCGCCTCCGGCGACGGGTGATCCGTCAGCAGCACGGTAAACTCGTCTCCGCCCATGCGCGCCACGGTGCCGTTTTTACCTACACAGTCTTCCAGGCGCCGTGCCACTATGCACAGTACCCGGTCGCCCACGCTGTGCCCGTGGTTGTCATTGATCTGCTTGAAGTCATTGATATCAATAAACAGCAACGCCAGCCGATGCTCTTGCTGCCGGGCTGTGGCAAGTGCGTTGCCGAGCCGTTCGTTGAACATGGCCCGGTTGGCCAGTCGGGTCAGCGGGTCGTAATGGGCCAGGAAGCGCAGCGCTTCTTCTGCCTGGTGCAGTGCCGTCACATCCCGCGCCACACCGATGCGCGCTTGCGCCTCATCGGACCAGCTGGCTGCCCACAGGATATGCACGATCTCGCCATCCTTGCGCACATAGCGGTTGCGGAAGTCGTAATGGGGCTGCCCGTTCATCACCCTTACAATCGACGCGCGGGTGATGGCCAGGTCGTCCGGGTGCATGTAGTCGGTGATCGGTGTGCCGATCAGCTCGCGGGCCTGGTAGCCCAGCAGCGCTTCGCAGGCATCGCTGACGAAGACAATCTGGTTGTCCCTGTCGACCACGAACACGGTGTCCAGCATCAGGTGGATCAGCCTGGGGTATAGCGCTTGCAGGTCTACGGGCATGGGGCAGGGTGTCCGCGGAGGGGTGACCGATCATAGCCTGACGCCAATAGACCGGCCACCGCTACCGTGTGTGCTCCGATCAATTGCTTACCATCAGTTCCGGCCCCAGGTAATTGTTGATCTGCTCGATGTCGTCATCGCCCAGGCTACCCACCGACGAGGCCAGCCGCAGCCGCGACATCAGGTAGTTCAGCTTCGCTGGCAGCGACACACTGTTCGGTGACGCTGGCAACGACATCCTGTCGGGTGGTAGCGGCAGTGACTACCTCAACGGTGATGTTGGCGACGATACGCTGGTCAGCATTGGCGCCACCGACGCCATCCGCCTGGTAGGGGGGCGGATGCAACCACAGTAACCGCAGCGGACTTCACCTTGGCCAGTTGAGCAGCCCCAGGGTAAGTTGTTGGCTTCAAATACCGGGGCTGCCGCGCAGCCCCGGTTTATTTGCCGGCCAAACCGGCATGCACGCTCAACTCTTCATCGATGAACGCTGCAATCATCGCCCGATAAACCCGCTCCACCACCTCTGGCGAAGCCCCCGTTTCTTCGGCAATTCCTCTCACCTTGGCAATTACTTGCTCGACCCGTGCGGGTGCGCGGACGTCATCGGTGGTCTTTTTGAAAGTAGCCGCCTGGGCTACCAACTGGCCGCGCTGGGCGAGCAGGGCGACCAGGTTCTGATCGATATGATCGATGCGCGTGCGGACATCTTCGATCGATGTGCAGCGTACGTCCATGTGTGAAGCTCCTTAAGGGGTTGCGGCACAGTACCACAGGTGCTGAGGCTCAGAGGTCGTAGCGCAGGTTCAACGTTGCGTGCCTGGGTGCCCCGTAATGCCCATAGTTCCCCGCCAGGCCTGCTCCCAAGCGCCGCCAGTTTCAGCTGCCAGTCATTGGCAAGCCCTGTCTTGCCGTTCACAACCCGTCAATGCCCCACAAGTTCCCCTAGCAAGCGCTGCTTGTACCTCTGCAGTACCTGGCTATCGCGCTGGCGTGGATGGGGCAGGTCTATGCGCAGATCCTCACGAATCCGTCCCGGGTGTGCGTCCATCACGATCACCCGGTCACCGAGGTACAGTGCTTCTTCGATATCGTGGGTCACCATGATCACCGTGCAGCGCTCCTGCACCCAGATGCGCTGCAACTCCTGTTGCAGCCGCACCCGGGTCAGTGCATCCAGCGCGCCGAGTGGCTCGTCCAGCAACAGCACTTTGGGCTTGTTCACCAGCGCCCGGGCAATCGCCGCGCGCTGGGCCATACCACCGGAAAGCTGGTGCGGATAGGCTTGCTCGTAACCGCTCAGACCCACCCGTTCGATGTGCTCGGCCACCAATCGATTCTTCTCGGTCGTCGGCAGTGCATGATTTTTCAACGCCAGGGCGATGTTCTGCTGCAGGGTCATCCACGGGAACAGGCGGTGGTCCTGGAACACGATGCCGCGTTCCAGGCCTGGCCCGCGCACGGGTTGCCCATCCAGCAGGATCTGCCCTTGGTAAGCCTGGTCCAGGCCAACGATCAACCGTAGCAGGGTGGATTTGCCGCAGCCGCTGGCGCCGAGAATGCTGACAAACTCGCCGGGGCGGATGTCCAGGTCGATGCCTTGCAACACCGGTACAGCCTTGCCCTTGAGCGTGTACGCCTTGTTCAGGCCGCGAAGGGTCAGTGCGCCGGTGATGGCGCTGGTGGGTAAAGCATGGGCGATGGCGTTCATGGTCGGGCCTTTCAAGAGGTGGTACGCCATCGCAGCAGGCGGCGGGTGAGGAGGGTGCTCAGCCAGGACATCAGGTAGCCACACAGGCCGATGCACAGCACGCAGACCACAATGATCTCCATGCGCGCCCCGGCTTCGGCGGTCATCATCAAGCTGCCAAGGCCGGCCCCGGCAGACAGGAACAGCTCGCTGCCCACCGAGGTTACCCAGGCGAACGCCAGGGCCTGCAACACCCCGGCGGCGATGCCTGGCAGGGCGGCGGGTAGCAGGATCAGTCGAAGTTGCTGCCAACGGCTGAGCATCAATACCTGCGCGGCTTCACGGTGCTGACCGGCAACCTGGCGCAGGCTCTCGAACGTGTTCAGCACCATCGGGTACAACGCCGCCAGGCTGACAATCAGCAGCTTGGCGCCTTCGCCGTTCCCCAGCCATAACGCAATCAACGGAATCCAACCCAGCATCGGCACCTGGCGCAGGGCGTGGAACAGCGGGGCGATCAGGCGGTTGGCCGGTGCGGACAGGGCCATCAGCGCGCCCAGGCCAACACCGCCGACAATACCGATGGCCAGGCCGCTGCAGGTGCTCAGCAAGCTGGCCCACAGGTTGACCAGCAATTCACCGCTGCCCAGCAACGCGGCCAAGGCCGTGCCCACCTGCGCCAGCGGCACGAAGGCATAGGCGCCGGCGGCGCCCTGGCGCGAGGCGTACTCCCAGGCGCCGAGCAGCAACAGTGGCAATACCAGACCGCGCAATGTTTGCAGTTTCATCACAGCCTCCTCAGCGGCTTTGCCAGGCAGACAAGCGCCGCTCCACACGGCGCAGGGTGAAATCCAGCGTAAAACCGATCAGCCCAGTCAGCACCACGCCGACCATCACCACATCGATACGCAGCATCTGCCTGCCCATCTCGATCATCTGCCCCAGGCCGCTGTCTGCCGCCAGCAGCTCGCAGGCCACCAGCACCACCCAGGCGCGGGTCAGGGCCACGCGAATGCCGGTGACAATGGCCGGTACTGCAGCGGGCAGGGCAATTCGCCCCACCAGCGTCGGCCAGCGCAAGCGGTACACCGCCGCCACTTCGAAATGGCTGCGTGGGATGGCGCGGATGCCTTCACAGGTGGCCAGTGCCACCGGGAAGAACGCGGTCTTGGCAACGATCACTACCTTGAAGGTTTCGTCGACACCAAACATCAGCACGAACATCGGGATCAGGGCGATGCTCGGCACCTGACGCAGGGTGTGGAACAGCGGGGCGCAGTAGGCCTCCACCGTTTTCGACAGGGCCAGCGCCGCACCGAAGCCGAGGCCCGCCAGTGCGCCGCCGGTGAAGCCCAGGGCCAGGCGCGACAGGCTGCCTGCCAGATGCGCCTGAAGTTCACCTGTGGTCAGCAGGTCGTTGAGGCTCAGCCAGACCTCTTGCGGCGGGACCAGCAGGTTGGCCGGAAACAGCCCGGCATTGGCCACCACGGCCCAGAGCGTGAGCAGGGCCAGGGGGGAGATGAACCAGGAAAGGGTAGAGAGCACGCGCATGGCAAGCCTTGGGAAAACAGAAGGTGTTGGGGGTATCGCAAGAGCTGTGCCACGCGGCGCAGGCCCCGGAATGCGGGGCTGAGGGAAGAGGATGGTGCTGGAGACGCAGCAGGGTGCTGCTGCAGCAGCAGTCCGTCAGCAGCATCGATGTTGGCTTCTTCGCGGGCTTGCCCGCGAAGAAGCCAACGCGGTTTCAGCCTAGAAGTCGTAACTCACGCTGGTGTAGTAGAACGCTCCCTGCGCCCCCTCCGGGCTGGTGATGGAGTATTTGGGCACGCCATACAACTGCGCACCCTTGAGCTTGTCCGGGTGGCTGTCGAACAGGTTGATCGCGCCCGCCGACACGGTCAAGCCCAGGTCGAAGCGGTACGACACATCCAGGTCGGTTACCCACTGCGGGCTGAAGGTCTGGTCCAGCGTGGGGTTTGCGGCGTTGCGGTTTTTCCACTCGCCATATCGGCGCTGAGCCACGGTGACGCTCCAGTTGTCATACAGCCAGTTGGCGCTGAGCGTGAGCTTGTCCTTGGGCGTGCCATCCTCGATCAGCCCTTGGGTATTGCGGCCGATGATCTGGTTGCCGGGGATGTTGCCCACATCATCCAGCCCGGTGATGCGGGTGTTGTTGCGCGCATAGCCGCCGTTGAAGTCCACGCGCCCCCAGCGGCCCACGTCCAGCTGATAATGGCCCGCCAACTCGAAACCGTCGGTGCGGGTGTCGGCGATGTTGGTATAGAACGCCGCACTCTGGATGTTGGCGTAGGGGGTGCCGGCGAAGATCGGGCCCACCACCGATGCAGGCAACTGGTCGGACAGGGTGATGCGGTTGTCGATGTCGATGCGGTAAGCGTCAAGGGTGACCGAGGCATTGGGCACCGGCCGCCAGACCAGGCCCACGGAAAAGTTGGTCGACTCTTCCGGCTTCAGCGCCTTGCCACCCAGCAAGGCGGCTTCCGGGCTGTCGGCGCGCAGGGTGCGCTGCTGCACCTCGACCCAGTTGCCACTGCCTGGCGGCTGCTCTACTACTTGCACACTGAACGACGACAGCCCGCTCTGCACCAGCGAAGGCGCACGGTAGCCGGTGCTGGCGCTGGCCCGTGCGGCAATCTGCGGGGTGAAGTCGTAGCGCAGCGACAGCTTGCCGTTGGTGGTGTCACCAAAGTCCGAATAATGCTCGCTGCGCACCGCCACACCGGCCTGGAATTTTTCTGTCAGTTGGGCTTCGACGTCGACATAGGCGCCGATCACGCGACGGTCCAGCGACACGGCATCGACCTGGGTGATGCCCGAGTAATAGCCGGGGATGCGTCGGCCAGAGGCCGGGTCAACGGTATTGAACAGGGGGCCGTTGGACCAGCCGGCGGCGTCGCCCTCGGTCAGGTCGTAGTTTTCCTGACGCCAGGCCAGCCCGGCAGACACTGTAAGTGGCTTGAACAGCCAGTCGTTGGCAAAGTCGCGGGTCCAGTCCAGGGTCAGGTTGGTCTGGTCGGCTTCGCGGCGGCCGGTGTAGATCGTCGAGGGGCTCGCCGTCCCCCAGCTGGGGTTGATGGCGTTACGGTCGGTGGATTCGACCCGGTTGTCGCCGTAGTTCAAGGCCAGGTCGAAGTTGCCTACGGTTTCGTCTTCAAGGCGCAGGCCGCCGGTGACCGCAAAGTCTTCCAGGCCGTAGCGGGTGACCGGCAGGCGGCCGTCGGGGTAGCGCGCCAGGGCCACGCTGCCGTAGTTGCTGCGCAGGGTGGTGGGCGGGTCGAAGAAGTTCTCGGCGTCGGTGTTCTTGTGCGCGTAGGTGGCAAAACCGTAGGCGCTAAGGCCGTCGCTCAAGCCCATTTCGGCGTTGGCGGTGAAGTTGTACTGGTCCGAGACATTGCCCGAGCCCCAACGCCAGTTGCGGTAGCGGTTGTTTTGCTCACGCGCGGTGTCGATGCTGGTAGAGCCGGGGTAGAAGAGGCGGTTGTCGTCGCGGGTGTCGCTGGCCGGGTCCTGGCTGCCGGCGTCGAAGGCCAGGGTCAGGAAGCCGTCGTTGGGCAGGGCGAAACCCTTCCAGCCACTGAGTTTGCGTTGCAGGCCGTCGCCTTTCTTGTAACCGCCGAAGCGGTAGCCGGCGTTGCCACCTTCGTCGCGCGCCTTGAGCACGATGTTGATCACCCCGGCAATGGCATCCGAGCCGTACTGGGCGGCGGCGCCGTCACGCAGGATTTCCACGCGCTCGATGGCCGACAGCGGGATCAGGCTGAGGTCCACCGCTGCCGCGCCACGGGCGTTGACCAAGCCCTGGCGGGTAACGTTGGCGCTGGTGTGGCGGCGTTTGCCGTTGACCAGCACCAGCACCTGGTCCGAAGCAAGGCCGCGCAGCGAGGCACCTTGGGCGATGGAGCCCGCGAAAGCTCCTTGTGGTGATTGCGGGAAGCTGAACGAGGGCGACAGTGCGGTGAGTGCGGCGGACAGGTCACTGGCGCCGGTTTCCTTGAGTTTTTCGCCGCTCAGTACATCGACCGGGGCGGCGCTTTGCAGGGCGGTCACGTCGCTGCGGTGGGTGCCGACCACGACCACGGTGTCGAGGCGGTCGTTGGGTTCGGCGGCGAAGGCGGGCACGGCGAGGCCGGCGATGGCCAGGGCGATGGCGCTGGCCAAGGGGGGGTGGTGGGGCATGGGGTGTTCCTGCTGAATGATGTATTGGCAGTGCCGGTGATAGGGCCCGGAAGGACAACCTAGAATCGGCTGGTAACGCTGAGCCCGACGGTGCGCGGGTCGCCGTAAGTGATCACGTACTGCCCGGCAGTGCCGTTGGGCCGGCCATGCACTTGGTAGCGGCGGTCGGTGAGGTTGTTGACGAAGCCGGTCACGCTCAGCTTGTCGTCGTGGCTGAACCAGCTCAGACGGGCGTTGGCCAGGGTGTAGTGGGGCTGGCTGAGGGTGGCGTCGGCACTGCTCTGGCGGTCGGCCAGGAAGTACTCCTTGTCACGGAAGCTCACGTCGCCACCGGCCACCAGCTTGCCGCCCACTTCCAGCGGGATGGTGTAGTCGGCGCCCAGCGACACCACGTTGCGGGGCGAGCGCACGAAGCTGTTGCCGCTGTAGTCGCCCGTCACCGCATCGGTGGTAGGGTTGGTGTTCTTGAAGTCTGTGTATTCGGTGTCGAGGAACGACACCGCCGCGCGCAGGTGCAGGCGCTCGGTCGGCTGGCCTTCGATTTCCAGTTCTGCGCCTTTGACCTTGCCCTTGGCGCCGTTGGTCAGTGCGGTGGTGAGCACGCCGTTGTTCACCGTCAGCAGGTTCACCTGGATGTCGGAGTAGTCGTAGTAGAAGAGGTTGGCGTTGACGGTCAGGCGGCGATCGAACCACTCCGACTTCAGCCCCAGCTCGTAGGCGTCCAGCTCTTCCGGGTCGACCGTGGTCAGCTGTGCCAGGCTGGTCGAAAGCCCGGTGTTGAAACCACCCGAGCGGAAACCGTGGGCGTAGCGGAAGAACACCCGCAGGTTGTCATTGATGCGGTACTCGGGGGTGAGGTCGTAGGTCCAGGCTTCCCAGGTCTTGTCTTCCTGGCGGTTACCGTTGGTGCCCACACCGCCCAGCGGTATCAGCGGGCCGCTGGCGGTGGCGCGGGTCAGTTGCACCAGGTCCAGGTCGATGTCTTTCTTCTCCTGGGTCCAGCGCAGGCCGCCGGTGACGCTGAAGTCATCGGTAAAGTCGTAGGTCAGGTTGCCAAACAGCGCGTAGCTGTCGGTGCGGTGGTCGTAACCCAGGTCGCGGAACGCGGTGGTGCCCACCTGGTTCGAACCGGTGCCGTTGGGCGTCGGCCCGGGGGTGACGATGCGTTGCGCCGAGCTGTCCAGGTCTTCATGGAAGTAGTGCGCACCCACCAGCCAGTGCAGCGGGCGGTCTTCCGGCGATGCCAGGCGCAGCTCTTGCGACCACTGGCGGTAGCTGTTGTCGGTGATGGCCGCGCCGTTGACCTCGTAGGGGGTGTAGTCGGCATCGCTGGTGGAGCGGTTGCGGAGGTAGTCGTAGGCGCTGATCGAGGTCAGGGTGTAATCGCCGAGGTACCAGTTGAAGGTCAGCGAGGCGCCATCGTGGTCCAGGCGATAGTCTTCGTTAACGTTCAGCGAGATATCGCGGCCGTGCGGGCGTTCGTAGCCGACGTTGTAGTAGCGGCCAACCGGCAGCGAGCCGTTGCTGCCATCGCCTTTGAACTGGCGGCTGTGCAGTTTGAGCAGGGCGTCCAGGTCGGGGTTGAGCTGGGCCAGAAACTGCAGACGGATGGCTTTCTTGTTCACATCACCGTAGGTGTTGCCGTCGAAGTCGTTGTTCTGAAAACCGTCACGCTCTTCGGAATACAGCGCGACTCGCCCGGCCAGTTTTTCATCGACCAGCGCACCGCCGATGGCACCGGTGACGATACGCTCGTTCTTGCTGCCGAAGCCGACAGTGCCATAGCCGTCGGTGTCGAAGGTGGGCTTCTTCGAGATCACGTTCACTGCGCCGGCCGTGGTGTTCTTGCCATACAGGGTGCCTTGCGGCCCGCGCAGGATTTCGATGCGTTCCAGGTCGAACAGCGGCCCGCCACCGGCGATGGGCGCGTTGAGGTAGACATCGTCCGCGTAGATGCCCACCGGGAATACGGTTGCCGCGCCAGTATCGCCGGTGCCCAGGCCACGGATATACCAACGAGGGCGGCCGTCGCCGTCGGGGTTCTTGGCCGAGGCGTTGGGCACGAAGGTGGTGATGTCGCCCATCGAGCGCACGCCATCGGCAGTGATGCTGGTGCCCTTGATGGCCGACACCGCAACCGGTACTTCCTGCAAGGTCTGCTCTCGGTGCTGAGCGGTGACCGTTACGGTTTCAAGGGCGGGTTCGTTCTTGTTGTCTTCGTTGGCAGCGATGGCCTGGCTGCCGGTGCCGGCCAGCAGCAGCGCAAGGCTGATCTGGCGGGCCAGTGGGTTGAGCGGATGCATGGTGGATCTCCCCGTATGTAAAGCGTTGTTGGGGAGGGCTAGAGCAGGGACTGTGCCATTTTTTTAAGTTATTGATATATATGATTTTTAATGGATTTCTTCGGCGGTGTTGCAGGTTGGGCAGCAGTCGGGTGCTGGGCGGGTGCTGCTGGGGCAGCAGTGGTGGCGTGCAACCTGTTGCAAGCGTTTTTGCGCCCTGCTCGCTGCCTGCTGGCGCTTAGTCCGGGACGATTGTGCAACCGTTGTTCAGTGCGCGAGCGCGCAGGGCCTCGAAGTGGTCGCGCAGGCACAGGTGCAGTTGTGACACCGCAGGCGTGAGTTGTTTGCGGTGTGGGCAAACCAGGGTTACAGGCACGGATTCACCCAGGTATTCGGGCAGGATGATCTGCAGTTCGCCGGCTGCAATATTGGCGCTTACGTCCAGCCACGATTTGTAGACGATGCCTTCACCTTGCAGGGCCAGACGGCGGATGACGTCGGCATCGTCGCTGACCAGCGGCCCGCTGACCTGCACGGTGCGGTTGCCCACCCGCCACTTGTCGTAGACCCGGTTGTGCTGCATGTACAGCAGGCAGGCATGTTCTTGCAGGGCTTCGGGCGTGACCGGGTGGCCGTGGCGGGCCAGGTAATCGGGCGATGCCACCAGCACTCGGCGGTTCCAGCTGGCCAAGGGCAGGGCGATGTAGTTGGCGTCCTGGTTGAGGCCATAGCGGATGGCCACATCCACCGGGTCACGGTTCAGGTCGACAATCTGGTCGGACAGAAAAAAGCGCAGGTGCAGGGCCGGGTGCTCCCGGCGAAAGGCGCTCAGCCAGGGCAACAGCATGTTGCGGCCCAAGTCGGAAGGCGCCGACACCTGCAGGGTGCCACGCAGGGTGCCAGGGTTGCCATGCAGGTCTTCGCGCCCCTGGCGAAGGCTCTCCAGCACATTCAGGGCGGTCGGCAGGTAGCGCTCGCCTTCGGCGGTAAGGCGCAGGCTACGGGTGGTGCGGGCAAACAGGCGCACATCGAGGTCGCGCTCGAGGCGTTTGATCGCAGCAGCCACTTGCCCCGGCAGCAGACCGGCTTCATGGGCGGCGGCCGTGAAGCTGCCCAGCACGCTGCTGCGCACGAACAGTTCGAGGTCAGTGATGCGCAGCATCTTCACTCCAGGTGTGAAAGTGTTGCTGCATTGTGCCGGTTTTTCTTTGCGGCAGGAAAGATAAGATGCCCGGCAAATCCCCAGTACATTCCGGAGTTGTTGCATGGATACCGTCTCGCTGGCCAAGCGCCGCTACACCACCAAAGCCTACGATGCCTCGCGCCGCATTCCCCAGGCCACTGTCGACGCCCTGCTCGAGCAACTGCGCCACAGCCCGTCCTCGGTCAACTCCCAACCCTGGCACTTCATCGTCGCCGACACAGCCGAAGGCAAGGCCCGCCTGGCCAAGAGCACCACGGAGCGTTTTGCTTACAACACGCCGAAACTGCTCGATGCGTCGCACGTGATTGTGTTCTGCACCCGTACCGAAATGCCCGAGGCGCACCTCAATGCCGTGCTCGAGCAGGAAGCTGCCGATGGCCGTTTCCGCGATGAACAAGCGCGAGCCGCACAGAACCAGAGCCGCCGTCACTACGTCGACCTGCACCGTCATGACCAGAAGGACGTGCAGCACTGGATGGAGAAACAGACCTATCTGGCATTGGGTACTGCATTGCTGGGGGCTGCGGCACATGGCCTGGACGCCACGCCCATCGAGGGCTTCGACAGCAAGGTCCTGGATGCCGAGCTGGGGCTGCGTGAGCGTGGCTTCACCAGCGTGGTGATCCTCAGCCTGGGCTACCGTGCTGAAACGGACTTTAACGCCGGGCTGAACAAGTCACGCTTGCCGGCGTCGCAGGTGTTCACCTTCCTGTGAGTTTACCGGGGCGCTGGGTGCCCCGGTGACGCCGTGCGGCAGGCCGCGCCAGGGCGCGGCTTACCACAACGTTGCAGATGCTGCTGTCAGTACCCGGGCAAACACGTCGATCGCTTTGTCCACTTCGGCCTCGGTGCTGAAGCGCCCGATGCTCAAGCGCACACTGTTGCGTGCCTGGTGCTCGTCCAGCCCCAGCGCCAGCAGCACATGTGAGGCTGCATGGCTGGCCGAGTTGCAGGCCGAGGTGGTCGATAACGCCAACTCGCTGGCCAGCGCCGCACTGTTGAAGCCCTTGCTGTCGATGCACAGGTTCAGGGTATGGGGAATGCGTTGGCTGGCGCATCCGTTCAGGCTGACGCCGGGCAAGGCCAGCAGGCCTTCGCGCAGGCGCTTTGCCAGTTGCTCCAGGTGCTGGTATTCATTGTCGCCGGGCTGGCCGGCCAAGGCAAAAGCGCTGCCCATGCCCGCGATCTGGTGGGTCGCTAGGGTGCCGGAGCGCAGGCCCTGTTCATGGCCGCCGCCGTGCATCTGCGCACGCATCAGCGCACGGGCGCGTGGTCCGACGTACAGCGCGCCGATGCCTTTTGGCCCGTACACCTTGTGTGCCGAAAACGACATCAGGTCCACGGCCATCGTGTTCAGGTTGATGGCCAGCTTGCCCACGGCCTGCGCCGCGTCCACGTGCAGCAAGGCACCGTGGGCACGCACCTGTTCACCAATGGTGGCAAAGTCAGTGACCGTGCCCAGCTCATTGTTGACTGCCATCAACGATACCAGGCGGGTATCGGGGCGCAGTGCGGCCTGTACGCTGGCGGGCTGGATCAGGCCGACGGCATCCGGGGCCAGGCGGGTAACGTCCCAGCCTTGGCGCTCCAGTTCGACCACGGTGTCGAGCACGGCTTTGTGTTCCAGTTGGCTGGTGATCAGGTGCCCAGGCTGGCCGGCGCCTTGAGCAATGCCTTTTAGCGCCAGGTTGTTGGACTCGGTCGCGCCCGAGGTCCAGACCAGGCGCTCGACGTGTGCGCCGACGCGCTCGGCCACTTGCTGGCGGGCTTGCTCAACGGCTCGTCGGGCAGCCTGGCCGAAGGCATGACCACTGGACGCCGGGTTGCCGAAGTTGGCTTGGCTGCCAAGGCTGGCGAGCATGGTTTCGATGACCCGGTCGTCGACTGGAGTGGTGGCGGCGTAATCAAAGTAGAGCGGGGCGCTTGGCATTGAGGCAGGTCCATGTCTGTCGCCGTGAAATCGGCGATTGATGGCGTAAGCGTATCCGCCATCTGAAAGAAATTTTTTACTTCCCACAGTGGATTTTTGAGTGCTGCCACATAGATTTTCTATCTGTTTGTAGATTTGTAGGATTTTTTTCCTCCGTGGTGGCCATGAGCGATCCCTCGTGCGCATCTTCAGGCGGGCTCCAAGGCTCTTTCTTCCTCGGCCACCACGCGTTCGCACAGTTCGGTGATTTGCTCACGCATCCAGCGGTTGGCCGGGTCCTGATCGGTGCTTTCATGCCAGTACAGGTGCGTTTCGAGCGCGGGTACTTCCACCGGCAGGGGGTGATAGCGCAGTTGATGACGGCGGGCGAAGCGCTCGGGCACGGTCATCGCCATGTCGGTTTGCTGCAATACCTGCGAAGCCATCAGGTAGTGCTGCGAGCGCAAGGCCACTTTGCGCTGTACGCCCATCTTGCCCAGCGCCAGGTCGACATAGCCCAGGCCGTTACGGCGGCTGGAGATATGGATGTGGGTCATGCCCAGGTAACTGTCGAGGGTCAGCTTGCTGTCGGCCAGCGGGTGGCCCTGGCGCAAGGCACAGACATAGCGGTCTTGCATCAGTTTGACGTGGCGTACCTGCGGGTCGGTATTCAGGGGGGCGTCGATGGCGAAGTCCAGGCGGCCGGCGGCGAGCTCCTTGGTGGTTTCGCGGCGCTTGCACAGGAAACTCTCGATCAGCACCGCCGGCGCCAGGCGGCGCAGGCGCTGGAACAGCGGCGGCAGGATTACCGCCTCGGTCAGGTCGGTCATGCTGATGCGGAAGGTCTTGTTGGCTTGTTGCGGGTTGAAGATACGGCTTTCCTGCACCGACGTACGCAACAGTGCCAGTGCGTTGCGCACCGGGCCGATGATGTTCTGTGCCATGGGCGTGGGCACCATGCCCTGCGCGGTGCGCACGAACAGCGGGTCGTTGAAGGTTTCGCGCAACCGCGAAAGGGCGTTGGACACCGCTGGCTGCGTGATACCTACAATCTGCCCGGCGCGGGTCAGGTTGGCTTCGGTATAGATCGCATCGAACACGATGAACAGGTTGAGGTCGACCTTGCTGAGGTTCATGGGCGCCGCTCTTTGTTGGAGTTATTGGCCGATCATATATCGGTTATGAATGTTTATACACGCGGAAAATAGACTAGGTGGATGGGCGCAGGCTGCTCTAGGCTCTGGCCCATGTACTCCGAACCGTGAAGGTAGCCCCGATGGATTTCGCCTATTCGCCCAAGGTCCAGGCACTGCGCGAGCGCGTCACTGCGTTCATGGACGCCTATGTCTACCCCGCCGAAGCGGTGTTCGAGCGCCAGGTCGCCGAGGGCGACCGCTGGCAGCCCACTGCAATCATGGAAGAGCTCAAGGCCAAGGCCCGCGCCGAAGGGCTATGGAACCTGTTCTTGCCTGAATCGGAATACGGCGCCGGCCTGAGCAACCTGGAATACGCCCCGCTGGCGGAAATCATGGGCCGCTCGTTGCTTGGCCCGGAGCCGTTCAACTGCTCGGCGCCGGACACCGGCAACATGGAAGTGCTGGTGCGTTACGGCAGCGAAGCGCAGAAACGCCAATGGCTGGAGCCGCTGCTGCGTGGCGAGATCCGCTCGGCGTTCGCCATGACTGAGCCGGACGTGGCCTCCTCGGACGCCACCAACATGGCCGCCACGGCCGTGCGTGACGGTGACCAGTGGGTGATCAACGGCCGCAAGTGGTGGACCTCCGGCGCCTGCGACCCGCGTTGCAAGGTGATGATCTTCATGGGCCTGTCCGACCCCGAAGGGCCGCGCCACCAGCAGCACTCGATGGTACTGGTACCCACCGATGCGCCCGGTGTGAAGATCGTCCGCCCGCTGCCGGTGTTCGGCTATGACGATGCTCCCCACGGTCACGCCGAAGTGCGCTTCGAAAACGTGCGGGTGCCGTATGAAAACGTGATTCTCGGTGAGGGCCGCGGTTTCGAGATTGCCCAGGGTCGCCTTGGCCCTGGCCGTATCCACCACTGCATGCGTTCGATCGGCATGGCCGAACGTGCATTGGAACTGATGTGCAAGCGCTCGGTGGAGCGCACCGCCTTTGGCCGGCCGTTGGCACGGCTGGGTGGCAACGTCGACAAGATTGCCGACTCGCGTATGGAGATCGACATGGCCCGGCTGCTGACGCTGAAAGCGGCTTACATGATGGACACTGTCGGCAACAAAGTGGCCCGCAGCGAGATCGCGCAGATCAAGGTGGTGGCGCCGAACGTGGCCTTGAAAGTGATTGACCGGGCGATCCAGATACATGGCGGGGCAGGGGTGAGCGGCGATTTCCCACTGGCCTACATGTACGCCATGCAACGCACCCTGCGCCTGGCTGACGGGCCGGATGAAGTGCACCGGGCGGCAATTGGGAAGTATGAGATTGGCAAGTATGTGCCAGTGGAGATGTTGCGTAGCGGGCGGTAATGGCTTCGTCAGCGGCTACTTACCTGTTCACGGGTGTGCTCGTGAACAGGGACTTTAAGCAAAGCTCGGGTAACCTGTAGGACGCTTCTGATTCTCTGCTCCAAGCGCTTGAAACCGCCTTGCGGGTGTTAGGTTTCGAACCTCAACCACGCAAAGGGAGCTTATAGATGCGCGTCAGTCTAGAGGGAAAAGGTCAGGCAGTTGACGGCGATATCACCACAACTGGAGCCGTTTGTATTGCGACAGGGGCCGGCTATCTGGACGAAGGCCGAATGGTGCTCCGTGAAGGCGACCAGACCACGCCATGCCCTCTTTGTGGGCAGGTGGGAATGGTCGCCGAAGGTGTGGACCACTTCATTTCCGATGGACAGCGCGTGGCCATGGATGGTGCGTTGGTTGTCTGTGGCTGTTCGCCGGGCAGCAATCGGGTGGTCGCACCGCTTCATCAGGCACCACCACCCATGCAGCCTGTAGCAGGGCTTGCCAATGCTCACTTTGCCGAGCCGTCAAACGCGGTCTACCCGGAGCGTTTCTCCCAACCCGTAATAGGTGCACTGCCCGGTACGCTGGAGCCTGGCTTCTATTTGGTTCCCCGGCGCATGTCGTTCCCCGAGGTGCTGCTGCAATTGGCCGAACACGATGCAACATTGCCGATCTCTCGATTGCAGCGGCTCAATCCGACGTTTGAACAAGGGTTCAAAGCAGGGGAAATTTTCGTCATCGGTGATCCTGACAACGGTGACGCCTGCACACGCGAAGAGGGAGAACTGATGGCCGCAGCGCAGCATGCGCGGCGTGCGCTGGCAGTGCTCGACTACACCGAAGCGGATTTCATGATGCAGCATCAGGCCGAGATCGCCGGTTTGCTCAGCGATGCCAGCCTGTCCATGGGCGTGGGTAAGGACATGCTGGATCAAGGCTTGAAACAGGTCAGTCATACATTGACGAGTATCGAGCAACTGCACCAGCGGGAGTTCATGCGCCACGGCCACTTGAACAGCCCAGGTTTCTTCGCTGAGCGGGGGCGGCTTCTGCAGCAGTTGGATGGACAGTTGAAAACGGCGTTGCTTAACAAACAACTGAACCTAGGAAGCTATGAGCGACTAAAGAAAAGCTTGAATATTTCCACCAAGAGCCTTGTGCATCATTGGTCGAAAGCGGGCGGGCCAGGGCAGATTCCTGGGTACGCGACGCATCTGGATAAAGTGGCGCGGCTCAGTAAATACCTTAGTTATGGTGGACATGCTGCAATTGGACTGGGTGGGGCTTCTTCTTTTCTTAAAGTTGAGGAAGTGTGTCGCGCTGGAAGCGAAGAAGCCTGTGCAAAAATTCGATACGTTGAAACCGGGTCATTCAGCATGGGGGTAGGCGGAGGGATGGTGGGGGCAGCATTGGCTGGCGCTGCGGCTGGCACGTTATGTGCCGTTTTTAGCGTAGGTACTGGGGGTCTTGCAGTTCCAGTGTGTGGGATCTTGGTCGTAGGCACGGGTAGTTTAACGGGCGCAAAGTTAGGAGAAATGGCCGGTGGGTCTATCGGGGAACTCATCTATGAGGCCTCAAATGATGAGCTTTGAAACCTGGCCTGTCGTTATGAAACTCCTGTTTATGATTACCCCTTTTGCCATTGGCCTGCTAGGTGCTTCCATTAACCTTTGCATCACGCTGTCACGTGACTTTCACGTTGCCTGCTCAGCGATTACGAGTAACCCTTATCTAGAGCAAGTGAAGGTGGCTTGGGGGACTTCAAGCTTGAAGTGGCGATGGCTGCTGGTTTGCAATATAGGTGGTCTTGTCACGTTCCCCGGATTGGCGTTGCGTTATGGCAAGTTGGATGTTAATGAGTTAAAAGCATTTCCTCCAAAGCTCAAACGAAGGCTTGGGATTTCGGTGTGGCTGTCAATTGTCGGGCTTGTTTGGATTGCGATTGCAGTTGCAGTAGCCGAACTCTCCAAAGCGTAGTGAACCCTAGAGCGGCTTCCAGGCGGACGTACATCACCTGGGAGCGCTCTAGTGAGTTATTTACGATCAGGGTCCTTCCATTTGGCCTCGATTAACTTCGGGTTTTTTGCGCGTCTTCACCAACGAAACCACCACCCCACCCAGCAGCAACCCGAACGTCACCCCCAACGACAGCAACGCCGGCACCTTGCCCACCATGCCGTGGTAGAAAATCTTGCAGCCAATAAAGATCAACACCAACGCCAGTGCGTACTTGAGGTAAACGAACCTGTGCATCAGCGCCGACAGCGCGAAGTACAGCGAGCGCAGCCCAAGGATGGCGAAGATGTTGGAGGTATAGACAATGAACGGGTCCTGGGTAATGGCGAAGATCGCCGGCACGCTGTCGACGGCAAACACCAGGTCGGCCAGTTCGATCAGCACCAGCGCCAGAAACAACGGGGTGGCATAGCGCAGGGCTTTACTGTGCCCAGGCGGGGTCTTGCGCACGAAGAAGTGCGAGCCGTGGATCTGGTCGGTAACCCGCATGTGCCGGCGTACGAACTTGATGATCGGGTTGTTGGCCAGGTCCGGGTGGCTGTCTTCTTTTGACAGCGCCATCTTTACCCCGGTGAACAGCAGGAAGGCGCCGAACAGGTACAGCACCCAGGCAAAGTTCTGCACCAGCGCCGCGCCCACGCCGATCATGATCGCCCGCAGGAACACCACCCCCAGGATGCCCCAGAACAGTACACGGTGCTGGTAGCGGCGGGGGATGGCGAAGTAGCTGAAGATCATCGCCATGACGAACACGTTGTCCATCGACAGCGACTGCTCGACCAGGAAGCCGGTGTAGAACTCCAGCGCCGACTGTGCGCCTAGCTGATACCAAACCCCGGCGCCGAACAGTACACCGACGCTGAAATAGCCCGAATACAGCAGCAGGCTTTCGCGCATTTCGATTTCGCGGTCGTGGCGGTGCAGCACGCCCAGGTCGAGCACCAGCAAACCGATGACGATGGCCATGAATACCAACCACAACCAGGCGCTGGTACCGAGGACGGGGGTGGTGAGGAATGCCTGCAGAGCTGTCATGAGCCCCTCCTTGAATGTCGACGTTGCAAGGCAACAGTGATCCGACATGGCGGCTTGGCAGCCGTCAGAGGGGCCCGGTATCACATGAACTTGAGCCTAGACCCGTTTGCCATGGATGCCGAACGGGGAGCTGTTACATTTCTTTGCCAGGGCCGTAATCACGCCTTCAATACACCCACACCTCTACCCGACGGTTACGCAGGCGCCCTTGCTCCAGTTCATTGCCGGCCACTGGCAGTTCATCGCCCATGCCCGTTACCTCAAGCACCTCCACACCACCGCGTGCCAGCTCGCGGCGCACGGCCTGGGCGCGCAGGCGCGAAAGCAGCGCAGCGCGCCCGGGGGTTTCCTTGGGGTCGCCAAACCCTACCAGCACGGCCTTGCTCTGCAACTTGCCGGCCTGTCGCAGGTATTCGACCACCCGCTGCACATCGCGCAGGGCCTTGTTGTCGAGGCTGGCGCTGCCTTCCTGAAAGCGGAAGTTTACGCTCAGCCGCTGCGCTTGCTGGGCCAGGGTGCGATAGCGTGGCGGCATATCGGCCAGGGGCGGAACAGGCTGGGCCTTGATCTGCTGCGACACGAAACCCTGCTGGGCAACGATCGCCTGGCCAGCCGGGCTTTGGGCGAAATCGGCCAAGGCCTTGGCCTGAGGCTTGGGGTTAGCTGGCAGGTAGAAGTACAGGCGCCGTGACAGCGGGTAGTCTTCGCTGGCCACCAGCGCGCGCTCTGGCAACATGGCCGGTGCGTCGCCTTCGGCCACCGCCAGCACCTTGGCACCGTGCACTGCGGCCAGGCTACTGAAGCCGATGGCCTGACGGTCGGTGGCGACTTGAGAAGCCAGCTCGTCGCTGGACTCGAAGCGCCGCGCCTTGGCTGATAGTTCGTCGTGCAGGGGCTCCAGCACAAGCGCCTTGAACGTCTCGTAGGTGCCGGAGCGGTCGTCACGGGCATAGAGGTGGATGGCGCCGCCAGCAATGCCCAACTGTTCCCAGCGCTGGATCTGCCCGGAAAAAACCTGCGCCAGTTGCTGGGTGGTCAGTTGAGGCAGCGGGTTGTCGGGGTGGACGATGACCGCCACGCCGTCCAGGCCGATGACTTGTTCGGCGCTGGCAGCGCGCAGGTCGCCCAGAGCGCGCAATTGATGCACTTCGCTGTCGTTGATCGGCCGCGAGGCGGCCGCCAGGTCGGCATCGCCACGGCCGAGGGCGACAAAGCCGGTGCTGGACCCGTGAGCGGCAACATCGATGCGTACCGGCTGGCCATGATCGTCCTGCGCGGTGATGACGGTCTCGTTGGCGACGTTGCCCGGTTGCTGGTGGATGGCGGTGGCTTGCTGCGCACGCAATTGCCCCTGAACCAGTGCCGGCAGCAAGGCGGCGCCGATGGTGTTGGAGCCTTGGACGCGCAGGTGAGCGGGCTCGGCCAGGGTCGCTAGCGGTAGCAGGGTGAGCAGCAAGACAAGCAGGCGCAGCATGCCGGGTGGCCTATGGCATAGAGTTGGCCCGCAGATTACGACAGTGACGTGATGATTATGTGACAGTGCTTAGGGGTTGAATCTAAGACCTGGTAGACCGCGTTATTGGGGCCGCAAAGCGGCCCCCCGCGATCTCAATGTGCCCCGGCCGACTTGCTCAAATCACTTTCGGCCCACTCGGTATAGATACATGCATCCGCCACCGCCCAGCGCACTTTCACGCTGTCGCCAGGTTGCATAGGCATACCCGCAGCCGACAGCGCTTTCACCGTCAACTCAGTGCCACCCGCCGTTACCACATGGCAGGTCTGGCTCTCACCCAGGAACAGCACTTCGCCAACCTTGGCACTGACTTCGTTCCAGCCCGGCGGCAGCGGCTCGCGTGCAGCCTGTTCGGCTGTGAGGGCCAGGGCTTTTTCCGGGCGTACCATGATCAGGGCATCCTGCGAGGCGGTAAGGCCCGGCGTCAGGCGAATGGCCACCGGCTGGCCCTCGAAACTGCCCGCGCCGTTGCTGCTGGCCTTGATCCGCAGGAAGTTGGAGTTGCCCAGGAACGACGCGACAAAGGCATTCGGCGGGTTCTGGTACAGGTCGTAACCGGTGCCCAGGCCGACGATTTTGCCGTGGCTGAAGATGGCGATGCGCTGGGACAGGCGCATGGCTTCTTCCTGGTCGTGGGTGACGTAGACGATGGTGATGCCCAGCCGGCGGTGCAACTGGCGCAGCTCGTCCTGCAGGTCTTCGCGCAGCTTTTTGTCCAGCGCACCGAGCGGTTCATCCATCAACAGGATGCGTGGCTCGTACACCAGCGCTCGGGCAATGGCCACACGCTGTTGCTGGCCACCGGACATCTGCGAAGGCTTGCGGTGGGCGAACTTCTCCAGCTGCACCAGCTTGAGCATGGCATCGACGCGTTTGGCGGTTTCGGCAGCGTTGAGCTTGCGAATGGCCAGCGGGAAGGCAATGTTGTCGCGCACGTTCAGGTGCGGGAACAGCGAGTAGCGCTGGAACACCATGCCGATATCACGCTTGTGCGGCGGCACGTTCACCAGCGACTGGCCATCGACCAGGATCTCGCCGCTGCTGGGCGTTTCGAAGCCGGCCAGCATCGACAGGGTGGTGGATTTGCCCGAGCCGCTTGAGCCGAGGAAAGTCAGGAATTCGCCGTCCTGGATTTCCAGGTCGAGGTTGTCCACGGCGGTGAAATCGCCGTAGTGCTTGTTCAGGCCGCGCAGGCTGACCAGGGTTTTGCCTGGCGCGTTGTCTTTGATTACTGCACTCATTGTTGTTTTCTCCGCGCGCTCAGGCGTTTGTTTCGGTGCGCCGGCGCAAGGCGGCGGCAATGAACATCACAAGCAGCGACAAGCCGATCAGCAGGGTCGAGGCCACGGCGATGACCGGGCTGAGGTCCTGGCGCAGGGTGGTCCACATCTTCACTGGCAGTGTCTGCAGGTCGGGGCTGGCCATCATCACACTCAGCACCACTTCATCCCACGACACCAGGAAGGCGAACAGGCCGCCGGCGATCATCCCCGGGCGAATGGCCGGGAAGGTGACCTTGAAGATGGCCTGCAGGCGCGAAGCACCGCAGATCACCGCGGCATCCTCGATCGATTGGTCGAACAGTTTCAGCGAGTTGATGATCGAGATGATGGTGAAGGGCAGGGCAACGATCACATGGCTGACCACGAAGGCGAACAGCGTGCCGGTGTAGCCGAGCTTGAGGAACAGGGCGTATACCGCCACGGCGATGATCACCAGTGGCACGATCATCGGCATGGTGAACAGCCCGTACAGCAGCTCGCGGCCCGGGAAGCGGCCACGCACCAGGGCGAATGCGCTGGGCAGGCCCAGCAGCACGGCGGCAATGGTGGTGAGCACGGCCACCTTGAGGCTGGCCAGCGCGGCGTCCATCCACTCCGGGTTGGAGAAGAACTGGCCGTACCACTTGAAGGTCCAGCCCGGTGGCGGGAACACCAGCCACTGGGACGAGCCGAACGACAGCAACACGATGAACACCACCGGCAGCAGCAGGAAGGCCGCAATGACCCCGGTGGTCAGGTACAGGCCCGTGCGCAGCGGGCGGCCCATGGCATTGGGAGACAGGAGCATGGCGGTTTACCTCGCGTTGCCAACCGGGGATTCCGGCTGCAGCTTCAGGTACAGGTAGAAGAGCACCAGGGTGATCACCACCAGCAGTGCGGCGGCGGCGCTGGCCAGGCCCCAGTTGAGGAACGACTGCACCTGCTGGATGATGAATTCGGGCAGCATCATGTTCTGTGCCCCGCCCAGCAGCGCCGGGGTGACGTAGTAACCGAGCGACATCACGAACACCATCAGCGCCCCGGAGAACAACCCCGAGCGGCACAGCGGCAGGAACACCTTCCAGAAGTTGGTCCATGGGCTGGCGCCGCAGATGGAACCGGCCTGCAGCACCATCGGGTCGATGGCGTGCATGGTTGCCTGCAATGGCAGCACGATGAACGGGATCATGATGTAGCTCATGCCGATCACCACGCCGGTGAGGTTGTGCACCATTTCCAGCGGGGCATCGATGATGCCCATGGCCATCAACGCCTTGTTGATCACCCCCGAACTTTGCAGCAGCACCAGCCACGAGTAGGTACGCGCCAGCAGGCTGGTCCACATCGACAGCAGCACGATGTTCAGCAACCAACGGCCCCAGCCCTTGGGCACCAGGGTAATCGCCCAGGCCAGCGGGAAGCCCAGCAGCACGCTGATCAGGGTGACCACGCCGGCCACCGAGAAGGTGTTGAACAGCACCCGTGCGTAGGCCGAGTTGGCGAACAACTGCTCGTAGTTGCCCAGCCCCGGCGTTGGCTCCAGCACCCCGCGCAGCAACAGGCCGACCAGCGGGGCGAAGAAGAACAAGCCAAGGAACAGCAGGGCCGGCAGCAGGTTGCGGCTGCCCTTCCAGCGCTGGCTCAGGCTGGCGCGGCGGGGTGTGCTACCCGAGGCGCCGGTGCCCGTGGGGGCACCTTGCGCGTTATGCAGGGCGTTGATGGCGACTTTCATTTGACCAACCACTCATTCCAGCGGGCCGCGATGGCCTGACCGTTCTGGGCCCAGTAGGCGAAGTCCAGAGTGACCTGGTCCTGAGCGTAGGCAGTGGGCAGGTTCGGTGCCAGGTCTTTGTTCAGCTTGGCCACGCTGTCGACGTTCACTGGCGCGTAAGCGGTCTTGTTGGCGAACTCGGCCTGGCCTTCGGCGCTGCTGGCGTTGGCCAGGAACTTCATGGCCGCGTCCTTGTTTTTGGCGCCTTTGGGGATGACCAGGAAGTCGGCCATGACCAGGTTCTGTTTCCAGCTTACGCCCACTGGTGCGCCATCTTGCTGCAGGGCGTAGACGCGGCCGTTCCAGAACTGGCCGAGCGAAGCCTCACCCGAGGCCAGCAGCTGTTGCGACTGGGCGCCGCCGCCCCACCAGACGATGTCTTTCTTGATCGTGTCGAGTTTCTTGAAGGCGCGGTCCAGGTCCAGTGGGTACAGCTTGTCGGGCGCTATGCCGTCGGCCAGCAGGGCCAGTTCCAGCACGCCAGGGCTCGGCCATTTGTACAGGGCGCGTTTGCCGGGGTAGGTCTTGGTGTCGAACAGCGCGGTCCAGTCCACCGGCTTGTTGGCACCGAGCTTGCCTTCGTTGTAGCCCAGCACGAAGGAGAAGAAGAACGAGCCAACGCCGTGGTCGGAAACGAAACGCGGGTCGATCTTGTCACGTTTGATCTGGTTGAAATCGAGGGGTTCCAGCAGGCCTTCGCTGGCGGCACGCAGGGCAAAGTCGGCTTCGACATCGACCACGTCCCACTGCACGTTGCCGCTTTCGACCATGGCCTTGAGCTTGCCGTAGTCGGTAGGGCCGTCCTGGACGACTTTGATGTCGGTGGCTTTGGTGAAGGGGACGGCCCACGCTTCTTTCTGGGCGTCCTGGGTGGTACCGCCCCAGCTGACGAAATTCAGGCTGTCAGCGGCCACGGCGGCTTGACAGGCCAGGGTCAGCAGGCTGGCGGACAGCACTGCGGTTACACGTTTGCTCAACAGCATGGTTACGCCCTCGTTGCTTTTGTTATTCGAGGCGGGGCTTGTGGTGCGCCCGCCAACAGTGTTCGGGGAGCAGCTAAAACAAAGTGTCTGGTGGCCTTTTGTAATTGTAGGTGCCGGCCTGCAGATTTAAGGTCTACGGGATATCATATTATGGTATTCCAAACTTTTGGCAAGAGGTATGAGGCGACCGGCCATCACTCCGCCGTTCAGAAACGCTGCGGGGCCCCGCAGGGCCCCGCCAAATCAGATGCTTATGTATTTTCAGCCGAGCATCCCGGGCTCGAAGGGAATGCTCTGCACCACCTCCAGTTCATACCCCGCCAGCCCGGCATACTTCAGCGGAGGCCCCAGATGGCGCAGCTTACCCACGCCCAGGTCCTGCAGAATCTGTGCCCCGGTGCCCACTTCGGAGTACACCTTCGATTGCCCGCGCTGATAAGGGCGCACCGGCTGGGTCAGCTGCGGTACGCGCTCCAGCAGGGCTTGGGAGGACTCATGGTTGGCCAGGATCACCACTACACCAGCCCCTTCCTCGGCCACCTTCTGCAAGGCCGCCCATAACGTCCAGTTGGATGGCCCGGCGTATTCGGCACCTACGAGGTCGCGCAGCGGGTCGATCACATGCACTCGCACCAAGGTCGGCTGCTCGCGGCGGATATCACCCATGACCATGGCCATGTGCACGCCGCCTTCGATGCGGTCTTCATAGGTGACCAGGCGGAAGGTGCCATGCACGGTCGGCAGCTCGCGTTCACCGATGCGCTTGATGGTCTGCTCGGTGCTCAGGCGGTAGTGAATCAGGTCGGCGATGGTGCCGATCTTGATGCCATGCTGCGCGGCGAACACTTCAAGGTCCGGGCGGCGGGCCATGGTGCCGTCGTCGTTGAGTACTTCCACAATCACCGAGGCTGGGCTGAAACCGGCCAGGCGGGCCAGGTCGCAGCCGGCTTCGGTGTGACCGGCACGGTTCAGCACGCCGCCTTCGCGGGCGCGCAGCGGGAAAATGTGGCCGGGTTGCACCAGGTCTTCGGGGCGGGCATCACGGGCCATGGCCGCAGCCACGGTGCGTGCCCGGTCGGCGGCGGAAATGCCGGTAGTGACGCCAGTGGCCGCTTCGATGGACACGGTAAACGCCGTGCTGAACACGCTGCCATTTGCCGGCACCATCTGCTCCAGGCCCAAGCGCTGGCAGTGTTCGTCGGTCAGGGTGAGGCAGATCAGGCCGCGCGCTTCGCGGGCCATGAAATTGATGGCTTGGGCGTCACAACGCTCGGCAGCGATCAGCAGGTCGCCTTCGTTTTCCCGGTCCTCGTCATCCACCAGCAGGACCATCTTGCCTTGCCGGTAGTCCTCGAGAAGTTCCTCGATGGTGTTGAAAGCCATGTTGCACGCTCACTGTGGTGGGGTAATTTTTATGGTATACCATCATACACAAATATCGCCGTTACAGGAGAGCAGCGCATGAAGGCCTATTGGATCGCCCATGTGGACGTGACCGACCCCGAGCAATACCAGCAGTACACCCAGCGCGCTCCGGCTGCCTTCAAGGCGTTCGGCGGCCGCTTCCTGGCCCGTGGCGGGCGCAGCGAGGCGATGGAAGGGCGGCCTACCCCTCAGCGTAGCGTGGTGATCGAGTTCGATTCGTACGAGCAGGCAGTGGCGTGCTACCGGTCGGCGCTGTACCAGGAGGCCTGCAGCCGTCGCCAGGGCGTGGCCAAGGCTGAGGTGATCATTGTGGAAGGGTTTGAACCCTGATGTAGGTGCTTATGGCCCTATCGCCGCCGTACCAGACGCCTGTTTGTTCCGCAGGAAACAAAAATACCCGCTTGGGCGGGTACTTTTGTATTTCTCAAGCTACTGCAAATGTACTTTCAATTCCCCGGCCGCCTGGCGCATCGCTGCTTTCACCGCTGGCACCTGGCTCAACGGGTTCAACAGCCCATAGTCATGAATCATCCCGTTGTAGCGCACCGAAGTCACGGTCACGCCGGCCGCATTCAGCTTGCGGGCATACGCCTCACCCTCATCGCGCAGCACATCGAATTCGGCAGTCTGCACCAGCGCTGGCGGCAACCCCTTCAGCTGTTCACTGCTGGCCCGCAGCGGCGAAGCGTAGATCTGTGCCCGGGCGTTGGCATCGGTGGTGTAGTTGTCCCAGAACCATTTCATCATCCCGGTGGTCAGGAAGTGCCCTTCGGCAAACTGTTTGTACGATGCCGTCTCGAAGCTGGCATCGGTCACCGGCCACAGCAGCAACTGGAAGCGCAGGGCAGGGGTGCCGGCCTCTTTGGCCTTGAGTGCCACCACCGCAGCCATGTTGCCGCCCACGCTGTTGCCGGCCACGGCCAGGCGCTTGCCGTCAACGCCGATTTCCTTGCCATGCTCGGCCACCCAGCGGGTAGCGGCATAGGCCTGGTTGATCGCCGTCGGGTAGTGCGCTTCTGGCGAGGGGGTGTAGTCCACGTAGACCGCCACCGCACCTGAGCCGACCACCAGGTCGCGGATCAGTCGCTGGTGGGTCGGGAAGTCACCGAGTACCCAGCCGCCACCGTGGAAGAACATGAACACCGGCAGGTCGCCCTTGACGTTGGCCGGGCGTACCACTTGCAGCCTGATCGACTCGCCGTTGGCCTGGATGGTGCGCTCCTTTACCTCGATACCGGAGAGGTCGACTTTGACCGAAGCCTGGGCGCCGGTGAGCACTGCGCGGGCGTCTTTCGGGCTGAGTTGCTCCAGTGGCTTGCCGCCGCCTTGTTCCAGGGCCTGGAGGAAGGACTGGGTGTGTTGCTCGACACCTGGGCTGCCAGCGGCGAAGGCGCTGGAGACGGACAGGGCCAGAAGGGAAGCGGTGAGGGCTTTGTGGACAATGTTCATGAGCGAATCCTTCTCTATGCAAGTGTTGGTAATGGGCGTCTTTCCTGGCCTGCTGGGCCATCGCTGCGACCTGTGCGTAGATTAGGGAGATGCAATGATGGGAAAAAGCCGCTATAAAGCGTTTGACTGTCACCAAGAGCAAGACAATGAACCCTTACGAAGACATGCGGATCTTCGCCCAGGTCATGGAAGCCGGCAGTTTCACCGCCGCTGCCGACCGCCTGGGGATGTCCAAGCAATCGGTCAGCCGGCGCCTGATGCAGCTTGAAGAGCGCCTTGGCGTGCGCCTGCTGAACCGCTCTACCCGGCGGCTGGACGCCACGCCGCTGGGCCAGCACTACTACCAGTCGGCCCTGCGCCTGCTGGGTGAAGTGCAACAGGTGGAGCACGACATCAGCGGCCAGGCCCAGGCGTTGCGTGGCACCTTGCGCCTGAGCGCGCCGCTGTCGTTTGCCATGGCGCACCTGGGCTGCTTGCTGACCGAGTTCCTGCAATTGCACCCTCAGGTGGATGTGGAGGTAGACCTGAGTGACCGGGCCGTCGACCTGATCGGCGAGGGTTACGACCTGGCTCTGCGCATTGGCGCGCTGGAGGATTCCAGCCTGATTGCGCGGCGCATTGCCAGTGTCGAGCGGGTGTACTGTGCGAGCCCGGATTACCTGCAAGCGCGGGGCATGCCGACAGCACCGGATGAACTGGTAGGGCACGACTGCCTGCCTTATGGGCATTCGCGTCAGGTGCAGTGGCAGTTTCGTCAGGGCGGCAAGGCGCAGGCGATTCAGGTGGCCGGGCGGATGCGTGCGAACAACGGTGAGTTGCTAAGGGATGCAGCCATTGCCGGGATGGGGGTGACGTATCTGCCGACCTTCATCGTGGGGCAGGCGTTGGCGGCCGGGCGGTTGGTGAGTGTGCTGGAAGACTGGACGCCACCGGCATTGCAGCTTTCGGCGGTGTATCCGCAACACCGCCAGGTGGCGCGGCCGGTACAGGGGTTTGTCGATTTTCTGCGTGAGCGGCTGGTGCAGTTGTAGCCTGGCCTCAGCCCCGTGCCGCGAAGCGCAAGGCCAGCGGCAGGGCTAGCGCCCAGATCGGGGCTAGAACAAGTGCGGTTCGCAACTGCCCCATGGGCAACTCTATGCCCGCCACGCGAGCCCCGGCCAGGTAAGCCAAGGGGCCGCCCAACATGCCCAGCAGCGCGGCGCGCCAGAGCGGTCGCCCGGCCCATGCCAGGCTGTGGCGCAGCCCGCTGGCCAGTACTAGCCACAGCAATGCCAGCCAAAGCGGCAAGGGCCAGGTTTCGAAGCGCAATACACCCAGCATGCCCAACAGGCTGTCGAGTAAACATCCGGCAATCGCCACGCCCAGCAGGACGCGCCGTTCACTTCCGGGGTGCGGACATAAGCGCAGGTGCACCAGCAGGCCGGCCATCGCGGCCAGCAGCAGCCAGGGTTGGCGTGCTCCCAGCACGCAGGCCCACCAACCCGCTTGCAACCACAGTGCGTTGCCAATCAACCACCCGCGGGCCATGTTCAACGGTCCAGCAGCGGTGCCCGACGCGCCTGTGGTGCGGCCCAGAGCAATTGGGCCACGCCGATGGTCCGCTCCTCGAAACCGCCCTGGCAATAGCACAGATAGAACTCCCACAAGCGCTGGAAGGTCTCGTCATACCCCAGCGCCATCAGCTCTGCACGCGCCGCCCGCAGGTTGTCGCGCCAGTGGCGCAGGGTGCGCGCATAGTCCTGGCCAAAGTCTTCCAGGTGCACCAGGTTCAGGGCGGTCTGGCGGCTGGCGGTATCCAGCAGCACGCTCAGCGAGGGCAAGGCGCCGCCGGGGAAAATGTAGCGCTGGATGAAATCCACTGAACGCCTGGCCTGGGCGTAGCGCTGGTCGCGGATGGTAATGGCCTGCAACAGCATCAGCCCGTCGTCCTTGAGCAGCGAAGCGCATTGGCGAAAGTACGTGGGCAAGTAGCGGTGGCCGACGGCTTCGATCATCTCGATCGACACCAGCTTGTCGAAACGCCCGCGCAGGTCGCGGTAGTCTTCGTGCAGCACGGTGATGCGCTGCTCCAGGCCCAGGGCCTTTACCCGCTGCAGGGTGTGGGCGTGCTGCGCCGCCGAGAGGGTGGTGGTGGTGACCCGGCAGCCATGCTGCTGGGCGGCGTGGATGGCCAGGCTGCCCCAACCGCTGCCGATCTCAAGCAAGTGGTCCTCGGGCTTGAGTTCAAGCTTTTGGCAAATGCGCTGCAGCTTGTTGGTCTGGGCTTGTTCCAGCGTTTGCGCCGGGCTGTCGAACTGCGCGGCGGAGTACATCATGGTGGGGTCGAGCAGGCGCTCGAACAGGTCGTTGCCCAGGTCGTAGTGCGCCAGGATATTGCGCCGCGCGCCGCGCCGGCTGTTGCGGTTCAGGTGGTGCAGCAGGTGCAGAGCCGGACGCGCCAGGCGTGCCAGGCCGCCCTCCATGGCATCCAGCACATCCAGATTGGCCACGAACAACCGGGTGACTGCGGCAAGGTCCGGGCTGCGCCAGTAACCGTGGATATAGCCTTCCCCGGCACCAATCGAGCCATTGCAGGCGACCAGGCCCCAAGCTGCCTCGTCTACGACCTCGACTTCTGCATGCAGCCGGCTGGCGACGTCGCCGAATGTCCATTGCTGGCCTTGGCTGATCAGGCGCAAATTGCCATGGCGCAACTGGCGCAATTGTGCGAGCACTGCATGCTTGGCCAGGCTGCCGAGCAGTGGGGCAATGCTGGTCGATTTGCTAACGCTCATGGTCGGTTCGGGCATGTTCGGGCTCCTCGCATGTGGGTTGGCCGAGTACCAGATCGTGCTGGCTGGCAACGTGGTCGTGCACGGGCGTGCGCTTGAGCAGCAGGCGCAGGGCCTGCCAGTAAATGCCGGTGAGGGTGCGCAGGCTCATCCAGGGGAAGTTGAGGATGTGCCGCTGCAAGCCGGCGCGGTCCAGCGGCTGGCGTAGCAGCGCCAGGTCTGCTTCGAACACCTTGTACCCGGCGCGCCAGTTTTCCATGTGGATGCGCACCCGCTGTCCATCGAGGGCGAAGCGCAGGCGGTACTCCATGTCCAGCGGCATGAACGGTGAAACATGAAAGGCCTTGGCCATGGAAAAGGGTTGCGCCAGGTCACCCTCAACCGGCAGCACATAGTGGAAGCGTTCACGCCATGGGGTGTTGCGTACCTCCAGCAGCACGGCTACCAGCTGGCCCTGTTGGTCATGGCAGAAGTAGGTGCTCACCGGGTTGAAGGACAACCCCCAGCAGCGCGGTTGGGTAAGCAGGTGCACGGCGCCTTCGGGCACCTGGCCAATGGCTTGGCCGACCAGTTGCCGGGCGGCTTCGGCCAAGGGCTTGCCTTGGCGGGTCAGCGCTGGCAGGTAGTCGGTTTCGCGCCAGCACAGGGGCGCCAGCCGTGAGGGCCCAAGCCAGTGACACAGGTTCAGCAGCTGCTGTTGTTCGTTCAGGTCCAGGTAGAACATGCCAACCCGATAGCGAAACGCATGCGGCCTCGGGCTCAGGCGCTTGTGACTGACCCACCCTTGGCACAGGCTGCTGTTCACAGCTGCTCTCCAAAATGCCGGGCCACGTTCAGCGCGCTCAGCACACCGTCTTCGTGAAAGCCGTTGGCCCAGTAAGCGCCGCAGTAATAGCTGTGCAACGGCCCTTGCAGTTCGTGCTGGCGGGCCTGTGCCGCCAACGCGGCCAGGCTGTATTGCGGGTGCGCGTAGTCGAAGCGGGCGAGTATCTGTGTCGGGTCCACCTGTGCCGTCTGGTTGAGGCTGACGCAAAACGTGGTCGGTGCCTGGATGCCCTGGAGGATGTTCATGTTGTAGGTCAGTGCGGCGGGCGCCTGCGCGTTGTCGCCCAGGCGGTAGTTCCAGCTGGCCCATGCTTTACGCCGTTGGGGCAGCAGGCGCGAGTCGGTGTGCAGCACCACATCGTTGCTGGCGTAGCGGATGGCACCCAGGATGGCGCGCTCTGCTTCGCTGGGCGGTGCCAGCAGGGCCAGGGCCTGGTCGCTGTGGCAGGCGAACACGACTTTGTCGAAGCGTTCGCTGCTGCCTGGCCAGGTAACCGTGACGCCGCTTACGTCACGTTTTACCTGTTGTACCGGGCAGCCCAGGCGAATCCGCTCGGCAAACGGTTTGCACAAGGGCGTGAGGTAGGCGCGCGAGCCACCTTCGATCACCTGCCATTGCGGGCGATGGTTGACCGACAGCAAACCGTGGTTTTGACAGAAGCGCACGAAGAACTGCAAGGGGAAGTCCAGCATGCCGGTGGGTGACATCGACCAGATAGCCGCCCCCATCGGCACGATGTAATGGTCGATGAAGCGCCGGCCATAGCCTTGGGCTTGCAGGTAGTCACCAAGGGTGGTGTTGCCATCGATGCGCTGCTGAGCCAGGTCGGCTGGCGCCTGCCGGTTGAAGCGCAGCACATCGCGCAGCATGCCCCAGAACCCCGCAGACAACAGGTTGCGCCGTTGGGCGAACAGGGTGTCCAGATCGTGGCCGTTGTACTCGAACCCCGTGCGCGGGTCATGCACCGAAAAACTCATTTCCGTCGGCCGCCAGGTGACGCCCAACTGCGTGAGCAGGCGGATGAAGTGCGGGTAGGTCCAGTCGTTGAACACGATGAAGCCGGTATCGACGGCATAGTGTTGGCCCTCCCATTGCACATCCACGGTATGGGTATGCCCGCCAACCCGCTGCGCTGCCTCGAACACCGTGACCTCGTTCCGGCGTGACAGCAGGTGGGCGCAGGTGAGGCCGGCAATGCCGGTGCCGATGATCGCGATGCGCATGGGTCAGTCCTGTGAGGGGCGCGCCAGATGGCGGCCCAGCCTGAGGCGCAGGCGTGCCGGCAATGCGCCAAGCAACCGCAGCACCAGGGTGAAGGTGGCAGGGAAGGCAATCTCCAGTGGGCGACGCGGCAGGCGCGCGATGATGTGGCCCGCGGCGCGTTCGACGCTCCACAGTTGGGGCATGGGGAAATCATTGCGGCGTGTCAGGGGCGTGTCGACGAAACCGGGGCTGACCAGGGTGACGTCGATGCCTTCGGCAGCCAGGTCGATGCGCAGGGATTCGACCAGGTAGCGCAAGGCTGCCTTGGACGCGCCATAGGCCCCTGCGCGTGGCAAGGCCAGCCAGCTGACCGAGCTGCCCATGACCACCAGGTGCGGCTGCCGGCCACGGCGCAACAAGGGCAGGGCGGCGGCCAGGCAAAGGCTGGTACCGGTCAGGTTGGTGCGCATTACCCGCTCGACCAGCGCCGGGTCGAAGTGCCCCGGCTCCAGGTACTCGCAGGTGCCGGCATTGAGAATCACCTGATCCAGTGCACCCCAGGCCTGCTCGATCTGCCCGGCCATCTGTGCCACATCCCCTGGCTGGTCGACATCGCCCACCGTCAGCAATACCTGGCCCGGAAACTGTGCGGCCAGTGCGGCCAGCTTGTCCGCCCGGCGTGCCCCCAACGCCACCTGGTGGCCTTGCTCCAGCAATTGCAACGCCATGGCTGCGCCGATGCCGCTGCTGGCGCCGGTTAGCCAGCAACGCCTCATGCCAGCCTGCCTTTGAGCCAGCGAATCGCGCTGCCCATGACGGGCACATGCTCGTAAAGCAGGGCGCCGGCATCGAAGTAATCTTGATGAAAATGCACCCGCTCCTGCCAGCGCAGGTGGCTGCAACCCTGCAGGCTGATCAGTTGCCCACGGGCGAGTTGCGGGTGGCGGTAGTGCAACGTCCAGCGGATGTAGCCATGTCCCGGTTCCAGTTCGTCGGTGCCTTCGAACCGGTAATGCACGTCAGGCACCTTCGCGTACAACTGGGCGAAATAGGCCCGCAGTGCGCGAAGACCCGTGAGCTGGTGCAGTGGGTCGCGGAACGCGACGTCCTCGCTGTACAGGTCGTTCAGCAGGTCGAGGTTGTGCGAATCGAGCGTGGCAAAGCGTTCGGCGAAGTACTGGAGGTAGGTGGACATGCACAATACCTGTACAAAACTAAACTGTTGTACAAGGTATAGTGCAGGTCACTGTATAAAGCTATACAAAAGAAATATTTTGTACAGTTTTGCAGGGGCTACAGGTTCAGACTGCTATCAACCCGATAATGCGCCTAACTCGATCAGCCCGCCATCGAACTCATCCATCGCATCCAGCACCGCCTCACGGAAATACGCCAACGACGCCCGATCGAACAGCAACTGCAAGGCCGGCTGCTCATCACTCCCCACGTTCACCACGATCACATTGATCCGCGCCGCAGAGGTTTGCGCCACGGCACCGATGGGAAATGCCTGTAAACGCAGGTCGACTCCGCACAACTTGGCCATTACCGCACTGCCATCCGCCCCCGACAGCTGCAACCAGGCATGGCTGTCCTGGCGCGGCAGCAGGTAGTTACGCTGGGCATCCTGCACCCACTCGGCCTCTGTGGCGGCCACCCGCGTGCCTTCGTCAGCCAGGCTGCCCAGCAGCAGGTATTCGGTCTGTGACAACCGCGCTACCCAGCCGCCATCGTCCTGGCGCACGGCCTGGTTCGGCTGCTGCGGCAATCGGTAGCCACGTTGCTGCAGGTAGGCGGCGCTGTCGACGCCGCGAAAGCCGGCCCGCGCTACCTCGGTCAGGTCGGTCAACGCGCAGGCGTGCAACAGCTCGGCCCGCGGGCTGCGAGGGATAAACGCTTTGGCTTGCAGACTGGTCATGGTTCAGAGCTCCTGGCGCAGGTTGTCGGGGTCGTGGAACGGCAGTTGCACCACCTTGGCATGCACCATCGCGCCGCCCTCCACGCGGATCGGGATGTGCATGCCGGGGGTGGCCTGGTGGGCGCCGGCATAGGCCAGGCCGATGATCTGCCCCAGGGTTTGCGAGTACTCGCAGGAGGTGACGTTGCCGCTGATGTCTGACCCGTCCAGCACCAGGTGCCCCTCCAGCGGCTGTGGGCTGCCTTTGGGCAGGGTGAAGCCGACCAGCTTGCGCTTGAGCGGCTGTGCTTCGAGGATTTCGATGGAGCGCTTGCCGACGAAGAACGGCTTCTTGCGGCCAATGGCCCACTGCATGTCGATCTCGGCAGGGTGGGTCATGCCGTCGGTGTCCTGGCTGATGATCACATGGCCTTTTTCCAGGCGCAGCAGGCGTTGGGTCTCAACGCCGAACGGGCGAATGCCCAGGCCCGCGCCGGCCTGCATCAGGGCGTCCCACAGGCGCTCGGCATGGCGCGCCGGCACATGCACTTCATAACCCAGCTCACCGACGAAACCGACCCGCAGGATGCGCGCCGGTATGCCGGCCACCTCGCCCTGCCGTACGCCCAGGTACGGGAAGGCCTCGGCCGACAGCGCGACATCGTCACACACCTTGGCCAGCACCTGACGCGACAGCGGCCCGGCCAGGTTGACGGCAGCCAGGGCGGCGGTGACGTTGGTGATGTCCACGTCCAGGCGCCACTGTGCATTCCACTTCAGCATCTGCTGGTAGATGCGGTCGACGCCGCTGGTGGTGGCGGTGACATAGAAGTGCTGCTCGCCCAGGCGCGCACAAACGCCATCGTCGATCACCACACCGTGTTCGTTGGTCATCAGCGCATAGCGGGTGCGGCCGATGGCCAGTTTGGCAAAGCCGAAGGTGTACAGGCGCTCCAGCAGTTCGGCGGCGTCCGGGCCGCGTACGTCCAGGCCACCCAGGGTAGACACGTCGATCAGGCCAACCTTCTCGCGCACATGGCGGGCTTCTTCCTGCATGCAGCGCTCGCGATCTTCGGGTTTGCCGTAATAAGCCGGGCGCTGCCAGATACCGGCCTGCATCATCTTCGCCCCGGCTTGCAGGTGACGGCGGTGCATGGGCGTTTGCCGATAGGGGTCGAAGGCGCGGCCGGCGACATGTGCCAGCTTTTCTGCCTGAAACGGTGGGCGGGCGGTAGTCACTCCGGTTTCGCTGATGCTGCGGCCGGTGGCCTGGGCCACTAGGCGCGCCGTGGGCAGCGCCGAGTGGCGGCCTTGGGAAGGGCCCATGCCGACCGTGGAGAAACGTTTGACCAGTTGCACGTCACGGTAGCCGCTGCGGGTAGCGTTGACGATGTCGCGCACTTGCAGGTCTTCGTCGAAGTCGACGAAATCCTTGCCTTTGGGGTGGGGGAAAATCGGCCAAGGGAAATTGACCTTGGCTTCGGCGCTGAACACCGACTGCGCTGGCGCTTGCAGATCTAGGGCGGCTACCGCTTCAGCGGCCCCGCGTGTGGCATCGGCCAGCACGTTGCCCAGTGCGTGACGGCCGTTCACGGAGCCTGCGACATCCAGCCCGGCCGGCAAGTTGCTGATGGCGAACTCGTCGCGGTTGACGTCATAGGCCAGTTTGCCGCCGGCCTGGCACAGCAACTGGTACACCGGCATGTAGCCCGCCGACATGCACAGCAGGTCGCACGCCAGGCGCAGCCCGTGCGGGCCGACCTTGCCCTGGCCGGTGATCGGGCGAATGTCCACGCCACTGACATGGCGCATGCCCGCTTCATGCAGGGCTTCATACACGGTGCTGCCCAGGTGCACGGGGATATCGCGGCGCTTCAGCTCGGCAGCCAGTGCGGCATCGGCCGGCGCGGCGCGCATGTCGACCACGGTGGCTACGACCACGCCTTGCTCCTGCAGGTCGAGGGCGGCCAGGTAGCCGTCATCGTGGCCGGTGAGGATGACCGCGCGCTGGCCCGGTTTGACCGCGTACAGCTTCATCAGCCGCTGGGCAGCGCTGGTCAGCATCACGCCCGGCAGGTCGTTGTTGCGAAACACCACCGGCTGGTCGAACGAGCCGGCTGCCACCAGGCAACGGGTGGCGCGCACCTTGTACAGCCGCTTGTGCTGAATTACCGGCAGGTAGTTGTCGGTGAACCAGCCGTTGCAGGTGGCCTCCAGCAGCACCTGGATGTTCGGGTGGCCCTCGACGGCGGTCAGCAGTTCCTGGCGCAGGCTGGCGGCGCGGGTGCCGGCGATGTCGAAGCGGGCATAGGTGAGCGAGCCGCCGAGCACCGGCTGTTGCTCGATCAGCAGCACCTTGGCCCCGGCATTGGCCGCATCCAGCGCGGCGCGCAGGCCGGCGGGGCCGGCACCGATCACGGCCACATCTACAAACAGGTAGGCCTTGTCGTAGTACTGCGGTTTGAAACCCAGGTCGAGCACGCCCAGGCCGGCTTTCTTGCGGATCAGCGGCTCCCACACTTTCCACATGCCCTTGGGCTTGTAGAACGAGCGGTAGTAGAAGCCCACTGGCATGAAGCGTGAGAACTTGCCCAGGTAGGCGTCGCGGTCATGCGCCAGGCTGCCGTTGAAGTTCTGCCCTTCGACCACCTGGCCGTCGCGGGCAGCCTCCAGGTCGGCCAGCACGTTGGGTTCGTCGGGCAACTGCACCAGGGTGTTGGCGTCTTGCCCGGCCATGCTCAGCGGGCCGCGTGGACGATGGTATTTGAACGAGCGCGACAGCAGCCAGCGGCCATTGCCAAGCAGGGCGCTGGCAATGGTGTCACCGGCAAAGCCCTCGCAGGCCTGGCCGTCGAACTGGAAGCGCACGCGCCGCTCGCGGTCGATCAGCAGGCCCATGGGTGCGGGTAGGCGGGTGTGGCTGTTCATCCGGCAATCTCCGGGGTGGCGGCGGGGGTGAAGTCGACGCGGCGGTCGAACAGTGCTTTCGGGTCGAAGGTGCGCAGCACCTGGTCGCTAACTGTGTGACGCTCGGCCAGGAACCAGTAGCTGGAGGCGTTGTGCAGCCACCATTCGGTCACCACCCCGGCCAGGTTGTCGCTGTTGAACACATAGTCGGCCCACTCGGCATCGCTGCAACTGGCCGGGTCGGGCATGTGCTTGAACTCGCCGCCGTAGGTGAACTCGCTGATATTGCGCGGGCCGTTCAAGGGGCAGGTCAGGATCTTCATCGTCGTGTGCTCCTAGTGGCTGGCCGCCGTGGCGCCCATTTCGTTCACCTGCTGGAAGCGGCTGAAGCGCTCCAGGGCGAAGGGCGCGATCATTTCGGGTACTTTGCCGCCGCTGGCTACCAGCTCGGCCATGGTCTTGCCGCAGATGGGCGTGGCCTTGAAACCCCACGTGCCCCAACCGGCGTCCAGGTAGTAGTTGGTAACCGGCGACAGGCCCATGATCGGGCTGTAGTCCGGGGTCATGTCGGTCATCCCGGCCCACTGGCGCATCAGCTTGGCGTTGGCCATGAACGGGAACATCTCGATGGCGTGGGCCAGCAGGCTTTCCTTGAGGTCGAGGGTGGAGCGGGTGTTGTACAGCGGATAAGGGTCGGAGCCGCCGCCAAAGACGATTTCGCCCCGGCTGGTCTGCTGTACATAACAATGCAGCGCCGACGAACTGACCAGCGGGTCGAGGAACGGTTTGAACGGCTGGGTAACCATGGCTTGCAACGGGTAGGTGTGGATCGGCGCACGGATGCCGGCCTTGGCCATCAACAGCGAACTGGCACCGGCCACGGCCTGGACCACGCAGCCGCACTGCACGGTGCCACGGTTGGTCTTCACCGCTTCGATGCGGCCATTGCGTATCAGCAGGTCCTGCACCTCGGTCAGTTGATGGATTTCCACACCCCGCTTGGCCGCCTGCTTGGCATAGCCCCAGGCCACCGCGTCGTGGCGTGCAGTGGCGCCGTCGATGTGCCACAGGCCAGCCAGCACCGGGAGGTGGCCGGGGTCGAGGTTGAGGCTGGGCACCCGTTCACGAATCTGTTGGCGGTCGATCATTTCGGTACGGCCGCCGAAGTGCTTGTTGACCTCGGCGCGCTGGCGGAAGGCGCGCACGGTAGCGTCGGTATGCGCCAGCGTGAGCTGGCCGCGCTCGGAATACATGATGTTGAAGTCGAACTCGTTCGACAGGTTCTGGAACATGCGCACCGATTCGGCGTAAAAGCGCACACCCTCGCTGGTGAGGTAGTTGGAGCGGATCACCGCCGTGTTGCGTGCGGTGTTGCCGCCACCCAGGTAAGCCTTTTCCAGCACGGCGACATTGGTGATGCCGTGGTACCTGGCCAGGTAGTAGGCGATGGCCAGGCCGTGGCCGCCGCCGCCGATGATCACCACGTCATAGCGCGGTTTGAGTTCGCACGGTGGCGGCAGGTCGACCTCAACCGGGTAGTCGGCGCTCAGGCCGTATTTCAGCAGGGCGAAAGGCATGCGGTGCGCTCCTGGTGGGCGGCCTGTTGCTGCAGGTCGAGGGCGAGCAGGGTGTTTTTCATCAAATAGGCGATGGTCATCGGGCCGACGCCGCCGGGCACAGGGGTAATGCCGGCCACCTGGGGCAGGGCGGCAGCGAAGTCGACATCGCCGACCAGGCGGCTGTGGCCGCTTTCATCGATGCGATTGATGCCCACGTCGATCACCACCGCGCCAGGTTTCAACCAATCGGCACCGATCAGGCGCGGTTTGCCTACGGCTGCCACCAGAATGTCGGCCTGGCGGCACAGCGCCGGCAGATCACGGCTGCGCGAATGCACCACCGTCACTGTGCAGTCGGCCTGCAGCAGCAGGGCAGCCATGGGTTTGCCGACGATGTTCGAGCGGCCCACCACCACCGCGTGCTTGCCGCGCAGTTCGCCACAGGCGTCACGCAGCAGTCGCATGCAGCCGCTGGGTGTGCACGGGGTGAGCACATCGCGGCCCTGGGCCAAACCACCGACGTTTTCGCTGTGAAAGCCGTCCACGTCCTTCAGCGGGTCGATGGCCTGCAACACGCGGTGCGCGGCGATGTGCGCGGGCAGCGGCAGTTGCACGAGGATGCCGTTCACCTCGGTATCGTGGTTCAGGCGGTCGATCAGGGTCAGCAGTTCGCCCTGGGTGGTGTCGGCGGGCAGGCGATGCTCCAGCGAGCGGATGCCTACTTCGTCGGCGCGCAGCACTTTATTGCGCACGTACACCTGGCTGGCGGCATCGTCGCCCACCAGCACCACGGCCAAGCCCGGTTGCACACCGCCCTGGCGCAGCTCCTGCACCTGTTCGCGCACCTCGGTCAGCACCCGCGCGGCGGTGGCCCTGCCGTCGATCAGCTTGACGCTGGGAATGGCGTTCATTTGAAGATCACCGTGCGGTCGTGGTTAAGGAACACCCGGTGCTCAAGGTGGTACTTCACCGCGCGGGACAGGGCGATGGTCTCGGTGTCGCGGCCGATGGCAACCAGGTCGTCCGGGGCGTAGGCGTGATCCACGCGCTGCACTTCCTGCTCGATGATCGGGCCTTCGTCCAGGTCGCGGGTCACGTAGTGGGCGGTGGCGCCGATCAGTTTGACCCCGCGCTGGTAGGCCTGGTGGTAGGGCTTGGCGCCTTTGAAACCGGGCAGGAACGAGTGATGGATGTTGATCGCCCGGCCTGACAGTTGGCGGCACAGGTCGTCAGACAGAATTTGCATGTAGCGTGCCAGCACCACCAGTTCGGTGCCGGTGTCTTCGACAATGCGCAACAGTGCGGCTTCCTGTTCGGCCTTGGTTTCCTTGGTAACGGGCAGGTAGACGAAGCGGATGCCCTGGCGCTCGGCCATGGGGCGCAGGTCCAGGTGGTTGGACACCACGGCGGTGATCTGCATGTCGAGCTCGCCCTTGGCATGCCGGTACAGCAGGTCGGACAGGCAGTGGTCGAACTTGCTCACCATCAGCAGCACGCGCATCGGCCGGGCGCTGCTGTGCAGGCTCCACTGCATGTCGAAGCGCTGGGCCACGTCGGCAAAGCCCGCCTCCAGCTGCGGTGTGTCCCCTGTGGTACCGGTGTTGTAGCGGAACACTGCGCGCATGAAAAAGCGCCCGTTGTCCTCGTCGTCGAACTGCGCCATCTCGCTGATGTAGCAACCGTGCTCGGCCAAGTAAGTGGTCACCGCAGCGACGATGCCGGACACGGCCGGGCAACTGACGCGCAGGATGAAGTGATCGGGAGCGGGGTGCATGTCGGGTAGGCCTCGTGATGGAGTGGGGCAGGTCGGGCACAAGGGCAAAAGAAGCTTCGCGAGCAGGCGAAGTGATGTTTCTTGGTGGGAATATAAATTTCCTTTAGGAGATTTATAGGCGAAGTGAGGGGTGGCGGTCCAGGGGTTTGTGAAATTTTTTATCCTGGCAGGAAAGTTTTTTGAGGCCGCTTTGTAGGGCTATGCTTGCTCCATGACTACGCCACCCCCCTTGCGCCAACCATGCCCCCCTGGTGCCTGCGACTGCGGCCGCGAACATCTGGGCGAGCATCCGCAGGCCGCACAGCGCATCCTGCTACTGACCCGTCAGGAAGAGAAACGCCTGCTCGAACGCCTGGAAAACCTCAAGGACCTCGAGGACCTGCAACGCCTGCAGCAACGGATGTACGACAATCTCGGCATCCGTGTGCACATCGCTCCCGGGTTCAACGAAGTGCGCACCATGCGTGGCATTGTCATCGAACTGGATGACCAGCCAGGGCTGTGCCGCAGGACCCGGCAATCGATCCCGGCGGCGATCCGGCGCGGGCTGGAGCGTAACCCGCAGGTGGCCTTCCGGTTGCTCGATACCCATGACTTGCTGCGGGATGCCTGACGGTGGATCAGGTGTAGAAGCGGGTTTCCCCGCGAAGCTGGCGGCGCGGTACAGGGCACCGGTTGCGCCAATGTTCGCGGCTGAAGCCGCTGCTACAGGGATCGCGCCAGCGTTTGGTTTGTGTGCAAGGAAGCCGTTTGCAAAAAGTACGATCCGGTGGATTCACCCCTTCTTCAGCCTGTAGGCGAGGGCAGGGCGGGTCATGCCGAGCAGGCGTGCGGCTTCGGAAACGTTCTGCCCACAGCGCTGCATGGCCTCTTGCATCAGTACCGCCTCGACGGCGTCCAGGCCTGTACCGCTGTCGAGAATCTGCGCCACCCAGCCGGGCGAAGCCTGGTCACTGCCTGCCACCAGTCGGCCATCGCTGCCCAAGCCAATGCTGTCGGTAGCCGGAGGGGCATGCGGGAACAATGCGTCCAGGCCGATACTCTGGTTCTCATCGGTGATGATCACCCCGCGCTCCATGAGGTTTTCCAGTTCGCGGATGTTGCCCGGCCAGTCGTATTGCAGGCACACCTGCATTGCCCGGTCGCTGAGCCCACGGGTTTTCTTGCCGTAGCTGTGGTGCAGGCGGCCGAGGAAGTGCTCGATCAGCAGCGGGATGTCTTCGCGGCGCTCGCGCAGTGCCGGGATGTGCACCGGGAACACGTTCAGGCGGTAGAACAGGTCGGCCCGGAAGCGCCCATCCTTCACGGCCTGTTCGAGGTTTTCGTGGGTGGCGGCGATCACCCTTACATCCACCGGCCGCGTGCGGCTGTCACCCACGCGCTCCAGTTCGCCTTCCTGCAGCACACGCAACAGGCTGGCCTGGGCGCGCGGGGTAAGCTCGACGATTTCGTCCAGGAACAGCGTGCCGCCGTTGGCCCGTTCGAAGCGGCCCATGCGTGCCTGCTGGGCGCCGGTGTAGGCGCCTTTTTCGACGCCGAACAGCTCGGCTTCGATCAGGTCCGGGGGTATGGTCGCGCAGTTCAGCGCCACGAACGCGGCGCCAGCACGCTCGCTGCGCAGGTGCAGGCTGCGGGCGATCACTTCCTTGCCAACCCCGGTTTCGCCCAGCAACAGCACCGAGGCCTTGCCAGGGGCGACTTTGTCGGTGAGTGCGCAGCAGCGCCGGTATACCGCCGACTGGCCGATGCCGTAGAACTGCCCCGACTCGTACTGCAGGCGCTGGCGCAGGTTGGCCACCTGCACCTGCAGCGACTGCAGCTCGTCGATCACCGGGTCGCTCTGGAAGTAGCGCAGGAAGGTGTCGGCATCCTCCCATTGCTCCACCGGCTTGCCAATGATGCGGCATTCGCTGCCACCGCAGCCACGGCAACTGACCTCCTTGTACAGCACCTGGCGGCCGAGGAAGAACGAGCTGTAGCTGATGGCGTAACCGAGCAGCATCCAGCACACCGGCTGCTCGGAATGCAGGGCTTCGGACTGGCAGTTTTCCACCTCGAAGGAGTCTTGCCATTCGATGTCGGCGTAGAAATGGCCGTTGTCCAGGTCGATTTCCAGCTGCAGCGGGCGCACCTTCACCATGCCCTTGAGCGAATGCAGTTGCGGGCCGATGAAGAACATATCCACCGGGTTGCCATTGGGCCGCAGCTTGCGCGCCAGCTCGGCGTCCTTCAGCCCCGACTGGTAGCCCAGGCGCAGGAAGAAGCCCTTGGCCCGCTCCACGCCGAGCATTTCGATCAGTTCGCGGCGCATGCTGGCCATGGTTGCGGCCTGCACCAGCAGCATGCGCTGCTCGTCCAGCCAGATCTTGCCTTCGGTGCCTTCGAACCGTACCCGTTCGGTCAGGTCCTTCAGCGCCGGCGCAGGTTCCGGCGCCCTGTACTGGGTAATCATTCGCTTGCGCCCCTTGCTTGTAGTTGTATGGGGAGTCGGCGTGCGCCCGCTCAGGCAAGGCGGGTTTGCTGGTCACGCCGGGACGACCGCAGTCTGCAGGCAAGGCCTGGGTCGTTCTCTTTTCTAAACCGCCTGAAAGCGGCGCAAAAGTCAATCGTCGGTGACGTTTGCCATTTGCTCAAACGGCGCTGGCGCATTTGAGCAAATGATCAAACGGGCAGCCGGCAGCGTGCGCATAGCGCTGCCTCAGGGCAACGCGTAAAAAAATTAAAAGCCATTAAATACAATTGGTTGGGTTGAGTTTTTGGCGAACTTAACGCGCCTGGCACAGCCGTTGCTCAAGCCCATGGCACGTCCAACCAGAGCACCAGCGCATGACTCAAACCACCACCACCTTCGAGCAAATGCCGCGCTACGTCCGCGTACGTAGCGAGCCGGACGCCGCCTTCGTCGAGTTCGACTTTGCCATCGGTTACCCGGACCTGTTCGTCGAACTGGTCCTGCCACGCACGGCGTTCGCCAGTTTCTGCGCCAGCAACCGGGTGCGCCATATGGACGCTGCGATGGCCGCTGCCGTCGATGCCGACATGCGCAAGTGGCGCTATGGCGAAAGCCGCGGCGCGGACGAGTAGCGCGCCGCTTGCTGGCGCATTGCATTCCCACAACAACAAGTACAGGACGCCTTGCATGAGTATCGAGATCAAGACGGCCACGGTCGAGCCGATCCGCCAGACCTTCAGCCACACCCGCCGCCGTTTCGGTGACAAGCCGGCCAGCCGCTACCAGGAAGCCAGCTTCGACATCGAGGCCGCCACCAACTTCCACTACCGCCCGTTGTGGCAGCCCGACAAGCTGCTCAACGACCCCAGCCGTACCGCCGTGCAGATGGCTGACTGGTACGCCGTCAGCGACCCGCGTCAGTACTACTACGGCGCCTACGTGCAAGCCCGGGCGCGCATGCAGGAAAACGCCGAGCACAGTTTTTCCTTCTGCGAAAAGCGTGAGCTGCTGGCCAGCCTGCCGACCGAAACCCGTGCATTGGTCGCGCGCCTGCTGCTGCCGCTGCGCCATGCCGAGCTGGGCGCCAACATGAACAACAGCGGCATTGCCGCCGATGCCTTCGGCACCAGCGTCACCCAGATGCACATGTTCCACGCCATGGACCGCCTGGCCATTGCCCAGTACCTGTCGCGCATCGGCCTGCTGCTGGAGGACGACGGCCTGGCGTTGTTGGCCGAGGCCAAGCAGCGCTGGCTGGACGAGCCGGCCTGGCAAGGGCTGCGCCGCTACGTAGAGGACAGCCTGGTGGTGCGTGACTGGTTCGAGCTGAGCCTGGCGCAGAACCTGGTTAGCGACGGCCTGCTGTACCCGCTGTTGTTCGAACACTTCGATGCGCAACTGGTGGCCATCGGGGCAGGGCAGCTGGGCATGCTCACCGAGTTCATGCGCCTGTGGTTTGCCGAGAGCCAGCGTTGGGTGGATGCCCTGGTCAAGACCGCTGTTGCCGAAAACACGCACAACCAACAGTTGATCGAAGGCTGGGTGTGTGAATGGCGCAGCCGTGCCGTGCAAGCGCTGCTGCCGCTGGCCGAGGCCGGCCCAGGCCGTGACGCGCTGGATGCTTGTGACAGCGCCTTTGGCGCACGCCTGAAAAAACTGGGCCTCAGTGGAGACGCCGCATGACTTCCCTCGTGTACATCGCCTTCCAGGACAACGACAGCGCCCGCTACATCGTCGAGGCCATCACCCAGGACAACCCGCATGCCCAGGTGCAGCACCAGCCGGCGATGATCCGCGTGCAGGCCGAAGGGCGCCTGGAGATTCACCGCGCCACGGTGGAAGAAAAGATCGGCCGTGAATGGGACGTGCAGGAAATGCTGATCGACGTGATCACCCTCGGCGGCAACGTCGAGGAAGACGAAGACTGCTTCGCCCTGCACTGGAACTGATCCGCACAACGACAAGAACAAGGGAGACCACCATGGCCGCCAAACGCCTCAACCAGAAAGACAAGTACCGCTGCCTGACCCGCGACCTGGGCTGGGAACCAAGCTACCAGAGCAAAGACGCCATCTACCCCTACGAGCGGTTCGAGGGCATCAAGATCACCGACTGGGACAAGTGGGAAGACCCGTTCCGCCTGACCATGGACGCCTACTGGAAGTACCAGGCCGAAAAAGAAAAGAAGCTGTACGCCATCTTCGATGCCTTCGCCCAGAACAACGGCCACCAGAACATCTCTGACGCCCGCTACGTCAACGCCCTGAAACTGTTCCTGAGCGGCGTCACCCCGCTGGAGTACCAGGCCTACCAGGGCTTCGCTCGTGTCGGCCGGCACTTTGGTGGCGCCGGTGCACGGGTGGCCTGCCAGATGCAGGCCATCGACGAACTGCGCCACGTGCAGACCCAGGTGCACGCCATGAGCCACTACAACAAGCACTTCAACGGCCTGCATGACTTCGCCCACATGCACGACCGGGTGTGGTTCCTGTCGGTGCCCAAGTCGTTCTTCGAGGATGCGCGCACAGCCGGCCCGTTCGAGTTCCTCACCGCCATCTCGTTCTCGTTCGAGTATGTGCTGACCAACCTGTTGTTCGTGCCGTTCATGTCGGGTGCCGCGTTCAACGGCGACATGGCCACGGTCACCTTCGGCTTTTCGGCGCAGTCCGACGAAGCCCGGCACATGACCCTGGGCCTGGAGGTGATCAAGTTCCTGCTGGAGCAACACGAGGACAACGTGCCCATCGTGCAGCGCTGGATCGACAAGTGGTTCTGGCGCGGTTACCGGCTGCTGACCCTGGTCGGGATGATGATGGACTACATGCTGCCCAACAAGGTGATGTCCTGGGCCGAAGCCTGGGAGGTGTACTTCGAACAGGCCGGTGGTGCGCTGTTCAAGGACCTGGAGCGCTACGGCATCCGCCCGCCGAAGTACGTCGAGCAGACCACCATCGGCAAGGAGCATATCAGCCACCAGGCCTGGTCGATCTTCTACCAGTACAGCCAGGCCACCAACTTCCATACCTGGATCCCCACCGACGAGGAGCTGGACTGGCTGTCGGCCAAGTACCCGGACACCTTCGACCGCTACTACCGGCCGCGCTACGAGCATTGGCGCGAGCTGCAGGCGCGTGGTGAGCGCTTTTACAACCCGACGCTGCCGATGCTGTGCCAGATCTGCCAGATCCCGCTGGCCTTCACCGAGCCGGATGCGCCCACGCAGCTGAGCCACCGCAGCCTGGTGCATGAGGGCGAGCGCTACCACTTCTGCTCCGATGGCTGCTGCGACATCTTCGCCTTCGAGCCGGACAAGTACGTGCAGGCCTGGCTGCCGGTGCATCAGATCCTGCAGGGCAACTGCGGTGGCGGCGATGTCGAGGCGGTGGTGCGTGATTACTACAACATCGACCCCGGGCAGGACAACTTCGAGTATCAGGGTTCGCCCGAACAGCAGCGCTGGCAGGCCTTGCAAGGCACCGGGCGCAAGGCCGGCTGAAGCACCGAACCACCAGGGCGCCGTTAACGCGCCCTGGCCCTACAAGAACAAGAGGAACAACGCCATGCCCGTGACTGCCATCGGCACCTACACTGCCCAGCCCCTGGACCGCCAGGCCAACTTCCACGGCGCCCAGCTGGTGTACCTGTGCTGGGAAAACCACCTGCTGTTCTGCGCACCGTTCACCCTGCCGGTGGACCCGGCGCTGCCCTTTGCCGCTTTCATCGAGCAGGTGGTCAAGCCGGCCATTGCCCTGCACCCGGATGCTGCCCAGGTGGACTTCGCCACTGCACGGTGGCGCCTGGATGAGCAGCCCTTCACGCCCGACCTGGCCCGAGGGCTGGCAGCCAACGGCATCACCCACAAAAGCCTGCTGCACCTGCACACCCCCGGCCTTGAAGGCCTGGGCGGTAGCCACAACTGAGGAATGCCGCCATGAGCTATCAAGTCACCATCGAACCCACTGGCGAACAGATTGAAGTGGAGGAGGGGCAGACCATCCTCGAAGCCGCCTTGCGCCAGGGCGTGTGGCTGCCGTTTGCCTGTGGCCACGGCACCTGCGCCACCTGCAAGTGCCAGGTACTGGAAGGCGAGGTCGCCCTCGGTGCCGCTTCGTCCTTCGCCCTGATGGACATGGAACGCGACGAGGGCAAGGTACTGGCCTGTTGTGCCATCCCGCAGAGCGACCTGGTCATCGAGGCTGACATCGACGTCGACCCGGACTTCGCCGGCCTGCCGGTGCAGGACTACCACGCCGTAGTCACTCGGCTGGTCGAACTGTCACCGACCATTCGCGGTGTGCACCTGAAACTCGACCGGCCGATGGCCTTCCAGGCCGGGCAGTATGTGAACCTGCAACTGCCTGGCATTGAAGGCAGTCGCGCATTCTCACTGGCCAACCCGCCCCAGCAGGCGGACGAGGTGGAACTGCATGTGCGCCTGGTGGAAGGCGGCGTGGCCACCGGGTACATTCACCAGCAGCTCAAGGTGGGCGACGCGCTGGCGCTGTCCGGCCCGTACGGGCAGTTTTTCGTGCGCAGCTCCCAACCGGGCGACCTGATTTTCATCGCTGGCGGCTCGGGGCTTTCCAGCCCGCAGTCGATGATTCTCGACTTGCTGGCGCGTGGCGATACCCGCCGCATCACTCTGTTCCAGGGCGCCCGTACCCGTGCCGAGCTGTACAACCGCGAACTGTTCGAAGCGCTGGCTGCCCGCCATGCCAACTTCAGCTATGTGCCAGCCCTCAGCCAGGCTGCCGAAGACGCGCAGTGGCAGGGTGTGCGCGGTTACGTGCACGACGCCGCCAGGCAGCATTTCGAGGGCCGCTTCAACGGCCACAAAGCTTACCTGTGCGGCCCGCCGCCGATGATCGACGCGGCCATCACCTGCCTGATGCAGGGCCGCCTGTTCGAGCGCGACATCTTCATGGAGCGCTTCTACAGCGCCGCTGATGGGGCGTCTGAAGGCCAGCGCTCGGCCCTGTTCAAACGCATCTGACCCTTTGACGCCTGGCTCCCTGGCCACAGGGGGCTGGCGTGCACCCGACCGATAACAACAAAAAAGGTTGACCCGATGACTCCGACCCTTGCAAACCTGCTGCGCCTTGCCGTGTGCGCCTCGTTGTTCGGCGCTGCCAACCTGTCCCATGCAACCGAAGGCGGCGGCACGTCCTACCCGCTCGGTGCCGAAAACTACATGTCCGGCGCCATGCCACCGCCGGGTTTTTATGGCCAGCTGTTCGTCAACCACTACGAAGCCGACAACCTGCGTGGCAACGACGGTCGCAAACTGCCGGTGGACTTTCGTGTACGCGCCAATGCCATTGTGCCGCGGTTGATCTGGGTAAGCGATTACACCGTGCTGGGTGGCAGCCTGGCGCTGCATGCCATCGTACCGCTGGTAGACCTGAAGGTATCGCTCAACGGCCAGTCGCAGCATAACAGCGGCCTGGGCGACGTGATCTTCGGCCCGGCGCTGGGCTTTCACCACAGTGACAAGTTCCATAGCATCCTGGCCTTCGACATGATTGCCCCCACCGGGCGCTACGACAAGAACGACCTGGCCAACCCCGGGCGCAATTACTGGGTGTTCGAGCCGGTGTATGCGATGAGCTACATCGACCCGGCCGGGCTCAACCTGGATGCCAAGGTGATGTACGACTTCAACCGGCGCAACCCGGCCACCGATTACCGTTCGGGGCAGGAGTTTCATGTGGACTATGCCGTGGGATGGGGGCTTGGCAATGGCTGGGTGCTGGGGGTAGGGGGGTATTACTACCGGCAGACGACTGACGACCGCCAGGACGGTGAGCGTATCGAAAACAACAAGGGGCGCAGTTTTGCCATCGGCCCGTCGATCAAGTACAGCGGCAAGGATGGCTGGTTCGTGACGGCGAAGTGGTCGAAGGAAACCGAAGTGCGCAACCGCGCCCAGGGTGATGCCTACTGGTTGAAGCTGACCTTGCCCTTCTGAAAGGGGGCTGCTGCGCAGCCCATCGCCGGCAACCAGTGCAGGCATTACAAGGCTCCCTGCACTGGCTGATTCATCAGGCCACATCCACCAGCACGATCTCGCTGTCTTCGATGGCGGTCACCCGCAGCACTTCTTCCTGCTCGATTGCCACGCCATCACGTGCCTTGGCCCGCAACCCGTTGACCTCTACCAGCCCCTTGGCCGGCACCAGGTAACCCCGGCGTGCGGCATCGAAGCGGTACTCGGCGGTTTCCCCAGCTCGCAAGGTGGCAGCCACCAGCCGCGCATCGGTGCGAATCTGCAGGCTGTCTTCATCGCCCACGCGGCCGCTGGCCAGGGTCACGAAGCCTTCACCACGTTCGCCTTTGGGGAACGGCCGAGAGCCCCACTGCGGTGCTTCTCCGGTGCGCTCCGGCACGATCCAGATCTGGAAGATGCGTGTGTCGACGTCCTCCAGGTTGTACTCGCTGTGCACGATGCCGGTACCGGCGCTCATCACCTGCACGTCACCGGCTTCGGTACGGCCCTTGTTGCCCAGGCTGTCCTGGTGGCTGATCGCGCCTTCACGCACATAGGTGATGATTTCCATGTCGCGGTGCGGGTGCGGCGGGAAGCCGCTGCCGGCTGCGATCAGGTCGTCGTTCCATACCCGCAGGTTGCCCCAGTGCATGCGCGCCGGGTCGTAGTACTCGGCAAACGAGAAATGGTGGTGGGCGTCGAGCCAGCCATGGTTGGCGTGGCCGAGGCTATCAAACGGTCGCAGTTGCAGCATGATGGTGCTCCTTGAATCAGTGGAATGACGCCATGATGCGCGAAAAAAACATCGAAAATAAGCGTAAATATCGGCTTAAAGTAATCAGTTTAATAGATGTGATTTCTGTTGGCCTTTCTTCGCTTCATCGCCTAATCCACTGATCTGCAAGCATTCGCTGGCGATTTTCCTTCGATGCAGCGAACATGCCCGCTGATTTTGTTTTTCAACGGAGTGACCGTGGCCCACGAGCAACCCCAGGCCCCCGCCGACCTTACCCCGCCCGCCCAACTGCCCTGGTTTCGTCGCCTGGTCGCCCGCCTGCTGGGGCGTGGCCTGACCCGCCTGCAGGCTCAGCACCGCGACTCATGGTTCCTGGGGCACGCCGAGGGCCAGCGCAGTGGCCATGCCGAGGCTGAGCGTGAAGGGTTTGAGCGTGGACGGATGGAAGGCTATGAGGCCGGGCGCCAGGTGCTGGTGATCCGCGACTCCCGTCCAGACACCGCTGGTGTGCCGGGCCGGGACGATAACCTGTTCGACGACTGGCGCCTGCCGTTGACGGCCGAGCTGAAAAAGCGCTTCAAGGCCGATGTCGCCCAGCGTTTGCCCGCCGAGGCCCAGCCCAGTGCCGCACAGTGGAAGCTGATTTTCAGCGACACCCCGTCCACCTGCGTGGTGGCTGGGGCTGGCGCGGGTAAGTCCACGTCGCTGGTGCTGCGCATTTTGCTGCTGCGCCATTACCTGGGCTACGAGCTGGATGCGATGACCGTGGTCACCTTCACCCGCGAGTCGCGCAAGGATTTCATCAAGCGCCTGCTTCAAGTGTTTGCCCTGTGGCAGATCAATCTGCAACCGGTGCAGGCCCGCGAACTGGTGCGTACCTTCCATTCGCGCATCCTGCCGCTGGTGCGCAGCCTGCCGGGCTTCGACCAGGTGCGCGCCTTCGAGACGCTGGGCAACGAGATGCCCGCCGGGCGTGAGGCCGAGGCCGACAGCAACCCGTTCGACCTGCGCCTTAACGATGCCCAGCGTCAGCAACTGAACCAGTGCTACAGCAGCTTGCTGGGCGAGAGCCCGCGTTTTGCCGAACTGGTCGGCCTGTTGCGCAGCGAAGCGTTGCAACTGAAACCACTGGACCCGAACAACCCCGATGTGCAGAAGCGCGCACAGGTAACGCAGCTGGCGGCCCAGCGCGACGAAGAGCTGTGCGATGTGATCGAGGACCTGTGGTTCGCCGCTGGTGCCTGGCCGATCAAGGGCATCGAACCCTGCCGCGAAACCGTCGACATCCGTGGCAGCCGCTTCCATGTGCATGGCCGGCTGGAAGGCCAGGGGCCTTGGGTGGTGCTGGGCTTCGACCCCGCAGAAAGTGCCCAGTACCAGCGCCCCGGCGCCAAGCTGGCAGTGCGTGCCGAGTGGGCGGTCAAGCGCACTTTGTTGCAGGCCTTCTGCGACCGGCCGCTGATTTGGCTGGACAACTACGCCATGGCCCGGCGCCTGGCGGCCTCGCTGGCGGGTGATGCCGTGGCTGGCCCGGGGTTCGAGTACAAGGTCAAGGGTGAGCTGGCCCCGGCGCCACTGCTGGATGGCTTTGTCGGCGCGGCCAATTTCATCGAGAACCTTGGCCTGGACGTAAATAATGCAGTGGCGGCGATGAGTTTCCCGTCCGGCGACAGCGATGCCTTGTTCTTCGAGGCCCTGGCCCTGTACTGGAAAGCCCTGGAAGCGCACCTGCTGGACCAGTCGCCACCGGTGATGAGCTACAACCGCATGTTCGCCCTGTTTGGCGAGAACAACCCGGAAAACCTGCAACTGCTGCCCGACCCGCTGCTGCGGCCACTGGCGCACCTGATGATCGACGAGTTCCAGGACGTGTCGCCGCAGATTGTCAGCTGGCTGCGTGCCTGCCTGGCCGAAATACGCCGACGTGGCCCGGCCATGCACACCGGGCGCCATGCGCAGCATTCCTCGCTGCTGTGCGTGGGGGACGACTGGCAGTCGATCTACGGCTGGCGTGGCAGTTCGCCCAAGTATTTCATGGAGTTCACCAAGGCCTTCCCGTCGCCGGCCAACACCCGGGTGATGCTGGTCGACAACTACCGCTGCCAGCAGCAGGTGATCGACGCGGCCGAGCATCTGGTCAAGGGCACTCCGGCGATTGCCGGCAAGAAAGCCCGGGCCAGTGGCCCCGCAGCCGAGCTGCCGGGTTCGCCGGTCAAGGTGTTCGACCGTGACGAGGCCGCCTTGGGCGAAACGCTGATCGAGCACTACCAACGGGGCGAGACGGTGATGATGCTTTACCGCAAGGGCAGCGACAGGGCCTTGATGAACGAGCACCTGCAGAGCGTGCTGCACGCCGAGGCGGCATTGCCGGCCGAGCAGCGCCGACTGCGTCAGCTCACCTACCACAGTGCCAAGGGTTTGCAGGCCGATGCGGTGTTCATGTTGGGCGACTGCCAGTACCTGACGAGTTCGCCTTACAAGAACCAGGTGTACCGCCAGGCCGGGCTGGGCAGGGCCGGTGATGCGCAGGCGTTCGATACGGCGCAGAAGGAAGAAGTGCAGCGCCTGGCCTACGTGGCGGTGACCCGCGCCGTGCAGCACTGCTACTGGCATGTGGAGGCCGCCAATGGCGAAGCGGCGGCGGCCCCGCGGGCGTCCAGCCAGGTGGATGGCCGGCAGGCCTTCTTCGAAGACCTGCGCGGGCAGTGATTACCGCTTAGCCGCCGAGGGTTTGCGCCTGGCGAGTGAGGCTGGTCAGCAGGCCGGTTTCAACCTGTTGCTGCTCGGCAGTCAGCACGTCCACCCCTTGGCGGTACTGCTGCTCGTTGATCGAGACGCGACGCAGCACTCCTTGAGCACTCAATGGGCTTTCAGGCATGACGCCGGCCAGCGCTCGTAGAACAGAACTGTCCAGGGAGGTGACCGGGTCGGCGGTTTCATCCAGGCAGTAGTATAGGTAGTCCAGGCCCGGCCGCCAAAAGTCGGTGATCAGGCTGAACTGTGCCGCATGCTCACGTTTCAGGTACTCGACCCAACCCGGCTGCTGGTTCAACCATTGTTCCCGCGCGTTGGCATCCGTATCCAGCGCCAGGACCGCAGCTTTCACTCGGTCGATGATGGTCTGGTTGATCCTGGCTGTGTCGCGGTACAACATGCCTCGGCTTGGCTCAGGATAGTCCAGCGCGGTGGCCAGAGACTGGCGCAACGCCAGGCGCACCTCGATATCGTCCACCAGCCCCGTTTCCAGGTCGAAGTCCGGAAACGCGGAGGGCTCGTCGAGCACATCGTAAGCGGGAAGATCTTCATCGAAGACGCCATCGAGCAGCGCCTGTTTGCGCAAGGATCTTTTCCAGCTGATGCGGTCGGCCAGTTGATTGACCTGTTCGCGTCGGTACAGCTTGCGATACAGCCTCAGCAGATCGGTGGGTCGGCTACCGGCACGGCCTGCGGCTTCGTGGGCCAGTACCTCTATTTCCAATGCGCTGAAAGCGTCGGCGCCTGCGTCTCCACAGGTTGGGGGGAAGTCGCCCGCCACGGTGGCCAGGCGCTCACGTAGCTCGGTGTCTTCAGCAGCCTTCTCCAGCAAGTCCCAGACACGTTCGCTCACGGTTTCGGCATCGCGCAGCGCTTCTGCCGACTGGGCGAGACGCTCCAGTACCCCTAGCAACGCCGCGTTTTCACCTTGGTCGAACAAGTCGCTCCACAGTTGCTCTTCGGCATTGCTCGCGTCGCCACGGAAAATGCTTTGCCACTGTGGCACGTCCTCTGCGTGTTCGAATACGTTGACGCCACTGCTGCCCAGGCGTGCACGTGTCTGGGCTTCCAGCGTGTTGTAGTTGAACAGCCAGCGGCGCTCAGGCAGGCGCGCGGCGACGTCACGGGCGAAGGGGGTACGCAGCACCCTTGGCAGGTCTGGCAGTGTGCGAATGCGGTTGGAGGAGAGGTTGAGATAGCGCAGTTGGTACTGGGGCTGGCTCATGAGGGTGGTCAAGCTGTCGGGCCATTGCTGCAGTTCGCAACGCTCGAGGTCCAGGTGGCTGAGGCGGGCCATGAAGCGCAGGTCGGGTGGCTGCTGCAATGGGTTGCCGGGCATGTGCAATACCATGGGGTGAATCATGTCCTGAAAACGGGCTGCGAGGGTTTCATCGAGTGTGATCTGATTGTTGCCCAGGCCCAGTGCATCCAGTGGCAAGCGCGCAAGGAAACTCAAGCTGGCGTCATCAAGTTGCAGGCGGTTACGGCTGAGGCCAAGTATTCTCAGGCCGGGCATCGCCTCTATGGCTTGTTGGGCAGTGGCTGTAAGGGCAGTCAAGCCATTGCTTGTCAGGCCCAGCTCGCGTAGCCGTGGCGCAGACTTGAGCGCCTCGAACAGTGTTTCGGCGTCCATGTCGGGGTTGCCGATGATTTCCAGTTTTTCCAGGTTAGGGAAGTTTGACAGCAAGCCGCTGTCCAGGCGCCGCAGTTGCAACCCTTCAAGCGTCAGTTGCCGGATATGCGGCATGCGAGCAGTGAACGTTGGCAGCGCTTCCAGCCGCATGCGGTCCAGCACCAGTGCCTCGCGTTGCGCGCCACCTTCACGCCGGGAAGCACTCATCAGCCGTTCGGCGCATTGCTGGCGATCAAAGCGCTCTTCCAGCGAAGCTGAAGCGTTGGCCCAGCGGTTGAGGTCACGGCTGAGGGTACGCTGTTCTGCTTCCAGCCGACTGATGGCGATACCCAGGTCGCCCCCTTGGGCAAGATCAGCTTGCAGCGCACTGATTTGCGGGCTACTGAGTTCGGGGTAGAGTGCTCGAAGGCGGCGGGCGGCGGGCAGGCCCCGACCACTCAAAGGGTAGCCAAGTTGGCCGTTGGCCATGCGCAAGGGGGAGCGGAAGCTCGGCTTGACGGGCTGTTGGCCAAGCAGTGAGGCGCAGCGCTGGCGATCGGCGAGGGCAAGTTGCAGCAACTGGGCCGAGTCAGCCTGTGGGTGCTCGGCTTGCAGGGCCTGTTTCAGGCGTTGGCTGTCATCGTTAGCCAGGCTGCGCCTGAACATGCCGAGGATGGCGCGGTCTAGCCGCGCACGGGCTTGCAGACGGCGGGCTTCTTCGGCAATGCGAAGCGGCACCCGTCCGTTTGTCAGGCTTAGCCGTTCGGCGTTGCTGATGTTGGCCAGTAACGCTTCAAGCGCACTGTCCGGCAAGCCGGGAAACTGCCGGGCGAGGGGGTGGGCGGCTGGGGGGAGGACGGGCCGGCGGCTTTGCTGCAGGCTGCTGAACAACGCCTCGCGATGCGCTTCCAGATGTGTCGCGAGCGCGTTGTTCAAGGCAGAAGATCGTTGCTCGGGCGGTGTGTCACCCAGCAGTCTCAGCGAGACTTCTTCATCCATTTGAGCCAGCACGGTCTGGCTCAGTTGGCCATTTTCCAGGTCGCTGCGGGTGACTTCGATTTCTATTTGCCCCGTCGAACGGGGCGGGCCGTAGCGCATAGACTCGCCCCAGGGTTCTGGCCCTTTGTAAACCTTGAGTACAATCCCCTCAGACCACCCCGGCAGGCGCAGCAGTTCAGGTAAGACAAAGTCCTTGTACGCTGCCAGCGGCAACCCATGGCGTACGCGATCGATGATCTGTCGAGCCTCGTTGTCGAGTTGCAGGCGTTGCAAGGTGTCGATCAACAGGGCGGGTGGGCGTGAGCCTGTTGCCTGGTTACGGCGTAATACACTTTCATCGGTACCGGTACTGCGCATGGCGTAGTCCAGCTCGCTTTTGTCCAGGCCAGTGGTGTAGTTGCCCAGGCGGCTCATGAGTTGCTGGTGGTCCCATTCCAGCGGTTGTTCATGGTCGAGTTGCCAGCGAGCGTCACCCTGATGCAACAAGCGCGGCGCATAGGCCTGTGCATCCTCGGGGTGGCGCACGCGCCATTGTTGCTCGGCGTCCTGAAACACTTCGTATAGCGTCCCATTCAGCTTCAGGTAGGTCTTCCCATCGACGTGCACATGGCCGAGCGAATCGGGTTGAACTCCCTCAGGGATAGCCGCTGGGCTTGCATACGGCTTCATGTCGGGGTGCCAGAGCACCTCCTGATCGTCGTGCCACACACTCGTCAGTGCATCGACGAAGCCTGATGCCTGAACGATCTTGGCGCCTACCGCAAAACCGGCGATGACCGCCGCATTGATGGCCAATGATTCCAGTTGCACCAGCGCTTGCTGGGTATCGCCTTCTTCCCAGGCCTCGAACCCGGTGAACACAGAACTCATCAGGTCGTAGGCGAAAACACCAAGCATGACGGTGTTCAGCCCGGGCACGAAGAACGCAGCCACGTTGAGCACAGTCATGCCGATATCGAGCCAATGCTTCAGGCGCTCGTTGCGGGCCTTGGCGTCTACGTCGGCAGTGGGGACAGCAATGATTTTCGCGTCGGCCTTCATGCGCGCAAGGTGCGCGTTGTACAAGGTGGCCCAGGGATCGGTGCGGATGGGCGAGGGGGTGAAATGGAGTACAGGCTTGTGTCGGGGTCTGTGTATGCCTGCATCGTCCTTCTCGAACAGCGCGTTCTCCAGTTTGTCGGCCAGCTCCTGTTGCCTGTCCTTGTAGGCGAAATGGACCAACGCACGACGGAATGTCCTCTGCAGCAAGCGTCTGCGCAGGTGCTTGCCTGCTGCCTGGAGTGAGGCAAATTCCCTGACCGGGTGCTCGTTGTCTTCAGGTATGTAAACAATGCACGGGTTTATCTGGCTAGGCTCGTCGGGCCCGATGAAGAGGATCTCGTGGATGGGGATACCGAACAGGCTGAAGTTCCAGCAGCGCAACGGCTGTTCATCATAGGTGGGCCGGGGCTTGCCATCGCATAACTGAATGAGCGCATTGCCCCCGCGGTCGCTCAGCAGGCCTTTGAGCTTTGCGATCAGTGCCTGCACCCTCAAAGCTTCACGGCTGGCTTGAATCGACAGGCGCTGGACTTCAGCGCGGTTGGCGCCCTCATGGGTTGCCAGCAGGTGATCTTGATAGCGCTGGCCCAGGTCCAGTGCCCGACAATGCTTGACGAAGTCCGCCATCGTCAGCCCTGGCAAAGGGGTTTCGCTGCCTGGTGCACAGGTGAGCCTGCTGTAGGCGCCTACTTCATCCAGGCTTTCGAAGTTGTGCAGGGCCGCCTCCAGCAAGCTACGTGCTTGCGGCTCGCCCATGGGGCGGGTGGCCAGCACATCCACCTTCCGGTCAGGAAACAAAGGCACTTCCAGGTCAGGAACGCCGGTCCAGATATCGGCATCGGCTTCAAAGGGCTGAAAGACATACTGCGCCCTGTCTACGGGCACACTCACATTCAACTGCTTGGTTAGCAGAGGCGTGCTGAATGTGATGATGTCCTTGAAGCCCGCAAGAGCTGCCTTGAGTTGCGCCAGGCATTTGTTTCGCGCCTTGATGGCGTTGCGCAACTGCTCGCGCGCGGGCGCATCGGCAGTGGCATACCATGGGTAAGGGGTGCCATCTTCAGCCAGATAGTCCCTGCGCAGGCTTTGCACCACTTTTTGCGTGTGTGCGGGGTGTAGCGCCTTGCTCCATTTGGGCAATGCACGGGTTATCTGGTTTTTATGCAGCGGCGTGGGGGTTGTCATGGTCATGACCTCTTGCGTAGAGGGGATAGTCCACACTCATCAAGGCGCCGTGGTGCGGTAGATAGTTGTCGGTAGCGGTCGGTCTTGCGCATGCGTGTGTCGGTGAGGGGCCAGCAGCAGGGGGAGATCTGCGAGAGGGTGGAGGCAGGCCATGGCGCAGGCTTCAGCCAAGGAGAATTGCAATGCGTTCGCTGTGCAGTCCGAAAGACCACCTGCTAGACCTTGATGGTATTGAAATAGCGGTCCGCACCTGGGGCGCCGAAGACGGTATTCCCGTATTGGCCTTGCATGGCTGGCTGGACAACGCTGCCTCGTTCGAACGCTTGGCACCGATGCTGGACGGTTGTTTCGTGGTGGCCCCCGACCTGGTTGGTCACGGCCGTTCGGACCATCGCCGCCGCGACAGTGGCTATTACCTCTGGGAGCATGCCGAAGATATGCTGGCGGTGACCGACAGTCTGGGGCTGGCGCAGTTCCATGTGCTGGCCCACGGCATGGGAACCGGGGTGGCATCGCTGCTGGCGGCCATGACCAGCGGCATTGCCAGCATGACCTTCCTCGACGGCATGGGGGCACCGTTCACGGTGGCCGAGGATGACCGCGTGCAGCACCTGGCGCGGGCCTACCGGCTCAAGCGCATGGTGCAGCGCAGCCAGCTGCCGGGGTTTGCCGAGCCAGACCCCGGCCGCTTCGACGACCTGGACACCGCCCTGGCGCAACGCCGCGAACGCCTGGACACCGAGCTGTCGGAAGGTGCCGCACGGCTGCTGGCGCTGCGCGACCTGCTGCAACTGGGCGATGGCTACTGCTGGCGCCACGACCCGCGGCTGGTGCTGCCCGAACCGATGCCGCTGACCGAGCGCGAAGCCTGCGAACTGCTCAACCAGATCAGCTGCCCGTTGTACCTGCTGTTTGGTCGCCAGGGGGCATTCACCGGCGAAGCCTTTACCCGGCGCGAGGCCGCCTTGCCTGGTCAGGCGAAGATTTCGTGGCACCCGGGCGGGCACCACTTCCACTTGGAGACCCCGGACCGGGCGCTGGTCGACCAACTGTTGCGCATCCTGACGCGGCATGAAGGGCGCGTGCTGCAACGGTTGGTTAACGAGTAGCTGATTCTGGTCACGCCGGGCGAAGCTGGGCTATGGTGGCGAACGTATTCGCGCACACGGAACAAGGAGCCCGGCATGCGACCGTTCGCTATCAAGCACATAGACCATCTTGTTCTGCGCGTCAGCGACCTGCCGCGCAGTGTTGCCTTCTACACCGAGTTGCTGGGTTGCGCTGTCAGCCGCGTGCGCGACGACCTGGGCATGGTGCACCTGGCCACGGGCACGGCGATGATCGACCTGGTGACCCTGGACGGCCCGCTGGGCCAGCCAGGCGGGGCGGCACCGGGGGTGGAGGGGCGCAACCTGCACCATTTCTGCCTGCGTATCGAGCCGTTCGATGAGGTGGCATTGACGGCCTACCTGGAAGCCGCCGGGGTCAAGGTTGAGCCCGCAGAGAAGCGTTATGGTGCCGAAGGCGAGGGGCTGTCCCTGTACTGTTACGACCCGGATGGCAACCAGGTCGAGTTGAAGGGGCCGGTGGCGGCGGCGGTATGAGCGCACTGCACAGCCATGAGCATTGGATCGACACCGCCCAAGGCAGGCTGTTCGCTCAGGAGTGGGTACCCCTGCAGGTGCAGGGGGCGCCCATTGTCCTGCTGCATGATTCGCTGGGTTGTGTGGCGTTGTGGCGCGACTTTCCGGTGCAGTTGGCCCACGCCACCGGGCACCGGGTAATCGCCTACGACCGCCTGGGCTTTGGCCGGTCCGACGCACACCCGGGCAGGTTGCGCCTGGGGTTTGTCGAGAACGAGGCGCAGCAAGGGTTCACGGCGCTGCGCGAGTACTTTGGCATTACCGATTTCATTGTCTTCGGTCACAGCGTTGGCGGTGGCATGGCCGTGGCCTGTGCGGCGGCCTTCGCCAGCCAGTGCGTGGGGCTGATTACCGAGTCGGCGCAAGCGTTTGTCGAAGCGCGTACCCTTGAGGGCATTCGTGCCGCCGATCTGCGGTTTGCCGCGCCCGGCCAGCTGCAACGGCTGGAGCGCTACCACGGCAGCAAGGCCGAATGGGTACTGCGCGCCTGGGTGGACAATTGGCTGGCTGAGGATTTTGCCGAGTGGAACCTGGATGCCGTGTTGGCGCAGGTCCGCTGCCCGCTGTTGAGCCTGCATGGCGATAACGACGAGTTCGGCTCGCCAGTGCACCCCGAGCGGCTGGTGGCGCTGGCGGGTGGGCCGGCGGCGATGCAGTTGCTGCAAGAGTGTGGGCATGTACCGCATCGGGAACAGGCTGAGGGGGTGCTGGCAGCGGTCGTGCAGTTTTTGCGGTAACGCTGTTCTTGAAGTGGACGCCGGTTCCGCGTAGCGGCCAAGCATGCGCCGTTCTTTCAAGCGCCCACCTTGCCTAAGGCCTAACACTGGCGGCTCCTGACTGACTGGAGTCGCCCATGCGCACCCTGTATGCCCCACTGTTCTTCTTTGGCTTCATTGCCGCCGCACTGTCACTGGCAGCCCAGCCGTTGTGGCTACTGCCCCTGCTGGCCAGTGCCGTGTTGCTGTCATTTATCTGCGAACGGCTCATCCCCTTCAAGGTTGTCTGGAATCAGGTACAAGGCGAGGGGCGACGTGACCTTTGCCATGCGCTGGTCAATGAATGCCTGACCCTCTGCAGCGTGGCGACCATTCCGCTGCTTGCCACCTGGCTCCCGGGTACGGGGCTTTGGCCTGATCACTGGCCGTTGGCCCTGCAGTTGCTGCTAGCCATTGCGCTGGCCGATCTGGGCATCACCCTGGTGCATTACGCCAGCCACCGCAGCCCGCTGCTGTGGCGGCTGCATGCGGTGCACCACAGTGTCACGCGTCTGTACGGTTTCAACGGCCTGATGAAGCATCCTCTACACCAGTTGCTCGAAACCCTGGGCGGCACCTTGCCGTTGTTGCTGCTTGGCTTGCCCGTCGAGGTGGCATCGCTGCTGGCGTTCAGTGTGTCTATCCAGCTGTTGCTGCAACACAGCAACGTGGACATGCGCATTGGCGGCTTGCGCCATGTGTTCGCCTGGGCGCCGGTGCATCGCCTGCATCACCTGAAGTACGGCAGCACTGGCGACGTCAACTTCGCGCTGTTCTTTCCGCTCTGGGACCGGCTGCTTGGCACGGTCCTGTACCTGCCAGGCTATGCGCTCGCGGACGACGACATGGGCATCGGGGATCGGCCCGACTATCCGCAGGCCTACCTGGCGCAATTGCGCGAGCCGTGGGTGAACGGCGATGCTCATTCACCTGCGGTATTGCCAGCGGGGTTGTGTCAGGCGTTAGCCGACCGTACGTAGACGCAATCCGCACAAGGCGGCCCGGGGGCTGAGGCCGAACTGCCGGCGAACGCTGCGGGTGAAGTGGGCCGAGTCGGCAAACCCTGCCGCCAATGCCGCTTCGGTCAGGCTGGCGCCGCTCAGCGCCCTTTGCATGGCCACACGCAAGCGCTGCCACAACACCAGCCGCCGCACCGACAGCTTCAGTGAACCGCTGAACAGGCGCTCCAGCTGGCTGATCGACAGCGTCGCGGTACTGGCCAGTTCCCGGGCCGGCAAGGCTTGCTCATCGAGCGCGCGGATGCGCTGCAGGGCTTTTCCCAGGCGGGGGTCGAGCCGGCGGCGCGGCCAATGCCCAAGGCTTTCTGCCAGGTGTTCTGCACGGTTGCCCGCGTGCTCGCAGGCCAAGGCAAGTTCTGCCAGGTCGAATGCCAGCGGCTCGGCGAACAGGGTAAGGCACGGTAAGCCATGACTGAGGATGGCATGAGGTTGCTGCGAGGCAATCAGCACCTGCGGGCCGCTGCAGATCTGCTCGCCCACGCGCACCTCGATATCGGCGCCGAGGCCGACAAGCACCTGATGCGCGTAGTGCACATGACGGTCGGTCGTGCCGAGTGTAGAAAGCAGCAGGCAGTGATCGTCAGCCAACCAGATATCGCCTAGCCAGCCCGGTGTAGCCGTATTGTTCATGCTGCCCTCCGCAGTGCGGCCAGGCGGGTGGATATCCCGCCAAACCCGATTATGCTTCAGTTACCTTGCTGCGATCCGAGGCGGCCTGCCTCGTCGTGCTTCGCGCAACCAAAGCAAGCCCCAGGGCCTGGGTGCGACGGTGAAGTGGTTGTGAGGTGCTCCGGCCTGCATGAAGACATGACGGAGGCAACCCATGGCGGTTTTCGACAGCACATCCACGGGCAGTAGCGCGCCCCAACGCGGTATCTCCCGGGAGGAGCGCAAGGTCATCTTCGCCTCTTCCCTGGGCACGGTGTTCGAATGGTACGACTTCTACCTGTACGGTTCCCTGGCGGCGATCATCGCCAAGCACTTCTTTGCCGGGGTCAATGAAACCACCTCGTTCATCTTCGCCTTGCTCGCCTTTGCTGCCGGGTTCGCCGTACGGCCATTCGGTGCCATCGTATTCGGCCGCCTGGGCGACATGATCGGGCGCAAGTACACCTTCCTCATTACCATCGTGATCATGGGCCTGTCCACCGCTGTCGTCGGCCTGCTACCTGGCTACGCCGCAATCGGTGTGGCCGCGCCGATCATCCTGATCACCCTGCGCCTGCTGCAGGGCCTGGCACTGGGTGGCGAGTACGGCGGCGCGGCCACCTACGTGGCCGAGCATGCACCGAAGGGGCGGCGCGGCTTTTTCACCGCCTGGATCCAGACCACAGCCACCTTGGGGCTGTTTCTGTCGCTGCTGGTAATCATGGCGTGCCGCACGGCCATGGGGACCGAGGCCTTCGAGGCCTGGGGCTGGCGGGTGCCATTCCTGCTGTCGATCCTGCTGCTGGCGATTTCGGTGTACATCCGCATGCAGCTCAACGAGTCACCGGTGTTCATGAAGATGAAGGCCGAAGGCAAAGCCTCCAAGGCACCTCTGACGGAGTCGTTCGCCCGTTGGGACAACCTCAAGGTGGTGATCATGGCGTTGTTGGGCGGCACTGCTGGCCAGGCCGTGGTGTGGTACACCGGGCAATTCTATGCGCTGTTCTTCCTGTTGCAGATGCTCAAGATCGAGCCACAGACGGCCAACCTGCTGATTGCCGGCTCGCTGCTGATCGGCACGCCGTTCTTCATCTTCTTCGGCAGCTTGTCTGACCGCATTGGCCGCAAGAAGATCATCATGGCCGGCTGCATTATCGCTGCGCTGACTTATTTCCCGATCTTCAAGGCGCTGACCGAATACGGCAACCCGGACGTGTTCGTTGCCCAGGAGCAGAACCCGGTGGTGGTGGTGGCAGACCCTGGCCAGTGCGCGTTCCAGTTCGACCCGGTGGGCAAGGCCAGATTCACCAGTTCCTGCGACATCGCCAAGAGCCTGCTGGCCAAGCGCGCCATTCCCTACACCAACGAGGCGGCCGAACCTGGCAGCGTGGCGCAGATCCGTATTGGTGAGCGGTTACTGCCGAGCTTTGAAGGCAGGAGCATGGCCGCAGCGGACTTCAAAGTGCAGAGCGAGGCGTTTACTGCAACCTTGAGTGGTGCATTGAAAGAGGCGGGCTACCCGGAAAAGGCTGACCCGGCGAAGATCCACTACCCGATGGTGCTGTTGCTGCTGACCCTTCTGGTGATCTACGTGACCATGGTCTACGGCCCGATTGCCGCCTGGCTGGTAGAGCTGTTCCCGGCGCGTATCCGCTACACCTCGATGTCGCTGCCTTACCACATCGGCAACGGTTGGTTCGGCGGCTTCCTGCCGACGGTTGCGTTTGCCATGGTGGCGGCGACCGGGGATATCTATTACGGCTTGTGGTACCCGATCGTGATTGCCGTGATGACGGCGGTACTGGGGATCTTCTTCATGCCAGAGACCAAGGATCGGGATATCAGCCATACCTGAGATTAATGGGCCGCCTGCGCGGGCCCTTTCGCGGGCAAGCCCGCACACAGGTACAGTACAGCTTTCAAGTCCTGGGCTGTACCTGTGGGAGCGGGCTTGCCCGTGAAAGGGCCGGAACAGGCTATCAATCAATCGAAATAGCCACGCAAGCCAAAGGCATATCCGGTATCCACATCAGCAGCCTGACCCCGACTCCAGCGCTTCTTCAAAACAAACTCGAACGCCGGCTCGTACACACCGTCCCGCACCAGTGCCCCCGCCAGCACCTCCACGTCATACCAGCCATTGTCCAGCTCGATGATCGGCCGCCCCGGCACCTGGTAGCGAGCCATCAGGTCGCCCAAGGTCTTGGGCGTGAAATGCTGCAGGATGCGCCAGGTGTACAGCATCAGCGCACCGTGCTCCACCCGCAGCACGTAGCCATTGCGCCGGTGCTTCAGGCGGCTGCCGGGTTCGCGCAGGGCCGGGGTGTAGCCATCGAGGGTGAAGAGGATGCGATAAGGCAGGTTGTCGACCCCGGCCAGCGGCAGCACGATGCCTTCGCGTACGGCCTGGTCGCCACTGTCGTCATGGGTGAATGCATAGGCAAGGTCGTCGGGCAGCTCATGTTCCTGTTTGAAGCGTTCGAGCAGCTGGATATCGCCAAGCAGAAAGTAATCGACCAGGTCGTTGAGCACTTCGCTGAATTCGTGGCGCATCTGTTTTCCTTGTTGTTGCGCGTGAGGGTGGATTATCAGTGCTTCTGGGCAATCTGGATCAGGTTGCCACACGTGTCATCGAACACGGCCACCGTGACGGGGCCCATGTCGGTGGGGGGCTGGGTAAACTGCACGCCCGCCGCGCAAAGCCGGGTGTACTCGGCCTGGATATCGCGCACGCCGAACGAAGTGGCAGGAATGCCGTCTTGCTTCAGCGCGGCCTTGTACACCTTGGACGCCGGGTGCGCGTCGGGTTCCAACAGCAGCTCGACACCGTTGGGGTCGTTGGGCGAAGTGAGGGTCAGCCAGCGGTGCCGGCCCATGGGGATGTCATGCTTGGGCTCGAAACCGAGTACATAGTGATAGAAGGCCAGGGCCTTGGCCTGGTCGTCGACGAAAATGCTGGTAACCACGATCTTCATTGGCGCACTCCGTATCGCTGAGGCCGTTGGGTATCAGTAAAGACGTTCAGAGATTATTGGCCAGTGGCCGGGTTTCCAGATGGGGTACCGGGTGAGCGGACGATAGAGTCTATCTGGCAAGTTCACCCAACCCAGGAGTAACGTACATGCAAGATGAACCGAAAGCCGAATTGCCAGGTAACGCTGAACAACAGACGCTGGAACATGTGGAGTCTGAAGTGAAACTCTCCAGGCGCAAGCGTGGCGTGGCCCCTGTCGTGGGGATGCCATGTGAATCAGGGTACAAACTTGTTGGGGATGACTGTGCGATGGCGAATATAGACTTCGAGTGATCCGGTGGGGGCTTCAGGTGGCCCCCCTCAAAAAACCTGCTCAAGCCATAGGTAAATCCTTTATCACCCAGCCCCCATTCGCCAGCGCCCAGGGTTAAAGTGTCAGCCATGATCCCTGCGTGCCCATCGGGCACCAAAGAGGTACCCGTGGCTGCCTATACCCTGCGACAACTCAAGTACTTCGTCACCACCGTGGAGGCCGGCAGCGTTGCCGAGGCTTCGCGCCAGCTGTACATCGCCCAGCCGTCCATCTCCACGGCCATCAAAAGCCTGGAGGAAAGTTTTGGTGTGCAGCTGTTCATCCGTCACCATGCCCAGGGTGTGTCGCTGACGCCCAGTGGCAAGCGCTTCTACGCCAAGACCAAGTCGCTGCTGCAGATGGCCCATGAGTTTGAGCAGAACGCCCTGGCCGACAACGACACCGTGGCCGGGCAGATCGACATCGGCTGCTTCGAAACCGTGGCACCGTTGTACCTGCCGCGGCTGATTGCCGGCTTTCGTCAGCGTTACCCGGGCGTGGATATCCGGCTGCGCGACGGCGAGCAGCAGGACCTGATCCAGGGCCTGACGGCCGGCACCTTCGACCTGGCATTTCTCTACGATCACGACCTGGACGGTACCATCGAAGCCGAGCCGCTGATGCCGCCGCAAAAGCCCTATGTGCTGCTGCCGGAAAACCACCGTTTTGCCGGCCAGGCCCAGGTCTCGCTGCGCGACCTGTGCCCGGAGCCGATGATTCTGCTGGACGTAGCCCCCAGCCGCACCTACTTCGTCAGCCTGTTCAACGAGATGGGGCTGACGCCGAACATCGTTTTCAGCTCGCCGTCGATCGAGATGGTGCGTGGCATGGTCGGGCAGGGCTTTGGCTTTTCGCTGCTGGTGACACGTCCGCATTCGGAATACACCTACGACGGCCAGCGCCTGGCCATGCTGGACATTGCCGAGCCGGTGGCGCTGTCAGGGTTGGCGGCGGCGTGGTTGAAGCGGGTGCAGCTGACCAAGCCTGCACAGCTATTCGTGGAGTTCTGTAGGGAAGAGCTGGCGAAGTTCTGAGGCCGGCACGCCATGCCGCCTGATTCAACGGCATGGCGTGCCAGGGTGGTCAAGGATTGACCTGATAGCCGCGGCCTTGCAGGCAGCCGCTGTAGGCACTGGCATGGGCCTGGGTTTTTGCTTCGTCCTGGCCGCGCCTGTCCTGGCGCCGATCCTGACGCTGACGCATGCCACCGACTGCGGCACCGGCGGCAGCCACTTCGCCAGCGCGGTTTTGCCGGTATTGCTGCTTGGCATCGTCACTGGCCCGGTCATACAACGCTTCATGCTGGTTGCCGCGCACTTGCGCGCCCACTGCACCGGCAGCCGCGCCGCGTACCTGAAAACAATAAAGGAGTCTCTGTATCCGCCGTGGATAAATGCCCGGCACGATACCAGGTGTGCAGCCGATCAAGGAGATCATCGATGAACCAGCCCCATGGAACACTCGCCACACTGGCCATGACGGCCACGCTGTTCAGCCTCGCTGCCCAGGCCGGTACCTATCCGGACTATGGCTATGCACCACCCGACAGCTACAAAGGGCCGACATTTACCCTCAGCCAAAGCTACCCGACGTCACCACCCAATGGCGTGCCGGCGTTCTTTGCAAAGCTGCCTGACAAGCGCGACAACAACTTCGAGACATGGCGCCCGTACATGGAGGCGGCGAAGCGCTATTGCCTGGAGGGTAACGTCGAGGCTGACTGGTATGTGCAGCACAACAGGATTCGGCAGTGGTACCACATGCCCTGGCAGCATTACGGGCCGCTGGGGCGTGAGGGCATACACGGGCTGACCAAGGAGGCGCAGATCCAGGTCAAGCAACTGGCCAGCACACAGACGGCGACCGGCCAGACCTATGCCGTGGGTATCTACAACGACATTGGCGCCTACACCCTTGGGCAAGTCTGGAAAGACCCGAACAACCCAGACCCCAGCCATACCGCCCAACCCAACAGCTTTACCAACGGTACGGTGGTGTGCAAGGCGCTGTTCGCCGACATCGACCGCAGCACGGTGCCGTTCCTGGCCAACCCGGTACTGTGGCAGGGCTATATCACGGACACGTTCACCTCGGCCAACCGCAAGCTCAAGGACGTGGCGCTGATCCAGATGGACGTTGCCGTGCGCGACACGCGCATTGCCGAAACCGGGTGGATTTTCGGTACGTTCCAGTACAACGGGGCCATGAGCGGCAAAGCCAGCTGGGACAACCTGGTACCGGTGGGTGTCATGTGAGGCAACGACCCGCAGGTCACCGGTAATGACCACACCAACCCTGAGCCCACCCAGACCCGGATCAACAAGGCGCTGCAACAGACGGCCATCAACGCCAATACCCGAGAGCTGCCGCCCACCCACCTGGGGTGGAACGGCCGCCTCAACGGGCCGGTGGACAACCCCAACAGCTCCTGCCTGAGCTGCCATGCCACCGCCGAGGCGCCGCAAGTGGCGATCATGAATCCGCTGTTCCAGTCCAACCCGCCATCTCCGGGTTCGGACGAGTGGATGAAGTGGTTCCAGAACATACCGGCAGGGCATGCCTTCACCCCGGCTACGCAAAGTACCGACTACAGCCTGCAGATGTCCGGTGGCATGGTTAACTTCTACCAGTGGAAGTGCGACATGAGCGGTATCTATGCGGACGGCAGGAATGCCTGCGCCAAAGTTGCCAGCATGAAGTTGAAGATGGCCACCCCGGGTAGCGCCGCGCAGCAGCAGCCGGTGCAGCGTGTGATACGTGACCCGAGCCTGGAACAGTTGCTGGAGTAACCCTGTGCAAACCTCCGGGTAGCACGTGCCCGGAGGTTTCACGACAAGGTGCGCATGCACCGAACGCATTAAGGTTTTCCCGTCTAGGCTTGCTGACGTAGCTGTGCCCTGCAGGCCTACCCGTGGGAGCCAACATGACCCAGCCCCAAGGTCTGATCATTTGCGAGTACTGCGACACGGTGTATCACCGTGCGACGCTGCGCAAGCATCAGCGCGCCCTGTGCCAGCGCTGTGGCGGCGTGCTGTACCGGCATACGTCCTTGACCCTTCAGCAGAGGCTGGCACTGAGTGTGACCGGTGGCATCCTGCTGGTGTTCGCCAATGCCTACCCGGTGATGACCATCGGCATGCAGGGGCTTACCCATTCGGCGACGTTGTGGGACTCGGTGCAGATCCTCAGCCACGGCAGTATTACCTTCATCGCCCTGGTCATGGCGCTGTCGATCATCGTTGCGCCGGTGCTGCAGATTGCCGTGTTGTGCTGGGTGCTGAGCTTTGCCCTGGCTGGTCAGCGTGCCCCCGGCTTTGCCCTGTGCATGCGCGGGCTGGAGAGCCTGCGGCCCTGGAGCATGCTGGAGGTGTGCCTGCTGGGGGCGATGGTGGCGGTGATCAAGCTGGCCGGGTTGCTCGATGTGATCCCGGGCATCGGTTTGCTGGCCCTGGCCGCGCTGAGCATGCTGATCATTCATATCGCCGGCAAGGACATCCGCGATTTATGGGAGCAGGTATGACTGCCCCGGCCAGCGCTGACGACCTCGGCCTGTGCCTGTGCCATGGCTGCGGCCAGGCGTGTGACCTGAGCAGCGGCGCGCAAACGTGCAACCGCTGTGGCGCTGCCATCCATCGGCGCAAGGCCAAGGCCATCAGCCGCGGCTGGGCGTTTCTGCTGGCCGCGCTGGTGTTTTACATCCCGGCGAACCTGCTGCCTGTCATGCACACCGAAATGCTCGGCAGTGGCAGTGAAAGCACCATCGGCGGTGGGGTGCTGGAGTTCTGGGAGGCGGGGGCCTGGGACATCGCACTGATCATCTTCATTGCCAGCGTGGGTGTGCCTGCCATCAAGTTCTTTTCGCTCGGCCTGCTGCTGTATACCGCCCAGCGTGGTTCCACCTGGGCCTGCCGGCAACGGTCGCAGCTGTACCGCTTCGTCGAGCTGATCGGCTACTGGTCGATGCTCGATGTCATGGTGGTGGCGCTGGTGGCGGCACTGGTGCAGTTGCGCGGGCTGGGCACCATCGAGCCACGGGTGGGCATCCTGTTTTTCGGCATGGTGGTGGTGCTGACCATGTTGTCTGCAATGAGCTTCGATCCACGCCTGATCTGGGATAGCCATGCCAACGAGGGGAGGCCGCACTGATGGGGCAACAGACTGACGAACGTGAGGGGGTGGGGCAGGTTGAAGTGCGCACCCGACGCTGGAGCGTATCGCTGGTGTGGATCGTGCCGATACTGGCCATCCTGATCGGCGCTTCGCTGGTGGTGCGCAACTGGATGCAGCAAGGGCCGGTCATTGCCATTTCCTTCCACACAGGGGAAGGGCTGGTGGCGCACAAGACCCAGGTGAAGTACCGCAGCGTGGTGATTGGTGAAGTGACCACGGTGGAACTGGCCGACGACAGGAAGAGCGTGGTGGCCAAGGTGCAGTTGTCGGACGATGCCCGTTCGTTCGCCACACAGGGCGCGCGCTTCTGGGTGGTGCGCCCGCGCATCGGCGTGGGTGGGGTGTCCGGGGTGGACACGCTGCTTTCGGGCAGTTTCATCGGGGCTGACTCCGGCGAGTCGAACGTGCCGGAAAAGGCCTTTGTCGGCCTTGAACTGCCGCCCCCGATCACATTCGACGAAAAGGGCAAGCGTTTTACCCTGACTGCCAGCGACCTTGGCTCGCTGGACGTGGGCTCATCGATCTACTACCGCAAGATTCCAGTGGGTGAGGTGGTGTCGTTTGCCCTGCAGGACGATGGCAAGGGGGTAGAGATTGGCGTGTTCGTGCAGGCACCCTATGACAGCTTCGTCACCACGGATAGCCGCTTCTGGAACGCCAGCGGCATCGACATGCAGATTGGCGCCAACGGCCTGAAGGTGGATACCGAATCGCTGTCATCGATCCTGGTGGGTGGGCTGGCTTTCGGCTCGCCTGATTTTTCCCCCCAGGCCGAGGCTGCTGCCGACCAGGCCCGCTTCCAGCTGTTTGCCGACCGCGACACCGCGTTGGCACCCCCTAATGGCCAGGCGCAGTATTTGCGTTTGCGCTTCGACCAGGCCATGCGCGGCCTTTCGGTGGGTGCGCCGGTGGAGTTCAAGGGCGTGGAGTTTGGCCGGGTTACCTCGGTCCAGCTTGACTACGATGCCGCCCGCCAGAGCTTTCCGGTGGTGGTCGATGCGGTGATCTACCCGCAACGGCTGGGGCCGGTGCACCGCAAGATGCTCTCGGTGTTCAAGCACGCCGAGGGCGATATGGATGGGGCCAGGCGGTTGATCGGCACCTTCGTCGAACATGGCCTGCGGGCCCAGGCGCGCAGCGGCAACCTGATCACCGGGCAGATGTTCATTTCCCTGGATTTCTACCCGGATGCCCCCAAGGTCGCCTTCGACATGGCCGCCAACCCCATCACCATCCCCACACTGCCGGGTAGCCTGGAACAGTTGCAGGAGCAGTTGCAGCGGGTGGTCGAGCGCATTGCCAAGCTGCCGCTGGAAAGCATCGCCGGCAACCTGGACGGCAGCCTTCGAGAATTGCGCGCCAGCCTCAAACAGTTCAATGGCCAGACGCTGCCGGACGTGAAGGTCGCGCTCGATGAAGTGCACAAGACCCTGCGCACGGCCAACTCGGCCATTTCCGAAGGTTCGCCACAGCGCGAGCGGATGGGCGAAACACTGGATGAGCTGGAGCGCATGTCGCGTTCGCTGCGTGACCTCGCCGATTACCTGGGCCGGCACCCCGAGTCGCTGATTCGCGGGCGGCCAAAGGCGGCCGGCGCCGAAGCGCTTGAACCCTGAGGAGACAGCCGATGCAACGACTGCGCAATGTGTGTGTGGCCAGCCTGCTGGTGTGGCTCGGGGGCTGCAGCAGTACGCCGAACAACTACCACACGCTGATGGCGAGCGAGCCGGTGCGCGACAGCGGGCAGCGCATCCAGGTGACCCGGGTGGTGGTGCCGCCGCAGGTGGACCGCCCGCAACTGGTGGTGCGGCAGGGCCAGAGCGGCCTGGCCATTCTTGAAACGGAATGGTGGGGCGCCAACCTGGTGGATGAATTTCGCAGCGCCTTGCAGGACCAGTTGGGCGGGCCGGCGGCAGGCAGCAAGGCGGCACTGCGGGTGGATGTGCAGCGCTTCGATACGGTGCCGGGGCGCTATGCCTCGCTGGAGGCCGTGTGGCGCCTGAAGCAGGCAGGGCAGGCCGAACTGACCTGCCGCACGTCGGTGCAGACGGCCGCGGACAACAGCATCACCAGCCTGGTGAATGCGCACCAGGCCAACCTGCGCAAGCTGGCCGAGGCGGTGCGGGGGAGTGCCCGGAAAGGCAGTTGCGCTGCATCGGTATGAGTGCCACGCGGGCGGCGCGCTGGCATCCTGGCTTCAGGACTGTGTGGCGCGGCGCAGCGGCACTTCGCGCAGCAGCCAGGACAGTGCAAAGGCCACGCTGGTGATCAGCCCGGCCAGCAGGAATACACCGTGCATCGCAACAGCGACACACCAACGATGAAACCGATCTGCCCGGCGAGCACGAAGCGGACGGGATATCGCAAACCCTGCAGGAGCAGCACAAGGCTGCTCCTGCAGGTGTCGGCTTACTGCCGGGTGCTGGCTGTTTCCTGTGCCTGCTCAGGCTTGTCCAGCGGCAGGTGGTCGAACTCGCGCAAGCCATCCTTGCGGTAGGGGTCGCCGATCCAGCGCTGTGTTGCCACGAACTGCGGGCTTACCAGGCTCTTGGCCGGCTCGAAGCGGTCATAGCTCAGCCCGGCCAGGTCGGACAGGGTATGAATCAGGTGCGAGCTGCTGTACGGGCGGTTGGCCATCGCCTGCAAGTCACGAGGGTGCTCGGCCTGCCAGCTGGGCGAGGTCCACAGCAGGAACGGAATGGTGTACATCGGCCGGGTCGGCGCGCCCTCGTTGCGCCCGAGGCGGTCGTGGTCGCCGGAGCTGTACACGTCTTCACCGTGGTCGGACAGGTACACCAGGAAGCCATTGGGGTTACCGGCCGAGTAGCGCTTGATCAGGCTCGAGACCACGTAGTCGTTGTAACGCACCGCATTGTCGTAGAAGTTGTAGGTTTTGACCTGGTCCGGCGTCAGTTTGCCTGGCACACCCTGGTTGTCGGTGAAGTGCGTGTAGTCGTCCGGGTAGCGGTAGCGGTAGTCCATGTGCGTGCCCAGCAGGTGCACGATGATGAACTTGTTCGGTGCAGGGTCCTGCAGGGCCTTTTCGAACGGCGCCAGCACCACGTCATCGTACTGGCTGGCATTCTGGTTGCGCTGGTTGTTCAGGTACACCGGCGCGTCCGTCTGCTGCGAGAAGGTGGTGAGCATGGTGTTGCGCTTGGTCATGGTCTGCTGGTTGGTGATCCAGAAGGTCTTGTAGCCTGCCTGTTTCATCAGGTTGATCAGCGACGGGTCGGTGAGGAAGCGGTCCGGGTTCTGCTCATCGCCGAAGGTGAGTATCTGCTGCATCACTTCGATGGTGTACGGGCGTGGCGATACCACATCGCGAAACACCGTCAGGCCTTTGTCGCTGGCGGCCAGGGCGTCGAGGTTGGGCGTGGTGTCGCGGTTATACCCGTACAGGTGCATGTGCTCGCGGGTGGTGGACTCGCCCAGTACCAGCACCAGGGTGCGGGGCGCCGTTCCGCTGCTGTCACGCAGGTTTTGCAGCGGCGGCAATGCGGCGTTCTGGGCCAGCAGTTCCTGCATGTTGTCCAGTTGCTGGCGGTACTGCCGGTAGCCGACCAGCAACTGCCAGGGCACGGCGGGTTCCATGCGCTGCTGCACCTTCTCGGCGGCATCGGCGAAATTGCGCTCCTGGGTGACCATCTGCTTGTAGAACGGGTACACAAGGTTGGCTACCAGCAACAAGGCGACCACCGGCAGGCGGCTGCGCAGGGGCAGGCTGACCGGGCGTACGCGTTTCCACAGCAGCACCGCCACCAGCGTGTACAGCAGCAATGCCAGGCCCAGCCAGATGCTGAAGTACTGGCTGAAGTACTCACCGGCTTCGGCGGTGTTGGACTCGAACATTACGAAGATGACGCTTTGCGAGAACTCCTGGCGATAGATGCCGAAGTAGCTCAAACCCACCAGCGATGCCCCCCACAGCACCAAGCCGATGACCGCTGCAGTCGCGCGGGTGAAGCGCGGCACCAGCAGCACCGGGGCCAGCCACAGGCTACTGAGGAAGAGCGCATCACGAAAACCGGCAAACCCGGTCGTTCCGCTGAACAGCAGCAACGCCTGGGTTACACCGGAAAAGTACCAGAAGAACAGCAAAAGCCAGCCCAGGCCGGCCCAGTCCACGCGCTTGTGCGCGGCGGGGGATGTAGTGTGTGACACGTATGCCTCGTCGTACCTTGGTAGCCAGCAGGATTGCTGCGGCCAGAAAGGGTGTGACGCTAATCTGTGGGCTGTGAAAATAACGTCAACGTGGCGAAATGCGCAGGCCGCACGGGTATGATGGCAGCCGCTAAAACGTACTGACAGGCCCTGTGGATATGAACCGTCGTAAGAAGATCAAGCAGCTATTGCAGGCGCATGCCAAAAAGGCCAGTGCCAAGCTGGCACCGCGCAAGCCCAAATACATTTGCAAGGCTGACCGTTTGAAGATGGAAGCCGAGGCAGCGGGGGATGCCGCTAACCTTACTGAGAGCTGATGCCAGAAACGCCTGCCATGGATCAATGCATAAAGCTCTGATTAAGCAGCGATCCTGTGAGAGCGTGCTTGCCCGCGAACACCGGCGAAGCCGGTGCAATACACCGCGTCGTCTTCTTCGCGGGCAAGCCCGCTCCCACAGGGTAGAGAGGCGCCTGCCGGGGCTCGCCGGTCAGCGGCGGTAGTAGCGGTGTTCGTCATAGTGACGCTGGTGCATTGCCCGCTCATGGCGGCGCTCCCAGTCACGGCGGCGTTCCCAGTCCCGCCGCCGCTCCCAGTCCCGTCGGGCTTGCTCGCGCCGCCATTGCTCACGGCGCCAGTCGCTTCTGTGGTCATGCCAGCGGTCGTCATCATGCGCCAACAGCGTGGCCGGCTGTTCGACGGCCATGGACGCCACGCTCGACCAAGGGTTGCCGGCAGGCTGCAACGGTGACTGAACGGCGGGGGCCTGGGCCACCGGGGCTTTCATTTGTGTTGCCGATGCCGAACCCATTGCCGCGAACGAGAACAGGCCGAGCAGCATCAACCTTGCGACATGTATTTTCATGAGCGAAGCCAACCTCTGATAACAATTGAGCCATCTGGCCAGCAGGTGGGGGCGCGGCGTGTCTCACGTTACGCTACCTTTCTGTGCCTCCCTCATAGACACGCAATCAAGAAAAAGTTCGCTGCAGCAACAACTTGTAGAACTTCGATGGCCTATCACCCGGCGGCGGCCGTTGATAGGCACCCAGTCATTCTTCTGCGAACACCTCTCGCAGGTGCGCCTGGTAACTGTCGAACGCGGCAATCGCGCCAGCGACCACTGCGGCTTCGTCCTGCTCGTCCAGCACCAGGCCGTCGAGCCGGGCAACGAACTCGCGCCAATGCAGCGCCCGGCCGTCCGGGTGTGGCGCCAGGTGGCGGGCGCCTTGGTCGCCATCGAGCCCCAGGCGCTGGGTTTGCTTGAACAGAAACGCCGCACCCAGATTCGAACCTTCGCTGCAATATAGCCAGCCCAGGGCCTCGACCGGGTCGACGCAGACTTGTTGAGGGTGCGTGGGCAATGGCAGGCCGAGATCACGCAGGTCGGTTTCGACCGCAGCGAAGCGCGACAGCCCAACCAGCCCCGGCAGGTGCTGGTTGAGCTGCGCATCGTTGTACAACGTCAACAGGCTGCCGTGAAAGCGGTGCTGTACCTGCAGGAAGCGGCCATAGCGCTCGCGGTTTTCGAAAGGGCGTGCCGCCATCACCAGTTGATCGACGCTGTCATGGTCCCTACTGCTGGCTGCTTTCAAGCGTTTGCAGCGGCCGGGCTCCACGAGGGGGGAGGGTGCAGCGGTCATAGGCGTATCCGTGGTGTGAGGGGTATACGCCCATCATGCTTGCCATCCTTGGCCAGCATCAAGCACCACGTGGCTGGCTTGGCCGAGGGTGGTGGCCCGATATCGCCAGAACACACGCCTGATTTACCATGGCAGACGCTTTCACGTTTCCAAGGAATCAGCCATGAGTACTCCCCAGTTCCGCACCCCCACCGCCGCAGACGCCGAGCGCTGCTACGCCATTGAAATCGGCGCCTATGAAGGGGATGAGGCGGCCACCCTGGAGAAGATCCGCACCCGCATCGCACAGTACCCACAGGGTTTTCTCATTCTGGAAAACGCGGGTGAGATCGTCGGTTTCATCAACAGCGGCTGCGCCCACGAAGTTGTCATGTCTGATGAAAACTTCAAGGAACTGGTCGGCCACGACCCGGTAGCACCGAACGTGGTGATCATGTCGGTGGTGGTGGACCCGGCACATCAGGGCAAAGGCTACGCCAAACGGCTGATGGAAGCATTCATCGCCCGTATGAAAGCGTCGGGCAAGCAGACCATTCACCTGATGTGCAAAGAGCAGCATGTGGCCCTGTACCAGAAGCTGGGCTACCGGTATGTGAAGCCGTCACCGTCGGACCATGGCGGCATGGCCTGGCACGAGATGATCATGGGCCTGTAAGCGAGGACGTGCTTCAGGCCGGGCGGCCGAACAGGTTGTGGATCACCTCCCTCAGCCAGCGGTTGCCACTGTCCTGGTGGTAGCGAGCGTGCCAGTGTTGCTTCACCGTGAAACCCTCAACTGCAAACGGGCAGTCGTGCACTTGCAGGTCATGCATATCGGCTAGCGTCTGCCCGATGTGCCGAGGCAGGGTTGCGACCAGGTCCGTAGTGCCGACGATCATCCCCAGCCCGAGAAACGCGGGTAGCTCCAGCACGATGCGACGTTCGATGCTGGCGCGCGCCAGCCCCGCTTCCAGCAACTTCTGGCCGGTCCCCGCGCTGATCTGCACATGGCCCTCAGCGTGGTAGCGGGCCAGGTTCATGCCGCCTTCCAGCCGCGGGTGCTGGCGGTTGCTCAAACATACCCAGTCCTGTTCGAACAGGACCTGCTGGTACATCCCGCCACCCAGCCAAGGGACAAAGCCGATGGCGAGGTCGGCCTCACCCGACTCCAGCGCGCTTTCACTATTGCCATCGATGCGCACAGCCTCCAGGCGGATGCCCGGCGCATGCGTGCGCAGGTGGTTGAGGATGCTTGGCAGCAGGGTGATATGGCTGGCATCGCTGACACACAGGCGAAAGCGCCGTTGTGCCGTGGCGGGGATGAACTGCGGCTCCCAGGCGGTGAGCCTGCGCAGCGACTCAAGGACTTCGCGGCAAGGCCCGATCAACTGGTCGGCGCGCGGGGTAGGGGCCATGCCGCCGGGGGTGCGCACGAACAGAGGGTCGTTCAGTTGCTGGCGCAGGCGGGCCAGCCAGATGCTGATGGTCGGCTGGCTCTGGCCCAGCTGTTCGGCGGCACGCGTAACGCTACGGCAGTGGTAGAGCACATCGAACAATTGCAGCAGCTTGGGCTCGGGCAGGGCGTCGGCAGCAGGCATTATTGTAAATCTCAATCAGCATATTGCGGTCATTGTATAGCGCGAATAAAGCCCGCTGCATAAGGTAATCGCAAACCACAGGAGGTCTGCGATTTGAAAGTCTGCATTCTGGGTGCCGGCGCCTTGGGCTGCGCCATTGGTGCGGCGCTGAGCGAGGCCGGGCATGAAACCTGGCTACTAAACCGTGGCCGCGAGCATGTCGAAGCGATGAACCTGCACGGGTTGCAGGTGCAGGATGAGCGCGGTGAGCGCCAGGTGCGCGTCAACGCCACCACTGATGCCAACGACGTGGGTGTGGCCGAGCTGGTCGTGGTGCTGGTGAAGTCATTCCACACCGCCGAAGCGATGGCCGGGGCCACCGCGCTGCTGGGGCCGCAGACGCTGGTGCTGTCGCTGCAGAACGGCTTGGGGCACGAGGACATTCTGGCTGAGGTGGTCGGACGGGAACGGGTGCTGGCGGGTAAGACCTATGTGGGCGGCGTGCTACTTGCACCCGGTTCGATTCGCGCTGGTGTGGCGGGCAAACACACTTACATCGGTGAACTCGACGGGCAGTTTTCAGCGCGTGTCCAGGCCATCGCCGAGGCCTTCAACGCTGCCGGGCTGGCCACCACGGTCAGTGACAACATCCTCGGTACCATGTGGGACAAGCTGTTGGTCAATGTCGCCACGGGCGCACTCAGCGGTATCACCAAGCTCAGCTACGGCCAGTTGTACAGCGAGCCGCTGCTGGCCAGCACTGCCAAAGCGGCGGTGGCCGAGGCGATTGCGGTGGCCGAGCGTGCCGATATAAGCCTGAGCCTGACCAGCCCCGACGCCGCGTGGGCCTTGGCCGCCGAGGGCCTGCCATCGAGCTTCCGCACCTCGATGCTGCAAAGCCTGGAAAAAGGCTCGTTCACCGAAATCGACTTCATCAATGGCGCTGTCGTGCGCTGGGGCCAGCGCCACGGCGTCGCCACACCGGTAAACGCCACGTTGGTGGCCTGTATCAAGGGCATCGAACGCGCGATGGCCGATCATCAGAAAAGGGACAACCCATGAGCCAGCCAAAAGCCTACCTTGAACACGTGGCGTTCTGGGTGCAGGACATCCAGTGGCATATCCGTTTTTTCAGCGAAGTGTGTGGCATGACCATGCGTGAGGTGCAGGGCAGCGTCGAGCAACCGGCGCAGTACTGGACGCTGGGCGGCCTGCAGTTCATTCACCAGCCCGACTTTGCCGGCCCTGAGGGGCGCATGGCACACCTGGGCATCATGTGCGAAGACCTGGAGAGCGTCCTGGCAGCCGCCCAACGCTATGGCGTCAGCGAAATGCCCCAGGGCCGCAACTGGCTGCGCTTGCCGGACGGTCTGGCGGTGGAGTTCATTCAGGCGTTGCCGGCGAAGTGTGTTGCCCAGGCACTGGCCATCGACCCGCGTGCGCAGGTGCAGGCATGAGCGTGGTGGAAAGGTACTGGGATGATGCCCGCGAAGGCGATGAGTGCATCAGCCCCACCTATACCGTAACCCGTGAGCGCATCCTGGCCTACGCCGATCTCACGGGTGATCACACCCCGGTGCACGTTGACGAGGCCTACGCCAACGCCAGCCACTTCGGCTGCCTGGTTGCGCACGGTCTGTTCGGGCTGTCGATCGCCGATGGCCTGAAGACCCAGTGCGAGTACCGCTTCTTGCCGGGCATGTCGCTGGGCTGGACCTGGGATTTCGTGTTGCCGATCAAGGTCAACGATGTGTTGCATGTACGCATGCGGGTGGGGGCGATGCGGCCGAGCAACAGCCGGCCAGGCTGGGGCATCGTGGTACTGCCGTCAGAGCTGGTCAACCAGCATGGCCAGGTGGTGCAGCGCGGCGAGCACCGGTTGATGGTGCCACGGAGGGGGCAGGCATGAGCCAGGCATTGCCATTGGCGGGTATCCGCGTCATCGATTACAGCCACTTCCTTGCCGGGCCCTATGTGGGGCGCTGCCTGGCGGCGCTGGGCGCTGAAGTGATCAAAGTCGAGCGGCCGGGCAGCGGCGATGCTGGCCGCCAGCACGCCTTTACCCTGGATGATCAGCAGAGCGGCTACTTCCTGCAGATGAACATGGGCAAGCAGGGCGTCAGCGTGAACATGAAGGACCCACGCGGAAAAGCCTTCATGCAGCGCCTGGCCGACTCGGCCGATGTATTCATTGAAAACTACCGCCCCGGCGCGCTGGACAAGCTGGGGCTGGGCTATGCCGAGCTGTCGGTGCGTAACCCGCGCCTGGTGTACTGCTCGATCTCCGCCTATGGCCACACCGGGCCGGATGCCCACCGCGCCGGTTTCGGGCTGATTGCCGAGGCCAAGAGCGGGATCATGCAGATGGTCGGTGTGCCGGGTGAGGCGCCGCCATTGCTGCGCATTTCGCTGGGCGACATGTACACCGGTATTCACGCCGTAGCAGCGATCAACGCGGCACTGTTGGGGCGCGTGAGCAGTGGGCGCGGCCAGCACATTGACATGGCGCTGTACGACACCTTGGTGTCGATGCACGAGTACGCCGTGCAGTGCTACACGCTGTCCGATGGCACAGTGCTGCCCGAGCAGACCGGCCACGACATGCCCACGTCTACCTTGTACGGCGTGTTCCGCGCCGCTGATGGCGATCTGGTGATTGCAGCCCAGGTCGATGATGCCTGGCGGCGCTTCGCCGCCATGCTCGAAGCCAACGGCGGCCCGGCAGGTTTTGGCAGCGATAACCGCTACCACGACCTGAATGGCCGCAATGCCCACCGCGAGGCGATTCTGGCGGTGGTGCGTGAATGGGCGGGTGCGCGCTCGGTGGCGGAGATCCTTGCCTTGCTCGACACCGTCGACATTCCCAGTGCCAAGGTACAGCGTATCGATGAGGTGTTGGCCGACCCGCAAATCCAGGCGCGCAACATGGTCATCGAACAGCTGCACCCTCGCTACGGTACCCTGCGCCTGCCCAATCTGCCGTTCCGGTTTTCCGACTGTGACACCACGATCCATCAGGTAGCCCCGGACCTCGGCCAGCACAACGCCGAAGTGGCCGCAGCGCTTGGCTTCAGCCCTGAAGAAATCACCGCCCTGCAGGCAGACGGTGTGTTGTTTACCCACGGAGATACACGATGAGCGACCGCTACGCAGTGATCGGCCGACCGATCAACCACACCAAGTCACCGCTGATTCATGGCCTGTTCGCTCAGGCCTGCGGCCAGCAACTGGAATACGGGGCTATTGAAGGCTCGCTGGACGGTTTTGAGGCCCAGGTGTTGCAGTTTCGCACTGACGGTGGGCTGGGCATGAACATCACCGCCCCGTTCAAACTGCGTGCCTTCGAGCTGGCCGACCGGCGCAGCGAGCGCGCGCAGTTGGCCCGGGCCGCCAATGCGCTGAAGTTCGAGGATGGCCATATCACAGCTGAAAACTTCGACGGCATCGGCTTGCTGCGCGATATCGAAGCCAACCTCGGTGAGCCGCTGCGCAACCGCCGCGTGCTGATGCTTGGCGCCGGTGGTGCAGTGCGCGGCGCGCTATTGCCGTTCTTGCACGCGCAGCCCAGCGAGCTGGTGATTGCAAACCGCGACATGACCAAGGCCTTGGCACTGCGTAACGAACTGGATCACCCAAGGCTGCGTATCAGCCGTTACGAAGCGCTGGAAGGGCAAACCTTCGACATTGTGGTCAACGCCACTTCCGCCAGCCTTGTCGGTGAACTGCCGCCGCTGCCTGGCGGGGTGCTGGGCGACGCGCGACTGGCGTATGAACTGGCCTACGGCAAAGGCCTCACGCCGTTCCTGCGCCTGGCGCGCGAGGCCGGTGTGGCACGCCTGGCGGATGGCGTGGGTATGCTGGTCGAGCAGGCCGCAGAGGCGTTTGCCTGGTGGCGAGGCGTACGGCCTGAAACCCGTGCCGTGATCGACCGCCTGACGATTGCGCTGGAATAAGCCATGGTTGCCAATGTCCTGATGCTGCACGGTATCAACCACAACATGTTTGGCAAGCGCGACCCGCGCCAGTATGGCACGGCAACCCTGGCCGATATCGACCAGGCCTTGGAGGCGCTGGGCGCGGAGCTGGGGGCAAGGGTCGAGAGCTTCCAGAGCAACTTCGAAGGTGCCCTGTGCGAGCGTATCCATCGGGCCTTTGACGACCGGGTGGATGCAGTGCTGATCAATGCCGGGGCGTGGACGCATTACAGCTACGGTATTCGTGATGCACTGGCCATTCTTGAGGTGCCGGTGGTTGAAGTGCATATGTCGAACATCCATGCTAGGGAACCGTTTCGGCACCATTCGGTGTTTGCCGAGGTGGTGCGTGGGCAGATCTGCGGGTTTGGTGTCGAGACTTACCTGCTGGCGTTGCGTGCAGTCATGCGCATGCTCTAGGTCCCGGCTCCCACAGGGGCCGCTCACGGCCCCATGGATTCATTGCCAACCAGAAGGACGCGTACCTTGGCCAATCCGGCAGCCCCCTATACCTCGCGCCAAGCCACCTGCATCGCCTTGCTGGTCGCCATCACCTTCTTCATGGAAAACCTCGACGCCACTGTCATTGCCACGGCGCTGCCGCAGATGGCCAGTGATTTCGGCGAAAATGCGGTCAGCCTGAACATCGGCATCAGTGCCTATCTGCTGGCGGTGGCGGTGTTCATTCCGCTGAGCGGCTGGGTGGCCGACCGCTTCGGCGCGCGACAGGTGTTCGCCGGGGCCATTGGCCTGTTTACCGTGGCGTCGCTGCTGTGTGGGATGGCCACCAACCTGCAAACCTTCATCGCCGCGCGGGTATTACAGGGTATTGGCGGTGCCTTGATGGTGCCGGTAGGCCGGCTGGTGGTGCTGCGTACCACCGAAAAGAAAGACCTGGTGAAAATGCTTGCGGTGATCACCTGGCCCGGGCTGGTGGCACCAGTCCTGGGGCCACCGCTCGGTGGCCTGATCGTCACCCATTGGTCGTGGCCCTGGATCTTCTACCTGAACATCCCCCTCGGGTTGGTGGCGATCGCGGCGGCCTGGTTACTGGTTCCGAATGCCCGTTTAGATGAAACGCGCCGTTTCGACATGCTGGGCTTCGTGTTTCTGGCTTCGGCTTGTGCGGCGTGGCTGGTCGGCCTGGAAATGCTTGGTTCACTGGCGGGGGGCAGCCTGGAGGGCGGGCTGACGCTGGTGTTGCTGGGTGGGGGGTTGAGCGGGTTGGCGATCCGTCACTGCAAGCGCCATCCTGCACCGCTGTTGCCACTGGAGACCTTGGCTATCCCCACGTTCAGGGTCAGCATCGTGGGCGGTACCTTGTTCCGCCTGTCGATCAGCGCCTTGCCGTTTTTGATCCCTCTGCTGTTGCAGATCGGTTTTGGCCTGTCGCCAGTGGATGCCGGGCTGCTGGTGCTGGCGATCTTCGCGGGCAACCTGGCGATGAAGCCGTTCACCACCCGCTTGCTGCGCCGTTATGGCTTTCGCCGGGTGTTGCTGGTCAATGGCGTGATTGGCGTTGGATGCATTCTGGCTTGCCTGGGCTTGCAGCCAGGCATGCCGTGGTACTGGATGGCGGTGGTGCTGTTCGTGGGCGGGCTTTCGCGCTCGATGCAATTCACCACCTACAACGCTGTCGGCTTTGCCGAAGTGCCCAAGCAGCAGATGGGCGAGGCTTCGACGTTGTTCAGCATGTGCTTCCAGCTGGCGATGGCCTTGGGGGTGGCGGTGGTGGCGCTGCTGCTACGCGTAGCGATGATGGTGCGGGGGGGCGAGAGTGAGATGTCAGTCAGCGACTTTCACTGGGCGTTGATCGGCGTTGCATTGATCGCCTGTGTCGCGTTGGTGGATGCCATCCGCTTGCCGAGCAACGCCGGGGAGCACGTGCTGCGCACTTGATCGTTGAAGGGTCCGGCTACAAGGCATCACGCAGCTGGATGACACCGTCGAGCGCCAGCGCCTGGGCCGAGTAGCACAGGCCGATGCGTCGGCGCAGGTCCAGTTGTGGCATAGGCTCGCTGTGTACGCCACGGTGCTCGGCCGCCAGTGACTCCGGCACGATCGCGGTGCCCAGGCCTGCGGCGACCAGCTCCAGGGCCAGGGCAAAGCTATCGGCCTCTGCCACAGGCGTGCCGCTGTAAAACGGTTGCAGGCGCTGATGGCTGGGCTGTGCAGGGCAGGTGATCCACTGGGCCTTGGTGGGGGCCTGCGGTGCGGTCGCCAGGACGAACCGGTCGCTGTGCAGCGGCAGAAACAGTTCATCCTCACAACGCAGTTCCTCGCTGGCGAGCCGCACTGCGCCCATGCAGCCGGTCACCAGTTGCAGGCGCACCGGAGGCTGGAGGGCTGCCGCTGCCAGCACCACCTTGCCCAGCACCGCCGCGCTCACATCCTGCTCGACACCGATCTGCAACGGCGTGCGTTCACGATCCCCTTTGAAGCGCCCAAGCAGGCGGTTGGCATCGGCGACCATGCGCTGCGCCTCGGGGTACAGCGCCCGGGCATCCTCTGTTACCTCAACGCCGCGGGCCTGGCGAACGAACAGCGTGGTGCCCAGCGCTTCTTCCAGTGCCTTGATGCTGCCGGAAAGCGCCGGTTGGCTAAGGTGAATCGAGCGCGCGGCGGCGGTGATGTTGCGCTCTTCGAACACGGCGATGAAGGCACGAAGCTGGCGATAGTCCATAGGGTACCCATAAGTGATGCCGATGGCTGTGAAAGGAATTTCCCATTTTTCGCAAGAAAAACAGGTTTCTATACTGGCTCTACTTCTTACCCATAGGCAAATCGGATAACAGGATGGTGACCATGACCAACACCCATAAACCCTTGGTAGTCATTACCGGCGCCAGCTCCGGCATCGGCCTGGCCACCGCCAGGCTACTGTCCAGCCGTGGCCACGCCTTGCTGCTGCTTTCGCGTCGCCTGGCGCCGATGCAGCAACTGCAGTTGCCAAACACGCTGGCACTGTCGGTTGATATCACCGACCGCACTGCGGTGCAGGCCGCCGTCGCCGAAGCCGAAACGCGCTTTGGGCCGGTAGACGCGATCATCAACAATGCGGGGGTGATGCTGTTGGGCAACATCACCACCCAGGACCCGGAGCAGTGGGACCGCATGCTCGACGTCAACGTGCGTGGGCTGCTCAACGGCATCCATGCCGTGGCCAGCGGTATGGTCGAGCGCAAGCACGGCACCCTCATCAACGTCAGCTCCGTGGCCGGTCGCAAGGCATTCCCCAACCATGTCGCCTACGTCGGTACCAAGTTCGCCGTCACTGGCCTTTCGGAAAACCTGCGTGAAGAACTGGCGCCGAGCAACGTGCGGGTGATCACCATCGAGCCAGGCGCGGTCGATACCGAGCTGCTCAGCCACACGACCGATGATGCCATCAAGGCCGGCTACAACGACTGGAAGCAGGAAATGGGCGGGGTACTCACGGCCGAGACCATTGCCGAGACCATCGGCTTTGCCTACGGCCAGCCTCAATCGGTGTGCATTCGGGAAATCGTGGTGTGCGCTACCCGCCAGCAGGCGTGACGGGTAACGCGGGGTGCATCACGCACCGCTGACCAGTTGGTGCGCCAGCTGGTTGTGGCGCTCCAGCACGCGGGGCAGGTCGACGGTGGTCAACTGGCCGTCCTGGACCACCACACGGCCGTTGATCACGCTGGTGTGCACCTGGGTCGGGGTGCAGAACACCAGTGCCGCCAGCGGGTCGTGATGGCCGCCGGCATAGGCCACGTGGCCCAGGTCGAAGGCGACGAAGTCGGCGACCATGCCGGGCGCCAGGGCGCCGATGTCATTGCGGTTGAGCACCTTGGCACCGCCCAGGGTGGCGATTTCCAGGGCTTCGCGTGCGGTCATGGCGTCGGGGCCGAAGCCTACCCGTTGCAGCAGCAGGGCCTGGCGCACTTCACCGATCATGCTGGCGCCATCGTTGGACGCCGAACCATCGACCCCCAGGCCCACCGGCACGCCGTGGTCGCGCATCTTGCGCACCGGGGCGATGCCCGAGGCCAGGCGCATGTTCGAGCAAGGGCAGTGGGCGACCCCGGTGCCGGTGCGGGCGAACAGCTCGATGCCGTGCTGGTCGAGCTGCACACAGTGTGCATGCCAGACATCATGACCGACCCAGCCGAGGTCTTCGGCGTATTCGGCGGGGGTCATGCCGAATTTCTCGCGGCTGTAGGCGATATCGTTGACGTTTTCGGCCAGGTGGGTGTGTAGCGACACCCCGTATTGGCGCGCCAGGGCGGCGGCTTCGCGCATCAAGTCGCGGCTGACCGAGAAGGGCGAGCAGGGCGCCACCACGATACGGCGCATCGCGCCATGGCTGGCATCGTGGTAGTCCTCGATCAGGCGCTGGGACTCCTTGAGGATGTCGGCCTCCTTTTCCACCACCGCGTCAGGCGGCAGGCCGCCCTGGCTCTGGCCCACGCTCATGCTGCCGCGCGCGGCGTGGAAGCGCATGCCGATTTCGGCGGCGGCATGGATGCTGTCGTCGAGCTTGCAGCCGTTGGGGTAGATGTACAGGTGGTCGCTGGAGGTGGTGCAGCCGGACAGGATCAGTTCGGCCATCGCGGTCTGGGTCGACACCGCGATCATTTCGGGGGTAAGGCGTGCCCAGATCGGGTACAGGTTGGTCAGCCAGTTGAACAGCTCACCGTCCTGGGCAGCAGGCACCACGCGGGTGAGGCTCTGGTACATGTGGTGGTGGGTGTTGACCAGGCCCGGGATCACCACTTTGCCGGCCATGTCCAGGATGACATCGGCCTGTTTTGGCAAGGTGTCGCTGGAGCCGACCTGCTTGATCAGGTTGCCTTCGATGAACAGGCCGCCGTGTTTGATTTCGCGGCGTTCGCCGTCCATGGTGACCAGGAGTGCAGCGTTTTTGACGAGGAGGGTTTTCTTGCGGGTTGCAGATGACATGGCTAAGGCCCGTCGCAATACGCATCGGCGTTTACCGATGTCGTAGGCGAACGGTTATGTAATCAGAATTCCTGAAAGTTGTATACATTGACCGGTTATTGATGAATATGGATCATTTAATTTGTGAAATATGACCAGAAATAGGAATTCATTTTGCCAATAGACTGACAGCCTCTTTTCTGGAGCCTGTCTTGATGTCTGTTCATGAATCCAGCCTTGGGGCTGCCACTGCCGGCCGAAACGTTGCTATCAGCATCGCCATCCTGGCCTTCTCGGCATTCCTGATCGTCACCACTGAGTTCCTCATTGTCGGGTTGCTGCCCGCGCTCAGCCAGGACCTGGGGATATCGATCTCGATGGCGGGCCAGTTGGTCACGCTGTTTGCCTTTACCGTCATGCTTACCGGCCCGGTCTTGACAGCCGCACTGGCCCATCTGGACCGCAAGCGGTTGTTCATCACCATCCTGCTGGTGTTTGCCGCAGCCAATGCGCTGGCTGCGGCATCGAACAGTTTCTGGGTGCTGGCTATCGCGCGGGTGATTCCGGCTTTGGCATTGCCGGTGTTCTGGGGCACCGCCAGCGAAACGGCCGGGCACCTGGCCGGGCGTGATCGCGCGGGGCAGGCCATCGCCAAGGTTTATCTGGGCATCTCGGCGGCGATGTTGCTGGGCATTCCGCTGGGTACCGTGGCGGCCAATGCCGTGGGCTGGCGTGGCGCGTTCTGGATACTGGCCGCGCTGTCGCTGCTGATGGCGTTGGCCATGGGGTTGTGGATGCCGCGAGTCGCCCGCACGGCGAAAATCGATTTCATGCAGCAGGCGCGCATTTTCAAGGAGCGCTATTTTCTCGCCAATGTGCTGCTGTCGGTGGTGGTGTTCACTGCGATGTTCACCGGCTACACCTACCTAGCCGATCTGCTGCAGCGGGTTGTCGGCGTCGCACCGGCACATACCGGCTGGTGGCTGATGGGCTTTGGCGCAGTCGGCCTGTTTGGCAACTGGATCGGCGGGCGCGCAGTGGACCGTTCACCGCTCTGGGCGACGGCGCTGTTCCTGCTGCTGCTGGCCATAGGTATGGCGGCGCTGGTGCCGCTGGCAGGTTCCGGCCTGGCATTCTGCCTGGCACTGGCGGTGTGGGGCATTGCCAACACGGCGCTGTACCCCGTCAGCCAGGTGCGGGTGATGGGTTCGGTGACGCATGCCCAAGCCTTGGCCGGTACCACCAATGTGTCGGCGGCCAACGCTGGGATCGGCCTGGGCGCCGTGCTCGGTGGCATGACCATCCCTGGTTTGGGTATCGAGTACCTGGGCTACATGGCCGCCGGTGTCGCGCTGTTGGCGCTGGGCTTGGTGCCGCTGGTGAGCAGCCTTTCGCGTCAGCCCGCTGTGCTGGCACGGGTGCCGTGAGGCGACAACCGGGGCAGCAGATAGTCACGCAAGGCGCGCACCTTGGGTAACCCTTCGCGGCTTTTCAGCCACACCAGGTTCATCGGCAGGCCGTCGGTGGCCAGGGCCGGCAACACCTCCACCAGGCGCCCTTGATCGAGGTGTTGCTGGGTCAGCCAGGTGGGCAGCTGGCCGATGCCATGTCCGGCCAGCACGGCTGCAACTTCCCCCTCGCCGTCGCCCACCGCGATGCGCGGCTGCACGGTGCGTCGCTCCATCTCGCCAGGTTGGCGGCCCTTGAAGAACCATGGGCTGACCATGCCGTCGGTGTGGCCATAACCGATGCAGTGATGGTGTTCCAGGTCGCGCTCGTCTTGCGGCACGCCGTGCTTTTCCAGGTAGGAGGGGGCGGCACAGAACATCAGGCGCTGGGCACCGAAGTACTGGTGGCCGAGCGCGGCCGGCCATGCATCCGGGCCTCCGATGCGCACGACGATATCGATGCCTTCGTGCACCGGGTCGACAAAACGATCGGAAAACGACACATGCGGCTGCAGCAGAGGGTGCAGGCGGATGAAGTCGAGGATCAGTGGCAGCACATGCAAGCGACCGTAGGAGGCGGGCAGCTCTATTCGGACTTTGCCGTGGGGTTGACTATCGCTGGCGACCAGTGCGTGCTCGACCTCTTCCAGGTCAGTCAGCACCGAGGTGCAAGTGCGGTAGAACACCACGCCCGCCTCGCTGAGCGACAGGCTGCGGGTGGTGCGATTGAACAGGCGTGCGCCCAGGCGAGCCTCCAGCCGGGCCACGCTCTTGCTGATGGCCGAGCTGGTGAGGTTGAGCCGCTCGGCGGCTGCGGTGAAGCTGCCCATATCGGCGACGGCGACGAAAACATCGATGCCTTTGAGGCGTTCGGAGGAGTACATGGCCGGCCTTTTGATGAATTGGGTTTGATTGTCGGTGCTGCATTATTCAATGCTGACAACCAAAATTCATCAATGGTGTGAGCCTGTAACGTCCTCTTCGCGGTGATTAGGCGCCTCGAAGAGGACGGCACAGGCTACCTCAGTGCCCGATCAAACCGTCTCCCGGGTGGCCACACCATCCACCAACCGCGCAATCCCCAGCGGGTTGGCGCTTTTCAGCGCATCCGGCAGCAGTGCCTCCGGGTAGTTCTGGAAGCACACCGGGCGCAGGAAGCGGTCGATGGCCAGGGTGCCGACCGAGGTGCCTCGGGCATCGGACGTGGCCGGGTAAGGCCCGCCATGCACCATCGCGTCCGATACCTCTACGCCGGTCGGGTAGCCGTTCAGCAGCAGGCGCCCGGCCTTGCGTTCCAGCAGTGGCACCAGTCCGGCAAAGGCGTGCAGGTCGTCAGGCTCGGCAATCAGGGTGGCCGTCAGCTGGCCCTGCAGGTGGCGCAACGCCTCGGCCAGTTGCTGGGCATCGGCCACTTCCACTACGACGGTGGTCGGGCCGAATACTTCTTCCTGTAGCAGTGGGTCGCCGTTCAGCAGCAGGCTTACGTCAGCCTTGAACAGCTGTGGCCGGGCCTGGTTACCGGTTTGCGGCTGCCCGGCCAGATGCTGGATGCCTGGGTGTGCCAGCAGGTGCTGCACATCGTTCTGGTAGCTGCGCAGGGTTCCGGCATTGAGCATGGTCTGTGGACCCTGGTCGGCCATCCGCGCCACCAGCGTGTGCACGAAGTGCTCGAACTGCGGCGACCGAATACCGATGACCAGGCCCGGGTTGGTGCAGAACTGCCCGCAACCCAGCACCACCGAGGCGGCCAGCTCTGCAGCCACTTGCTCGCCACGGGCCAGCAGCGCCTGGGGCAGCACGATGACCGGGTTGATGCTGCTCATTTCGGCGAACACCGGGATTGGCTGCGGGCGCGCGGCAGCCATGTCGCACAGGGCGCGGCCACCCCGCAGCGAGCCGGTGAACCCCACTGCCTGAATGGCCGGGTGCTTGACCAGCGCTTCGCCCACGCCGGCACCGTAGATCATGTTGAACACCCCTGCCGGCATGCCGCTGCTGGCCACGGCGCGGTCGATGGCTGCGGCGACATAAGCGGCCGTGAGCATGTGCCCGCTGTGCGCCTTGAACACCACGGGGCAGCCCGCTGCCAGCGCCGAGGCGGTGTCACCCCCTGCGGTGGAGAAGGCCAGTGGGAAGTTGCTGGCGCCGAACACGGCCACCGGGCCCACGCCGATGCGGTACTGGCGCAGGTCCGGGCGTGGCAGCGGGGTACGCTGGGGCAGGGCGCGGTCGATTCGGGCGGCGTAGAAGTCGCCACGGCGTACCACCTCGGCAAACAGGCGCAACTGGTTGCTAGTACGGCTGCGTTCGCCACGGATGCGGGCTTCGGGCAGTGCGGTTTCGCGGGTGACATGCTGGATGAAGTCGTCGCCCAGGGCGTCCAGTTCGTTGGCGATGGCGTCGAGGAAGGCGGCGCGCTGTGCCGGGCGGGTACTGCGGTAGGCCGGGTAGGCAACCTCGGCAGCCTGCACGGCAGCCTCGATTTCGTCGCCGGTTGCCTGGTGGAAGGCGTACGGCAGCGGCTCGCCGCTGTGGGCGTCGAAGCTGTTCAGCAGCACGTCCCCGTTGCCGCTGAGTTGGCCGGCGATGTGGTTCAGGCGATGTTCGATGGACATTTCGGTTCCCGTTGGCAATGACAGTCGTTGCGCTGGGACTGTAGGCGGCTAACGGGAGGCTGAATAATGATTAATGCGGATCGGGTGATAACGAACGGTTATCACCCGGTGCTCAGCGTCACTCGGCCATCTGCAACTCCGGCAGCTTCACCCGGAACGCCTTGGTCAGCCCCATCAGCACCACCAACCCCATGCCCATCCAGCACAGGCCGATGGTGAACGACAGGCTGGTCAGGCTGCTCCACAGCCACAGGGTGCTAAGGAAACCCAGGCCGGGAATGGCGCCATACAGCAGGTAGTTGCGGCCACCGCGTAGCTTCTGATCGACCAGGTAGTGCTTGACCACCGCCAGGTTTACCGCCGAAAAGGCGAACAGGGCGCCAAAGCTGATCATGTTGGCCACGGTGTCGAGGGTGATGACCAGGGCGATGAGGGACAGCAGGCTGACCACCAGAATGGCAGTCGCCGGTACGCGCTTTTTCGTCACCAGCTGGCCGAACGCACGCGGCAATGCGCCGTCGCGGCCCATGGCGAACAGCACGCGTGAGACGCTGGCTTGGGACACCATGGCCGAGGCGAAGCAGCCGGCCACGTAGGTGGCGGTGAACGCAGTTACCAGCCATTCGCCGCCCACACGGCGCATGACATCCACCGAGGCCGAGTCCGGGTCGGCAAAGCTGCCCCAGTCGGGGAACACCATTTGTGCGCAGTACGACACTACCAGGAACAGCAAGCCGCCGATCAGCGACACGGCCAGGATCGCCACGGGAATGCGGTAGGTCGGGTTGTTGGTTTCCTCAGCCATGGTCGACACCGCGTCAAAGCCGAGAAACGACAGGCACAGCACGGCGGCGCCCGTCATGATCAACGGCACGTTGAAGCCTTCGTGATGGAAGGGGGCCAGCAGCGACACCGGCTCCGCCTGTCCGTTGAGCTTGAGCACGGACAGGGCGACGAAGACGATGATGAACACCAACTGCGCTACCACCAGGATCCAGTTGACGCGGGTGATCGACTCGATGCCGATCAGGTTGAGGAACGTGACCAGGGCAATGGAGCCCGCCACCCACACCCAGGCGTGGATCGCCGGAAAGTATTCCGACATGTAGATGCCGATCAGCAGGTAGCTGAGCAGCGGCAGGAAGATGTAGTCGAGCAGCAGCGTCCAGCCGGTGATGAAGCCGATGTGGCTGCCGAAGGCTTTGCGCGTGTAGGTGTAGACCGAGCCGGAGTAGGGGTGGGCCTGGACCATGCGGCCGTAGCTGTAGGCGGTGAGCAGCATGGCGGCGAGGGTGAGCAGGTAGGCGGTGGGCAGGTGCCCTTTGGTCATCTGGGTGACCAGCCCGTAGGTGGTGAAGACGGCCAGGGGCACCATGTAGGCCAGGCCGAACAGCACCAGGGCGGTCATGCCCATGGACTTACGGAAGCGGCCGGTGCTGAAGCCGGGGTGTGACGGTGCATGCGAAGCAGGCGAATGGGCTGTACTTGTTGTTGTATGCATTGCTAACTCCTGGAAAGGGATGCAGGGCACCGCAGTACGCGAGCAGGCTCGCTACCGGTGGGGGGTGTGCAAGGAGGTCGAGCGCAAGGCTCGCAGCGCTGGGGCGGTTTGATGCTCCCACACCCTGTGGGTGCCCGGAATCACCCTTTGGGGTGAGGGGGCGCCCCTTGGCCGACTCACCCCAACGGGTGATTTCGGTACCTGCAGCGGCGTGGGAGTATCTGGTCAACAACGCACCGCACTGGCGGCGGTGCCACTGAATAGAAACGGCAGGCCCACAGTGACTAATCAATTGCTTTCAGAACAGTGGTTCGAGCACCTGGCCAAGGTCACCGAGGCCATCGGCCGCCCGGGCTTCGCCGACAACCTGTTTGCTGCACTTGGCGTGATCCGGTCGATCCAGGCGACCACGGTGTACCTCTACCCGCACGACGGCATGCCTTGCGCGCTGTTCGAGCAGGACGACAAGGCGCCCTGGCAGCCCGAGGGCAATGTCAGCCGCTACCTGTCGGGCTTCTACCTGCTCGACCCGTTTTACGGTGCTTGCGTGGAGCAGGTCGCGTCCGGTTGCTATGGCCTGTTCGAAGTGGCCCCCGACCACTTCGAGGTCAGCGAGTACTACCAGTCGTTCTACCGCCACTCGCACCTGGAAGATGAGCTCAACTACATCCTGCAGGTGGCGCCCGGGCAAAGCCTGGCGGTGTCGCTGGCGTTTACCGACAAGCTCGATACACAGACCCGCGAGCTGTTCGGGCGCGTCACGCCCTGGGTGCTGGCGGTACTCGGCAAGCACTTCGCCGGGCTGGACAGCCGCGCCGGGCGTTTCGAGAACATCCTCGAACAGCGCATCCACGCTGCGCTGAACAACTTCGGCAGCTCGTTGCTGACCGAGCGTGAATGCCGTATTGCCCAGCTGATCCTGCGTGGCCACTCGACCAAGTCGCTGGCCGAGCGCCTGGGTGTTTCGGAAGACACCATCAAATCGCACCGCAAGAACGTCTACGCCAAGCTCGACATCGGTACCCAGTCCGAGCTGTTTTCCCTGTTCATCGACGCGCTGGCCAATGCCCAGGGTGTGCTGGGCAAGGACCCGCTTGAAAGCTACATGGGCAAGCTGCGCTGAGCGACGGCTGCCCTGCAACCCCACCGCAAAGGAAAACCAACAATGAACGCGCCTTTCGCCCCGCAACGCCAGACCCGTGACTACCAGGCAGCCGACGCCGCACACCATATCCATGCCTTCCTCGATCAGAAGGCGCTGAACGCCGAAGGGCCGCGGGTGATCGTGGGGGGCGAACGCATGCACCTGTGGGACAGCGAGGGCAAGCGCTACCTGGATGGCATGTCTGGCCTGTGGTGCACCCAGCTCGGTTATGGCCGCCGTGACCTGACGGCCGCCGCTGCCACGCAGATGGACCAGCTGGCGTACTACAACATGTTCTTCCACACCACCCACCCGGCGGTGATCGAGCTGTCCGAGTTGCTGTTCAGCCTGCTGCCGGGGCACTACAGCCACGCGATCTACACCAACTCGGGCTCCGAGGCCAACGAGGTGCTGATCCGCACCGTGCGCCGCTACTGGCAGGTGGTGGGTCAGCCAAGCAAGAAAATCATGATCGGCCGCTGGAACGGTTACCACGGTTCGACCCTGGCGGCCACTGCACTGGGCGGCATGAAGTTCATGCACGAAATGGGCGGGTTGATTCCGGACGTTGCGCACATCGATGAGCCGTACTGGTACGCAGAGGGTGGCGAGCTGACCCCGGCCGAGTTTGGCCGCCGTTGCGCCTTGCAGCTGGAGGAAAAAATCCTTGAGCTTGGCGCCGAGAACGTTGCCGGCTTTATTGCCGAGCCGTTCCAGGGCGCGGGCGGCATGATCTTCCCGCCGGAAAGCTACTGGCCGGAAATTCAGCGCATTTGCCGCCAGTACGACGTGCTGCTGTGCGCCGATGAGGTGATTGGCGGCTTTGGCCGCACCGGCGAGTGGTTTGCCCACGAATACTTCGGCTTCGAGCCCGACACCCTGTCGATCGCCAAGGGCCTGACCAGTGGCTACGTGCCCATGGGCGGCCTGGTGCTGAGCAAGCGCATTGCCGAGGCGTTGGTAGAGCGCGGTGGGGTGTTTGCCCATGGCCTGACCTATTCCGGCCACCCGGTGGCGGCGGCGGTGGCCATTGCCAACCTGAAGGCGCTGCGCGACGAAGGCATCGTGCACCAGGTGAAGGACGACACCGGGCCCTACCTGCAACGCATCCTGCGCGAGGTGTTCGCTGACCACCCGTTGATCGGCCAGGTGCAGGGTGCCGGACTGGTGGCGGCGTTGCAGTTTGCCGAGCACAAGCCAACGCGCAAGCGTTTTGCCAACGAGAACGACCTGGCCTGGCAGTGCCGTACGTTCGGTTTCGAGGAAGGGGTGATCATTCGCTCGACCCTGGGCCGGATGATCATGGCCCCTGCCTTGATCGCCAACCACAGCGAGCTGGATGAGCTGGTGGAGAAGACGCGGATTGCCGTGGACCGCACGGCCCGGTTGGTCGGCAAACTCTAACCCGCTCGCAAGCCCGACACATTTCTCTGTGGGAGCGGCCGAGCCCGCGAATCAGCCGCCGCAGTGCATGGCACCGGCTTCGCCGGTGTTCGCGGGTAAACCCGCTCCTACAGGAGACGCGCAGCCCTTCACCAAAAGACTGCTCCAAAGGTTTAAGGAGTACAAATGTACACCCTCGAATTCTGGCAACAACGCGCCTCGGACCTGTACCTCCCGTCGCAGGCACTTATCAGCGGCAAAGCCGTCCACGCCCAGGATGGCGCCACCTTCGCCGCCATCAACCCCGCCACCAACGCCGTACTGGCCAAGGTCACTGCCTGCGGCCAGGCTGAAGTCGACCTTGCAGTGGCCAGCGCCCGCCGGGCCTTCGAGCAAGGCCCGTGGCCACGCATGGCCCCCGGCGAGCGCAAGAAGGTGCTGCTGCGCCTGGCCGAGCTGATCATGGCCCATCGCGAAGAACTGGCCTTGCTGGACTCGCTGAACATGGGCAAGCCCGTCATGGATGCCTACACCATCGATGTGCCGGGCTCGGCCCAGGTGTTCGCCTGGTACGGCGAGGCGCTGGACAAACTCTACGACCAAGTGGCACCCACTGCACCCAACGCGCTTGCCACCATTACCCGGGAAGCGCTCGGTGTGGTCGCCGCCGTGGTGCCCTGGAACTTCCCGCTCGACATGGCCGCCTGGAAGCTGGCCCCGGCGCTTGCGGCCGGCAACAGCGTGGTACTCAAACCCGCCGAGCAATCCCCGTTCTCGGCCCTGCGTCTGGCCCAGCTGGCCCTGGAAGCGGGCTTGCCGGAAGGTGTGTTGAACGTGATACCGGGCCTGGGTGAGCAGGCGGGGCAGGCGCTGGGCCTGCACCCCGACGTAGACTGCCTGGTATTCACCGGCTCTACCCAGGTTGGCAAGTACTTCATGCAGTACTCGGCGCAGTCCAACCTCAAGCAAGTGTGGCTGGAATGCGGTGGCAAAAGCCCCAACCTGGTGTTCGATAACTGCCAGGACCTGGACCTGGCGGCGGAAAAGGCCGCCTTCGGCATTTTCTTCAACCAGGGCGAGGTATGCTCCGCCAACTCGCGGCTGTATGTGCAGCGCTCGATCCATGACGAATTCGTCGAGCGCCTGCAGGCCAAGGCACGCCAGTGGATGCCGGGTAACCCGCTGAACCCGGCAAGCCGCGCCGGTGCCATTGTCGATGCCGAGCAGACCGGCCGCATCGAGGCCGCCATTACCCGCGCCGGGCAAGAGGGCGCCAGGTTGGTGTGTGGCGGTCGGCGTTTGACTGTCGAAGGCTCGGACAACTACATCGAGCCGACCATTTTTGCCGGTGTCGAGGGGCGCATGCGCCTGGCGCGGGAGGAAGTGTTCGGGCCGGTGCTGGCGGTCAGCGCCTTCGACACGGAAGAAGAGGCGGTGCGCCTGGCCAACGACAGCCTGTATGGCCTGGCTGCCTCGGTGTGGAGCGATGATTTCAATCAGGTGCACCGGGTGGCGCGGGCGTTGAAGGCCGGCACGGTGTCGGTGAACACGGTAGATGCGCTGGATGTGACGGTGCCGTTCGGCGGGGGCAAGCAGTCGGGGTTTGGCCGCGACTTGTCGCTGCATTCGTTCGACAAATATTCGCAGCTCAAGACCACCTGGTACCAGCTGCGCGCCTGATGCGTTGTTCATGAACTGCGTCGCCTGCTTCGCGGGTTCACCCGCGAAGAGGCCAGCGCAGGGCAGCGATCAGGCCTTGCTGTCGAGCAAGCGCTGATACCGCGACAGGCTCTCTTCCAGGTGTTTGCGCAGCGCCGTGCGCGCACTGGCTACGTCGCCCATGCTGATTGCCGACAGGATTGCCCCGTGTTCACGGGCGATTTTCTTGATATGCGCCTGGCGGTTCTTGCCGGTGACCTGCCCATGCTTGAGGTTCAGGTCGAGGATGATGTCCGGCCCCAGCGCCTCCAGCAGTTGGGTGAAGTGCGGGTTGCTAGTGGCGCGGGCAATCGCCAGGTGGAACTCGAAGTCGGCCTTGGCTTCTTCCTCTTGCGTGGCGCCGTCCAGCGAGTTGAAGCGGTCGAACGCCTCGGTGATCGCCGCCATGCTCGCAGGGCTGCGGCGCTCGGCGGCGCGGGCGACCGATTCGGTCTCGATGCCCAGACGCAGTTCAAGGATCTGCGCTGCAGCGCGTACATCATCGACAACGCTGTCGATGGCGAAGCCGATGCGCTTTACATCCTGCTCGACCACGAATACGCCCACACCCTGGCGAGCGATCAGGCGCCCGCCAAGGCGCAGCGAGGCCACCGCCTCGCGGATGACCGGGCGGCTGACGTTGAACTCTTTGCACAGCTCCTGTTCGGACGGCAGTTTGTCGCCCGGGCCGTAGGTGCCGTTGTCGATCCGGCTGGAAAGCTCCTGGATCACGGTTTCCGCCAGGTTGGCGCGGCGCGTGCCTAACGACGCATTCATAGAAGGGTTGCTCCTGAAACTGATTGGCTCATCACGGTTGATTCTCCGGCAGGTTGCGCGCAGCCCTGATGCCCCTTGCGGCGGGATCCGTAGCCAACCAGCGGTGATGTTGTCGGCATATGTTATCAAACATCTTACTAGTCAGGCTCACGCCCTGCTTTTTGATTGCGTGCATCGCTTGTCGCCGGAAAGATTATTTTACCTTCTCCCGTAGCATACACCCATTGACAGTTGCCTGCTGACTGTTATCTTACAAGTGCGATGGCGTTCCGGCCAATTCGCATGCGGTAAGCGATGTCGAGGTTCGTCCAACCACTACTGGGAGCTGAGCATGAATAACAACAAAGGAGGGCGTACAGCCCTCGCGACCGCGGTAACATTGCTGATGGCCATGGGGACGGCACACGCAGCAGACAGTGAAATCGTCAGGATCGGCTTCGCCGGCCCCCTGACCGGGCCTTCGGCGCACCAGGGACAGGACGTCGAGCATGGCATCCAGATCGCGGTGGAAGAGGCCAACCAGCAGCAGCTGAAAATCGGTGACAAGGTGGCCCGGTTCAAGCTGGTTTCCGAAGACGATGTCGCCGACCCGCGCACAGGCACTGCGGTGGCGCAGCGGCTGGTGGACTCGAAAGTGGCGGTGGTGATTGGTCACTACAACTCTGGCACCAGTATTCCCGCTTCGAAAATCTACGCCGCCGCCGGCATTCCGCAAATCTCGCCTTCGGCCACCAACCCCACCTTGACCCGCCAGGGTATCCCCTCGGTGTTTCGCACCGTCAATGACGACGCCACCCTCGGCCGTTATGCCGGCAATTACCTGGTCAGCCAGCTCAAGGCCCAGCGCATTGCCATCTTCGATGACCGCACTGCGTATGGCCAAGGCCTGGCCGATGAGGTGACCAAGGCGGTCAAGGCGGCGGGTGGCAACGTGGTGGTGCGCGAGTACACCAATGACAAGTCGACCGACTTCAATGCCATCCTCACCACGGCCAAGGCGCAAAAGGCCGATGCAGTGTTCTTTGCCGCCCTCGACTACCAGGCCGCCCCGATGGCCAAGCAGATGAAGAACCTGGGCCTGAAGGCGCGCTTCATGAACATCGGCAACCTGCCCAACGATTCGTTCAGGCAGATGGCCGGCAGCGCCGCCGAAGGCACCTACGCCTGGAACTACGGCACGCCGTTGCAAGACATGCCCAGGGGCGCGGCTTTCGAGCAGAAGCTCAAGGACAAGTTCGGCGTGGGCGTGGTGCAGTCGTCGCCCGCCGCCTATGACGCCACCTGGGCGGCAATCAACGCCATGGTCAAGGCCGGTTCCGACGACCCCAAAGTGTACCTGCCTGTGCTCAAGAGCCAGAGCTACGAAGGCGTCACCGGCACCATCGCCTTCGACGACCAGGGCAACCTGAAGAATCCGGCGGCCACCGTGTTCCAGTTCGCTGACGGCGGCTGGAAAACCCTGTCGGTCGAGCGCGACTAAGCAGCACCTCATAACAAGCAGGCGCCGGCCTGCGACATAACAAGAAGACTTTTCCCACCTGCCAGGCCTGTTGGCGTGTGGCGCTGAGCCGCCGCGCGCCGACGACAACGCAGTTTCGAGGATTCAGCGCGTGGACGGTAATTTCGATATCTTGTTGCAACAGGTCCTCAACGGCCTAGTGCTGGGCAGCATCTATGCCCTGGTAGCCCTGGGCTACACCATGGTCTACGGCATCATCGGCCTGATCAACTTCGCCCACGGCGAGGTGGTGATGGTTGGCGCCATGGTGACCATTTCGGTACTGACAATGCTCGCTGGCGCAGGCTTTGCCCCCGGGCTCATTACCTTGCTTCTGGCGATCATGGCCGCCGCGGTGGTGTGCATGCTGCTGGCCCAGGGAATGGAAAAGTACGCTTATCGGCCCTTGCGCAAAGCCCCGCGGTTAACCCCGCTGATTCTCGCCATTGGCATCTCCATCGCCCTGCAGAATCTGGCGATGATGATCTGGGGGCGCGGCTACAAGACCTTCCCTGAAGTGGTCGAGACGCAGCCGGTCGACGTGTTCGGCGCCACCATCACCAACGTGCAGCTGTCGATCATGCTGATAGCCGTGGTGATCATGCTTGGCCTGTGGCTGCTGGTGGACAAAACCCGCCTGGGCAAGGCCATGCGCGCCACCGCGCAAAACCAGGAAGTGGCCGGGTTGATGGGCATCAACATCAACCGCGTGATCAGCGCCACCTTCCTGATCGGCGCCAGCCTGGGTGCCATCGCCGGGGTAATGCGTGCGATCAACTATGGCCAGGCCGATGCCTACATGGGCTTGCTGCTGGGCCTGAAGGCGTTCTCGGCGGCGGTGCTGGGCGGTATCGGCAACCTGTTCGGCGCCATGGCCGGCGGCCTGTTGCTGGGGCTGATCGAGTCGCTGGCAGCGGGCTACACCGGCCAGATCACCGGCGGTTTCCTGGGCGCCAACTACCAAGACATCTTCGCCTTCGCGGTACTGATTCTGGTGTTGCTGTTCCGGCCAAACGGCCTGCTTGGCGAACGCCAGGCCGACCGGGCGTGAGGAGGCGGTCATGAAAAACCTCAAGACCCAGTACCTGCTGTTGATCCTCGGCTTCATTGCCTTGCCGTTCCTGATCGAGGCCATCCCCATGCTCGGCCCCACCTGGGTGCGCATCCTTGGCTTTGCCATGCTCTACGTGCTGCTGGCGTTGGGCCTGAACATCGTCATCGGTTACGCCGGGCTGCTCGACATGGGCTACATCGGCTTCTACGCCATTGGTGCCTACCTGTACGCACTGCTGGCCTCGCCGCACTTGCAAATGGCCGGCCTGATCGAGGCTGTGCTGGACTGGCCGGTGTGGGTGATCATCCCGCTGGCAGCCGTGGCCGCAGCCATTTGCGGTGTGCTGATCGGGGCGCCGGTGCTCAAGTTGCGCGGCGATTACCTGGCTATCGTCACCCTGGGTTTCGGCGAGATCATCCGCATTTTCATGAACAACCTGGACCAGCCGGTGAACCTCACCAACGGCCCCCAGGGCATCAGCAACATTGCCCCGCTGCATGTCGATTTCGGGCCATGGGCCCATGCGCCGGATGTAGGTGCGGCACCAGTGCTGTCGTTGCAGCAAAGCTGGAGCTTGCTCGGCCTGCAGGTTTCGCCGGTGATCAGCTACTACCTGTTCTTCCTGTTCATCGTCATCCTCTGCATCGTGCTGTCCAAGCGCCTGGAGGTGTCGCGCATCGGCCGTGCCTGGATGGCCCTGCGTGAAGACGAAGTGGCCGCCGAGGCCATGGGCCTGAACAAGCGCAACCTCAAGTTGCTGGCGTTCGCCATGGGCGCGACCTTTGGCGGGGTGTCTGGCGTGCTGTTCTCCAGCTACCAGGGCTTTGTCAGCCCCGAATCGTTCACCCTGATGGAGTCGATCATGGTGCTGGCCATGGTAGTGCTCGGCGGCATGGGCTCGATCCGTGGCGTGGTGCTGGGAGCGCTGATCCTGTCAGTGATGCCCGAGCTGTTCCGCGACCTGGTCAACTGGATCCAGCCATGGGTGATGGACAACGTTACCTTCATCAGCCGCGACATCCTGCGCAACGTGCTGGATGCCTCGACCCTGCGCATGCTGGTGTTCGGCCTGGCGCTGATCCTGGTCATGCGTTTCCGGCCCGAAGGGCTGTGGCCATCCGACCGCCGCCGTGCCGAGCTGCACGAGGGTGAAGCGCAAACAGAGCCCCCGCCGGTCGTTGCAGTACCTCAACAGGCACCCTTCGAACTCCCGATCAAAGAGGCTGACAAGGCATGAGCGATATCCTTCTCGAACTGCATCAGGTCAGTAAATTCTTCGGTGGCCTGCAGGCCCTGCACGGCATCGACCTGAATATTCGCCGTGGCGAGATTCGCGGGCTTTTGGGCCCTAACGGTGCTGGCAAGACCACCCTGTTCAACGTGCTTACCGGCCTGTACCGGGCCGAACAGGGTCGTGTGATGTTCGACGGCAAGCCGCTGCGCATCAGCAAGCCGCACAAGGTGGTGGAGGCGGGTATTTCCCGCACCTTCCAGAACATTCGCCTGTTCCACAACATGACCGCCCTGGAAAACGTGATGATTGGCCGCCATGTGCGCACCCGCAGCGGTGTGTTCGGCGCCATCCTGCGTACCCCGGCCTGCGTGCGTGAAGAGCGCGAAATCCGCCAGGCCGCCCGTTACTGGCTGAATTACGTGGGCATCGGCCACCTGGCCGGCGAGTTGGCCAAGAGCCTGTCCTACGGCGACCAGCGTCGCCTGGAAATCGCCCGGGCACTGGCCACCGAACCCAAGCTGATTGCGCTCGACGAGCCGGCTGCAGGCATGAACGCCTCGGAAACCGAAGGCCTGCGCCAACTGATGTGCAAGATGCAGGCGGATGGCAAAACCGTGTTGTTGATCGAGCACGACGTGAAACTGGTGATGGGCCTGTGCGACCACATCACCGTACTTGAATTCGGTCGCAAGATCGCCGACGGCTTGCCGGCCGACGTGCGCAAGGATCCACGTGTGATCGAGGCTTATCTGGGTGCAGAGGCAGTGGCATGAAGAACATTCTGCAGGTGAGCGACCTGAAGGTCAGTTATGGCGCCATCCAGGCCATCAAGGGCATCGACCTGAGGGTGGGCGAGGGTGAGATGGTGGCGCTGATCGGCGCCAACGGCGCGGGCAAGACCACCACCTTGAAAACCCTGGCCGGGCTACTGAAACCGAGTGCCGGCAGCATCACCTTCGATGGCAAGGCGCACGCGGCGATCAAGGGCCACGACCTGATCCGCGAAGGGCTGGCGCTGGTGCCGGAGGGGCGAGGGATCTTTCCCAAGCTGACGGTGCACGAAAACCTCGAAATGGGCGCCTTCAGCCGGCGCGACGGCAAGGACGCCATCGCTGCCGACATCGAGCGCATGTACGGCATCTTCCCGCGCCTGAAGGAACGCGCCTTCCAGCTGGCCGGCACCATGTCGGGTGGCGAGCAGCAGATGTTGGCGATTTCCCGGGCATTGATGGGGCGGCCCAAGCTGCTGTTGCTGGACGAGCCGTCCATGGGGTTGGCGCCGATCATCGTGCAGAAGATTTTCGAAACCATCGTCGAGGTGGTCAAGGGTGGGGTGACGTTGCTGCTGGTGGAGCAGAACGCCCGGCTGGCATTGCAGACCTGCCAGCGCGCTTACGTGATTGATGGTGGGCGCATCAGCCTGGAAGGCTGCGCCAAGACCTTGCTGCATGACGACCAGGTGAAGAAGGCCTACCTGGGCGAATGATTCACTCACAATGACAAGAGCGTCTGTCCTGGGGTTGAGCGTTTGTATCGCTGGCCTCTTCGCGGGCTTGCCCGCGAAGAGGCCGGTAAGCCCATGCCTGATTTTCGCCCTGGCGAGGCACACCAAAATGCTTAAATGTGTGGCGCGCTGTGAGCCGTCACTCCTCCCGCAAACTCAGGTTTCAGATGCCCCTGCTCATCCAGCAGATAAGCATCCATCACCTCCCGCACCACCGGCCCTGCCACCCGGCCCCCAGCCTCACCGTTCTCGATCATCACCGCCACCACCACACTCGGGTGGTCGGCCGGTGCAAAGCCGACAAACAAGGCGTTGTCACGGTGCCGCTCCAGGGTCTTGTTGCGGTTGTAGCGCTCACCTTGCTTGATCGCCACCACCTGCGCGGTACCACTCTTGCCGGCAATCCGGTACTGTGCCCCCGCTGCCGCCGCACGGGCGATGCCACGCGGGTCGTGCATGACCATCTGCATGCCCTGGCTGACCTGGTCCCAGGCATGTTTGTCGTGCAGCACGATGTTGGGCATCGGGTTAGGGTCGACTGGCGCATCGCCGCCCACGGTCATCGCCAGGTGGGGGCGGTGCCACACCCCTTTGCTCGCCAGCAGGCTGGTGGCCTGGGCCAGTTGCAGCGGGGTGACCTGCATGTAGCCCTGGCCAATGCCCAGGATCAGCGTTTCGCCCGGGAACCATGCCTGGCGGCGCGTGGCGCGCTTCCACTCGGCCGACGGCATCAGCCCGGAGGCTTCCTCGAACATGTCCAGTGACACCTTCTGGCCCAGCCCGAATTCGGCCATGTAGTCGTGCAGGCGGTCGATGCCCAGCTTGTGCGCCAGGTCGTAGAAGTAAGTGTCGTTGGAGCGCATGATGGCGGTGTACATGTCCACCCAGCCGTCGCCGCTGCGGTTCCAGTTGCGGTACTTGTGGTCGTAGTTGGGCAGCTCGTAGTAGCCCGGGTCGAATACACGGCTACCCGGGGTGATCACGCCGCTGTCGAGGCCTGCGATGGCTACCTCCGGCTTCACCGTCGAGCCTGGGGCATACAGGCCGCGCAGCACGCGGTTGAACAGCGGGCGGTCGATGGAATCGCGCAGTTCGGCGTACTGCTTGAAGCTGATGCCTTTGACGAACAGGTTGGGGTCGAAGCTGGGGTTGCTGACCATTGCCAGTACATCGCCATTGGCCGGGTCCAGCACCACCACCGAGCCGCGGCGGTCGCCCAGCGCTTTTTCTGCGGCTATCTGCAGGTGGGCGTCCAGGGTCAGGACGATGTCCTGGCCCGGGGTCGGGTCCTTGTGGTTGAGCACGCGCATCACCCGGCCCTGGGCGTTGGTCTCGACCTCTTCGTAGCCCACGTGGCCGTGCAGCTGGCTTTCGTAGAAGTGTTCGATGCCGGTCTTGCCGATCGATTGGGTGCCTCGGTACTCGGTACTGTTGAGGACCTTGGCCTCTTTCTCGTTGATACGCCCCACATAGCCTACCGAATGGGCGAAATGTTCGGCCAGCGGGTACTCGCGGATGAACTGCGGCTCAACCTCCAGGCCTGGCAGGCGGAACTGGTTCACGGCCACCAGGGCGATCTGCTCTTCGCTCAGGCCCACCATCAAGGTGACGGGCTCGAACGGTTTGCGGCCCCGGCGCAGGTCCTTGTCGAACTGCTTGCGGTCGTCGTCGGTCAGGCCCAGTACCTGGGTCAGGGCATCGAGCACCTTGGCCGAGTCGCCACCGGCCCGCTCGCGGGTCATGGTCAGGTCGAAGCTGGGTTTGTTGTCTGCCAATACCACGCCGTTGCGGTCGTAAATCAGCCCGCGTTCGGGGGCGATGGGCAGTACGTGCACGCGGTTGTTTTCCGACACGGCTGTCTGCTGGTCGTGCTGCAGCACCTGCAATACGTACAGCCGTCCCACCAGAACGGCACACAGGCTGAACACCAGGGCGGCGCAGGCCAGAAGCCGGCGGTTGACCAGGTGCTTTTCCTTTTCGTGGTCCTTGAGGGGGATGGGCTGTGGCATCAGGGCTCTTCTTTCTACGGGTATCGCGTTGGCCGTGCGGGCGCGCGAACGGGCGGGGGATGCTACGCAACACGCCCCGCAGCCTCAAGGTGAGTGGAGCCCATCAGAAATCGCGTAGGGGCTGTGTGCCCCGTGATCAGGGCGCTGGCGCACATCATGAAGATTTGTTCATGGCTAACCCTGGGTGAAGGGGATTGGGGGCGATTCTGGTGTATTTGTGGATCCATAGATAAAATTTGTGCGATAAACGAACAAGAAATCATTTATAGGATAAATGTATAAGCTGTTGAAAATACGTAATAAAATTTTATTTTAGTCGTTTTATTTCTTTGTTAACCGCGTTTCACCCCGAGCCTCCACCTTCGAAGTGATTGTTTGTGGATCCACTATCTGGTTGATTAGCGCCTGACAACGGCCGGAGCCCTCCAGCCGTATGCGACAACAATTACAAAAAGGGTCCAGTCATGAGTGGTTTTCCAGGGCTACGGAACCGTCAGGGTTCCTTGCGCTTTGCCTGCGTGTGCGTATCTGTTCTCCCACCTGTGAACCGGCAGGTGACCTTATGAATGCCGATCTCAAGCAACGCCTGGACAACGACCCGATGGGCCGCTTCCAGTGCCTGGCCATTGGTATTTGCATCATCCTCAACATGATCGATGGCTTCGACGTACTGGTGATGGCCTTCACGGCTGCCTCGGTGTCTGCCGAGTGGGGCCTGAACGGGGCACAGGTAGGGCTGCTGCTCAGCGCCGGCCTGTTCGGCATGGCGGCCGGCTCGTTGTTCATTGCGCCGTGGGCCGACCGCTTTGGTCGCCGCCCGCTGATCCTGCTGTGTTTGGCGCTGTCTGGTGTCGGCATGCTGCTTTCGGCGATGAGCCAAACCCCGTTGCAACTGGCGTTGCTGCGTGGCCTGACCGGGCTGGGCATCGGCGGCATCCTGGCCAGCAGCAACGTGATTGCCAGTGAGTACGCCAGCAAACGCTGGCGCGGGCTGGCGGTGAGCCTGCAGTCCACCGGCTACGCCCTGGGCGCGACGTTGGGCGGCTTGCTGGCGGTGTGGCTGCTGGGGCAATGGGGCTGGCGCTCGGTGTTCCTGTTTGGCGGCATTGTCACCGTGCTGGTGATCCCGCTGGTGCTGCTGTGGTTGCCGGAGTCGCTGGACTTTCTGCTGGCACGTCGCCCGGCCAATGCGCTGGCACGGGTCAATCGCCTGGCCGTTCGCCTCGGCCAGCCGGCGCTGGCACAACTGCCAACACCCACTGCAAGGGAACAGGGCGCCGCCAGCGGCTTCCGGCAACTGCTGGCGCCTGCCATGCGCCGCACCACGCTGGTGATCTGGCTGCTGTTTTTCCTGGTCATGTTCGGCTTCTACTTCGTCATGAGCTGGACGCCGAAACTGCTGGTTGCCGCTGGCCTGTCGGCACAGCAGGGCATTACCGGCGGGGTGCTGCTGAGCGTCGGCGGCATCCTCGGTGCGGCGCTGATCGGCGGCCTGGCTTCGCGTTGGCCGCTCACACGGGTGCTGGCGTTGTTCATGCTTATCACCGCAGCGCTGCTGGTGTTGTTCGTGGCCAATGGCGCATCGGTCAGTGCGGCGCTGGCGTTGGGGCTGCTGATCGGGCTGTTTTCCAATGGCTGCGTGGCCGGGCTGTATGCGTTGTCGCCGGTGGTCTATGACGCTTCGGTACGTGCGACAGGCGTGGGTTGGGGCATCGGCATCGGGCGCATGGGGGCGATCCTGTCGCCCACCGTGGCCGGTGTGTTGCTCGATGGTGGCTGGCAACCGCTGCACCTGTACGGGGTGTTCGCCAGCGTGTTCGTGCTGGCGGCAGGGTGCTTGCTGTTGCTGCGACCGGTGGCCAAGCCGGCACCTGCTCTACCTACCGATGCATTGAGCCACTAAGTGCCGCCCGGCCTGGCCGGGCACCTGAATGCAGCTTATCGCCCCAGGTGTCTGTTGGTCTGGGGCTGGCGGCTGCGCCCAAGTAAAGCGGAGAACAATAATAATGATGCACACAACTTGCACGCTGGCCCGTTCGGTCCTGGCGGTATCGCTGGCGCTTGGCCTGGGTTTGCCGGCCTGGGGCGAGGAGGGAGGCTTCCTTGACGATGCCAAGGCCGGGCTGACCCTGCGCAACTATTACTTCAACCGCGATTTCCGCGACCCGGGGGCGGCCAAGAGCAAGGTCGAAGAATGGGCCCAGGGCTTCATCTTCAAGTTCAGCTCTGGCTACACCCCGGGGGTGATCGGTGTTGGCCTGGACGGTATCGCCATGTTCGGTGTGAAGCTGGACAGCGGCGGTGGCACCAGCGGTTCCGAATTGCTGCCGGTGCACGATGACGGGCGTGCAACCGACGATTATGGCCGGGCAGGGTTGGCGGCGAAGCTGCGTATTTCCGCGACCGAACTGAAGGTTGGTGAGCTGCTGCCCGACATCCCTCTGCTGCGCTACGACGATGGCCGCCTGCTGCCGCAGACATTCCGTGGGGCGATGCTTGATTCGCGAGAGATCGAAGGCTTGAGTCTGCAGGTCGGCCAGTACCGTGAAGTAAGCCTGCGCAACTCGTCCGACATGCAAGACCTTTCTGCCTGGGCCGCGCCCGGGGTCACCTCGGACGGCTTCAACTACGCCGGTGCCGAGTACCGCTTCAACCAGCAGCGCACACTGATCGGTGCCTGGCATTCGCAGCTGGAGGACATCTTCCAGCAAAGCTACTTCAACCTGCTGCACAACCAACGGGTGGGGGAGTGGACGTTGGGGGCCAATCTTGGCTATTTCATCGACCGGGATGACGGCCAGGCGCGCATCGGCGACATCCAGAGCCGTACGGGTTACGCCTTGCTGTCGGCCTCGCACAGTGGCCACACGCTGTACCTGGGGTTGCAGAAGGTCAGTGGCGACAGCCAGTGGATGTCGGTGTATGGCAGCAGTGGCCGTACCTTGGGCAACGACATGTTCAACGGCAACTTCAGCAACGCCGACGAGCGCTCGTGGCAAGTGCGTTATGACTACAACTTTGCCGCATTGGGGGTGCCAGGGCTGTTGGCCATGGTGCGTTACGGGCATGGTGAGAACGCGACCACGGCGGCCGGCCGCAATGGCAAGGAGTGGGAGCGCGATACCGAAGTGAACTACACCTTCCAGAGCGGGGCGTTGAAAAACCTTAACATCCGGCTGAACAACGCGACCAACCGGCGTAGCTTCAACAGTGATTTCGATCAGACCCGCCTGATTGTCAGCTATCCGCTGTCGCTATAAAGCTTTTACCGCGCCGCCTTTAAGGCATTGGGGCTGCGCAGCAGCCCCAATGACACGCCGCACCGTCTCTCGTATTGCCCGAACAAACCAACAGCACCTCCCCGCCATACGCTAAGATGCCCGCTCATGTCCCTGGAAGTAGCCCAGATGAGCAAGCCTGGTCAAATGGTGCTGGTCGCGTTGCGCAAGATGATCGCCTCGGGCGAGCTTGCAGCTGGCGAGCGCTTGATGGAAGTCCCCACCGCCGAACTGTTCGGCGTGTCACGCATGCCGGTGCGCATGGCGTTTCGCACCCTTGAGCAGGAAGGTCTGCTGGTGCGTTTTGGCGGTCGGGGTTTTCAGGTGCGTTCGGTCAGTGCCGATGACATCGCCGGCGCCGTCGAGGTACGCGGCGTACTGGAAGGCCTGGCTGCCCGCCAGGCTGCGGAACGTGGCCTGTCAGCCCAGGCCCGCGAAGCGCTGCAACGTTGCCTGGTCGAAGGCGACCAGTTGTTCGACAAGGGCTTCGTCACCGAGGAAGACCTGCAGGCCTACCACGATCTCAACATGCGCTTTCACCAGGTTATCATCGAAGCCAGCCACAACCCGGCCATCGCCGATGCCCTGGCGCGCAACGATCACCTGCCGTTTGCCTCCGTCACAGCGCTGGCCGTGGACCGCCACGACCTGCCCCGCGAATACCGGCGCTTCAACTTCGCGCACATGCAACACCATGCGGCGTTCGATGCCTTGGTCAATCGCCAGGGCGCCCGCGCCGAAGCCATCATGCGCGAGCACGCCAACGCCACCTTGCGCTACGCCGAAACCTTCGGCGGGGCAATGGTGGAAGAGGGCATGAAGGTGATTCTGCCCTCGTCGTAGGCCGGTTCAGATATCCAGCACCAGCAGGGGTGTCTTCGAGCGCGAGCAGCAGGGCGTGAACTGGTCGTTCAGCGCCTGCTCTTCGTCGGTCAGGAACATGTCGCGATGGTCTGGCGTGCCTTGCAGCACGCGCGTCAGGCAGGTGCCGCAAATGCCCTGTTCGCACGACACCGCAACCTCGATGCCGTGCTGTTCCAGTACCTGCACCACCGTCTGGTCGGCAGGCACCTCGAACACCCGGCCGGTGCTGCCGACCTGTACCGAGAAGCTGCCGTCGTTGCTGGCATCCACCGGCGCTGCGGCAAAATATTCCCGATGCAGGCAAGCCTCCTGCCAGCCCAGGCCCCTGGCGCTGTCCAGCACATGCTGCATGAAACCACCTGGCCCACACACATACAGGTGTACATCCGGCTGCGGGTTATCCAGCACCCGGGCGATGTCCAGTGCCGTTTCCGGCTGCTCGTCAAAATGCACGAACAGGCGGTCGGCGAAAGGCGCTTTACGAATGCGTTCAACAAAGGCGGCACGCTCACTCGAGCGGGCGCAGTAGTGCAGTTCGAAATCCCCACCGCTTTGCGCCAGCTGCTCGGCCATGCATAGGATAGGGGTAATCCCGATACCTCCGGCAAACAGCACACTGCGCCGAGCCCCTTCCGCCAGCGGGAACAGGTTGCGGGGTTCGCTGATGCGCAGGCGTGCGCCGGCCTGTACCTGCTCGTGCAGGCGGCGTGAACCACCCCGCGAGGCCGGGTCGTTGAGCACACCGATCAGGTAGCGGTGGCGCTCTTCGGGGTGGTTGCACAAGGAATACTGGCGCACCAGCCCATCGGGCAAGTGCACATCTATATGTGAGCCCGCGCTGAACGCGGGCAGCAGGCTGCCATCCGCTGCTGCCAGCTCGAAGCTGCAAATGCCCTGCGCTTCATCGTTGCGGGAAACCACTACGGCATCGATCATCTTGGCTTCTCCTCAGGCAGGGGTAGCGCTGGTGGCAATCAGTTGTGGTTGCGGCATGCGCTCTTTGGCAATCAGCCGCTCCAGGATCTTGCGCGACTGCACGCCACCGGCATCGATGTTCAGCTTCAGCAGGTTGCGTTCCGGGTAGGCCAACAGGTTCTGTTGCTGGCGCTCCAGCATCTCCAGGTCTTCGCTGAAGATCTTGCCCTGGCCTTCCCGGATGTTGTCGGTCAGCGCCTGGTCCTGCGCCGCAAAATTGCGCGCCATGCCCCAGAAGTACCAGATCGAGGTGTCGCTCTCTGGCGTGATGAAGTCCACCACGATGCTCGACGCCTTGTGCTGCGCCTGCGCGTGGTAGCCCCCTTTGCCGGCATGCGCCACGCCCACTTCGATCAGCACATGGCTGGGCGGGGTGAAGCGGCAGATCTGCCAGCGGTCCACCGGCACATCGTCTGCCAGCCCGTTGCCACGCAGGGCCATGCGCCAGAAGGGCGGGGCCATGATGTTTTCCATGTGCCGGGCGGTGACCACTTCGTCGCCGGTGACGGTGGTGACGGGCGGTGCCTCGTCGATTTCTTTCTGGCCGATGCTGGAGGCGTGCACGTAGGTTTCGTGGGTGAGGTCCATCAGGTTGTCAATCATCAGGCGGTAGTCGCAACCGATATGGAACAGCCCACCGCCATAGGCCCACTCTTCATTGACGGCCCATTCCAGGTGCGGGATCAGCGCCGGGTCGGCCAGCGCCTGGTCGCCGGGCCAGACCCAGATGAAGCCATAGCGCTCGACGGCGGCGAAGGTTTTGTTGCAGGGAAAGCCCCGTACCCGCTGGCCCGGCATCGACACGGTCTTGCCATCGCAGCCCATCACCAGGCCGTGGTAACCACACACCAGGTTGCCGTCTTCAACGTAACCCAGCGACAACGGCGCACCACGGTGCGGGCAGAAGTCCTCCACGGCGGCCACGCGGTTTTCCTGGGCGCGGTAGAACACGATCTTCTCGCCGCAGATCTGTCGGCCCAAGGGTTTGGTGGCGATTTCGTCGGGGGTGCAGGCTACGTACCAGGTGTTTTTGGGGTACATGGGGGAGGCTCTCCGGGTTTTGTTTTTATTTAATGGATCCATTAGAGCCAGGCCTGCCTTCCTTGGTCAACACAAAAATCTATGAATAACGATGTTATGGGCGATTATCGGATCTATAATGGATCCATAATTGATGGCATACCGCGTTCCCTGTGGGAGCGGGTTCACCCGCGAACACCGGCGTAGCCGGTGCCATACACCGCGTTGCGCCTTCGCAGGTAGTCGCGTATCGCCATTCGGGTGGTGGCGATGACCACGGCCCTCACGACGGATTTCGCATCGAGTGGTGGTATGTCACCGCCAACCTCAAGGACGCCCAGGGGCGCGACTGGGGCGCGCAGTGGACGCTGTTCCGCTCGGCACTGCGCCCCGGCCCAGAAACCGCTGACTGGAACAGCCCGAACCTGTGGATGGGGCATGCGGCTTTGACCGGCCCGGGTGGGCATCAGTCTGGCGAAAGCCTGGCGCGCGGTGGTATCGGCCAGGCCGGCGTGCACGCCCAGCCGTTTCGGGCGTGGATTAATGACTGGGTATTGCAGGGCAACGATGGCATCGAAAGCCTGCGGATGAGCGCCAGTGGTGAAGCGTTCCGCTACGACTTGCGCTTACGCAGTGAGCGGCCCTTGGTGCTGCACGGCGACCAGGGTTACAGCGAAAAATCTGGCAAGGGGCAGGCTTCCTATTATTACAGCCAGCCTTTTTACCGCGTGCACGGGGAGGTGGAGCGTGATGGCCTGTGCATTGCTGTCACTGGTCAGGCCTGGCTGGACCGGGAATGGAGCAGCCAGCCGCTGGCTGCCGGGCAGACGGGATGGGACTGGTTTTCCCTGCATCTGGACAGTGGCGCCAAGCTGATGCTGTTCCAGGTGCGCGAGGCGCAGGGTGAAGCGTATCGCGCCGGCACTTGGGTAGGCCCGCAAGGAGAGGTGGAGGCGCTTCATGGGGAGCAGATCCAGATGCAGGCGCTTGCTTTGGTGACTCAGAAAAATGACAAGCAGGTGCCAACGCGCTGGCGGGTGCAGGTACCAGCGCATGGGGTAGATATACACGTGGATGCAGTGGAACCGCAGGCATGGATGGATACGCGGTTTCCGTATTGGGAAGGGCCGGTGCGGTTGACGGGGAGTGCGGGTGGGCGCGGGTATCTGGAGATGACCGGATACTAGCCTCAGCCCATTCAATCCTTGATCAGGCCCCTTAACACGGTCCGTGCTTCCTCGGTACGCAAACAGTCGATAAACAGCCGGCTCTCCCGCGCCACCGTCGCCTCCAGCTCGGCCCGCTGGCTGTCCTTGAGCAGCCGCTTGCTGATACGCAGCGCCGCCTGCGGGTAGCCTTGCAGCTGCTGCGCAAGCCGCCGGGCGGCGGCCAGGCACTGTTCGCCATCCTCATGCAGCTCGTTGGCCAGCCCCCAGGCCACCATCTGTTCGCCATTGAGCAGTTCATTGCCCAGCAGCAAGCGGGCCGCACGGGCCTGGCCAAGCAAGCGAGGCAGCAGCAGGCTGGAGCCAAACTCCGGGCACACACCCAGTGGCGCGAACGGCATGCGCAGCTTGGTCGAACGGCTGACAAGCACCTGGTCGCAATGCAACAGCAAGGTGGCACCAATGCCGATGGCCGCGCCACTGACTGCCGCGATCAGCGGCTTGTCCAGGCCCATCACCACCCGCATCAGGCGAAATACCGGGCTGTCCAGATCACCGGGCGGGTTGTCGAGAAAATCGCGCAGGTCGTTGCCCGCGGTGAAGCACTGCGGCCCACCGGTGATGATGATTGCCTCCACACCCGGGTCTTCACTGGCCGCCAACAGCAGGTCACCCAGCCGCTGGTACATGGCCGTGTTCAGTGCGTTGAGCTTGTCGGGGCGGTTGAAGGCCAGGGTCAGCAGGCCCTGGTCCAGGTCGCGTGTGATCAGGTCGTTCATGGCAGCCGCTTTTGTTGTTGTGGGCAGGAGAGCCAAGGGTTTATCACGCACGCCGGCTTGTTGTACAGTCGTTCAGTCCAGCCCCCGAACCGAGAGCCGCCCATGAACCAGGAAGCCCGCTACCACCGCATGCTGCCGGAATTGCGCAAAGCCAACCTGGTCGAAGCGACCCTGGTGTGCCTCAAGCGCCATGGCTTCCAGGGGGCTTCGATCCGCAAGATCTCGGCCGAGGCGGGGGTTTCGGTAGGGCTGATCAGCCACCACTACGCCGGCAAGGACGAACTGGTGGCCGAGGCCTACCTGGCGGTTACCGGGCGGGTGATGGGCCTGTTGCGTGAAGCCATGGCCCAGGCCGCGCCCAATGCCCGCGAGCGGTTGTCGGCGTTTTTCCGCGCTTCGTTCTGCGCAGAGTTGCTCGACCCGCAACTGCTTGACGCCTGGCTGGCGTTCTGGGGCGCGGTCAAGACAGCTGATGCAATCAACCAGGTGCACGACCATTCCTATGGCGAGTACCGCAAGGAGCTGAGCCAGCTGCTGGCCTCGCTCGCCGGGGATGAGGGCTGGCAGGGCTTCGATGCCGACCTCGCCGCCATTAGCCTCAGCGCCTTGCTCGACGGCCTGTGGCTGGAGTCGGGGCTCAACCCCGGCACCTTCACGCCCGAGCAGGGCGTGACTATCTGCGAAGCCTGGGTCGATGGCCTGCAAGCCGGTGGTCGGCGCCGTTTCAGCCTGCCCGAGGGCTGTTGATCGCCTGTTCAGTAACGAGTACGCTGCTGGCGCGAGTGTGTAGAACAACACCAATAAAAAGAGACGACACGCAATGACGCCTCGGGTATTGATCGTCGATGACGATCCGCTTATTCGTGACTTGCTGCAGGCCTATCTTTCCCAGGAAGGCTACGACGTACACTGCGCTGATACGGCAGAAAAAGCCGAAGCCTTGCTCGGCAGCCAGGATGTCGACCTGGTGCTGCTGGATATCCGCCTGCCCGGCAAGGACGGCCTCACCCTGACCCGCGAGCTGCGGGTGCGCTCGGAGGTGGGCATCATCCTCATCACAGGGCGCAACGACGACATCGACCGTATCGTTGGCCTGGAATGCGGCGCCGATGACTACGTGATCAAACCGCTCAACCCCCGTGAGCTGGTGTCGCGCGCCAAAAACCTGATCCGCCGCGTGCGCCATGCTCGCGAAGTGCACCCCGTGCCGGCCTGTGCGCAGTCGCTGAAGCAGTTTGCCGACTGGGCGCTGGACACCGACCGCCGCCGCCTGATTGACGCGCGCGGGGGGCAAACCCTGCTCACCCACGGTGAATTCCAGTTGCTCAGCGTGTTTCTGCGCAACAGCGGCCATACCCTCAGCCGTGATCAGTTGATGGACCAGATTCGCAACCGTGAGTGGGTGCCCAACGACCGTTCCATCGACGTGCTGGTCGGCCGCCTGCGGCGCAAGCTGCACGATGACCCGGCCGAGCCGCAACTGATCATCACCATCCACGGTACCGGCTACCTGTTCACTGCCAGCGTGGCAGCATGACCCCCCGCGCCTTGGGGGTGGCGCTGGTGCTGCTCGCCGCGCAGGCCGGTGCGGCCGAGACGGTGCGCTATTGCGACTACCCGGTGTACCCGCCGATCTCCTGGAGCGATGGCCACCAGGTGCGCGGCCTGGCGCCGACCGTAGTGCGCGAGCTGTTCACCCGCATGGGCTACGACGTGCAGACGGTAGTGCTGGGCAACTGGAAGCGCTGCCTGATGGACGCCGCCGCCGGGCGAGTGGACGTGGTATTGGCCTACAACAGCGACCAGCGTGACCAGCGCATGCGTTTTTCCACCGAGCCGGTGGTACGCGAAGAGGTGGCGGTGTTCTACAACCGCCTTCGGCCGGTTCGGTTCCAGCGCGTGGAGGACCTTGCGGGCTACCGTGGCGGGCTGCTGTACGGTGAAAGCTACGGCGCCGAATTCGACCGCTTCGTGGCCCGCCACCAGAACATCGAGCGTGTGTCTTCCAGCCAGCAGAACTTCGGCAAGCTGATCCGTGGGCGCATCGATTATGTGATCCAGGAGCGGCGCACCGGCCAACTGTTCATCGAGCACCTGCCCGGGGCGCAGGATATCCGCGTATTGCCCAGCGCCCTGAGCGTGGACTACCTGCGCGTTGCGGTGTCGCGGCGATCACCCCTGAACCGGCACATGGACGAAATCGACGCGCAGTTGCAGCGTATGAACCAGGCCGGAGAGATCGCGCGCTGGCTGGAGCAGAGTGAAGTCACCTACAGGGACATGATCAACCTGCCGGTGGATGCCCGATGATCCCGCTGCGCGCTGACGGCCTGCTGCGCCGCCTGCTGTTGTTCATCCTGTTGTTCAGCTTGTGCTTCACCGTGCTGGCCAGCGGGGTGCAGCTGTACTTCGAGTACCGCCGCGAGATGCGCGACATTGACGCGCGTATGGCGCTGATCCGTGCCGGCTATCTGGCCAGCCTGGAGCGCAGCTTGTGGGACCTGGACGAGGCGCAGCTGGACACCCAACTGCGCGGCCTGGTGGACTTTTCCGATGTGGCCCGGGTGCGCCTGGTCAGCGACGACTTCCAACTGCAGCGAGGGGCGGCCGAGCCCAAAGGGCCGCTGCGCGTCGAGCGCTTCCCGCTCGACTTTCAGCCCCCTTCGGGGCCTGCCAGGCACCTGGGTGAGCTGGAAGTGACCATTGACCTGGGGGCCGTGCATCAGCGGCTGTATGCCACCGGCTTGACCAGCCTGCTGTGGATGGGCGTGTTTTTGTGCGGGTTGGCGGTGGCGCTGTCGGGGCTTTTCTACCGACTGGTCACCCGCCATCTGCAAGTGATGGCCGAGTTCGCTCGCCGTATTGGCGCCGGCCAGTGGCAGGAGCCGTTGCGGCTGGGCCGTCGCCCTTCATCGCGCCCGGATGAAATCGACACGGTGGCCAATGCCTTGGACGATATGCGCCGCGCCATCCTCAGCGACATCGAGCGCCGCGAGCGTGATCGGCTTGAACTGCAGGACAAGCGCGACGAACTGCAGGCCATGGTCGAGCGGCGTACCGCCAGCCTGGCCCGGGCCAAGGACGAGGCCGAGGCTGCCAACCTGGCCAAGTCGCGCTTTCTGGCGACCATGAGCCATGAGCTGCGTACGCCGCTTAACGGCATTCTGGGCATGGCCGAATTGTTGCGTGGCGGGCGGTTGGAGTTGCCTGACCGTCAGCGCGTCGAGGCCTTGTACAAGGCCGGCGAGGGGCTGCTGGCGATTCTCAACGAGGTGCTGTATTTCGCCCGGCTCGAAGAAGGCGAGAGCCGGGCCGAGCGGGTGGATTTTTCCTTGCGCCAACTGTGCCAGGAAGTGTTGACGCTGCTTGAGCCCATGGCCAAGGACAACGGCGACACGTTGCACCTGCATATCGATGAGCAGCTGGGCGAGTACCAGCACGGTGCCGAGCAGTACCTGCGTCAGGTGCTCAGCAACCTGCTGGCCAATGCCATCAAGTTCACCGAGCACGGCCAGGTGCAGCTTGGGGTGCGGGTGCTTGCCAGTAGCGAACACGCGCAGCGCTTGCGGCTGTCGGTCAGTGACAATGGCATCGGCATCGAGCCCGCCGTGCAGGCGAAAATCTTCGACCGCTTCGTCCAGGCCAGCGAGGCCGTGGCCCGTCGCTATGGCGGCACCGGCCTGGGCCTGGCGATCTGCAAGCACCTGGTGGAAAAACTGGGCGGCAGCATCGGCCTGGACAGCGTGCCGGGGCAGGGCAGTTGCTTCTGGTTCGAGCTCGAAATGGCCCACGGGCAACCCGTGCCGGGCCGGTCACCCGCCATGCCGCCCATGCCCAGCCTGGATATCCTGGTGGTCGAAGACGTGGCACTGAACCGCGAGGTGGCGAGAGGGTTGCTGCTGCGCGATGGCCATCGGGTGAGCTTTGCCGAAGACGCCGGGCAGGCCCTGCAGGTTTGCGCGCAGCTTCGCTTCGACCTGATCCTGCTGGACGTACACTTGCCGGGCATGAGTGGGGTGGAACTGTGCCAGAGGCTGCGTGCCTCACCCGGACCGAACCGCGCCAGCCGGATTCTGGCGCTGACGGCCGGGGTGCAACCGGGGCAGGTATCGGGTTATCTGGCGGCCGGCATGCAGGGGGTATTGGCCAAGCCGTTGCGGTTGGAGACCCTGCGCAAGGCGTTGGCCGAAGTGGCGCCCAGCGAAGGAGGCGGCACTGACGCAGACATGGACTGGTCGCTGCTGGAGACCCACCGTTCGCTGCTGGGTGAGCAGAAACTGCAGGGCTTGCTGAAGGTGCTGCGCCAGTCACTGGAGCAGCACGCCACGGCACTGACCGAGGCGCTGCTGGCCCAGGACGATACCGAAGTGCTGCACCTGGCCCATCGTTTGGCCGGCAGTTGCGACTCCCTGGGCTTTTCTGGCCTGGCGGTGCTATTGCGCTGCCTTGAAGAGGCGGCCCGGCAGCACGACGAACAGGCGTTGAAGGCGCTTGGCGAGCCATTGGCAAGCCAGCTCGGTCAGGCCCGCGCCACCCTGGAGCAGCTGATCCAGGGCTGACGTACAAAAAACTTACGACTTTTTACATCTTCGATCCGTTCGTACAACGGCGCCTTACATCTGTTTCCAATAATCCATGGCAACCGTGCTGTACGCGGTCCATGAGGCTTACTGGAGACAAGAACAATGACATGCCCTAGTGCTCAGCCCTTCCTTCGTACCACCCCGCGCACCGGCCGTAATGGCGAGGTGCACCATGACTGACACCCACGAGAAGATCCAGCTCACCCGCGCACTGAAAAGCCGCCACATCTTCATGTTGTCGCTGGGCGGGGTGATCGGCACCGGCCTGTTCATGGGCTCGGGCGTGACCATCAACCAGGGTGGCCCGGTGGGCGCGATCCTGGCCTACCTGGTGGCAGGCTTGCTGATGTATCTGGTGATGGTCTGCCTGGGTGAGCTGTCGGTGCAGATGCCGGTGTCCGGCTCGTTCCAGGCCCACGCCACCAAGTTCATCGGCCCCGCCACCGGCTTCATGATCGGCTGGGTGTACTGGATGAGCTGGGCCACTACGGTGGGCCTGGAGTTCACCGCCGCCGGCATGCTGATGACCCGCTGGTTTCCCGAGGTGCCGATCTGGTACTGGTCGGCGCTGTTCGTGGTCGTGCTGTTCGGCCTCAACGCCTTGGCCACCCGCGCTTTTGGCGAGGCGGAGTACTGGTTCTCGGGCATCAAGGTGGCGACCATCCTTGGTTTCATTGTCATTGGCTTGTTGGTGATTTTGGGCGCCATCCCGCTGAGCAGCGGGGCACCGGCACCGATGCTGGACAACCTGGTGGGCGAGTCGCTGTTCCCACACGGCCTGTCGGCAGTCTTCGCCGTGATGATGACCGTGGTCTATGCCTTCCAGGGGTGTGAAATCATGGGGGTGGCAGCCGGTGAGACCGAGCACCCGGAAAAGAGCATCCCGCGGGCCGTGCGCAACGTGGTGTTCCGTGTGCTGATCTTTTATGTGCTAGCGATTGCCGTGCTGTCGGCCATCGTGCCGTACGAGCAGGCCGGCTTGATGGAAAGCCCGTTCGTACAGGTGTTCGACATGGTCGGCATCCCTTACGCCGCCGACCTGATGAACTTCGTCATCCTTACCGCCATCCTGTCAGTGGGCAACTCCGGGCTGTATGCGTCCACGCGCATTCTGTGGGCCATGTCCAAGAGCGGCATGGCGCCGAAAAGCCTGTCGCCGCTGAGCAAGCGTGGTGTGCCGCTGCGGGCGCTGAGCATCACCCTGTGCTTTGCGTTGATCTCGTTGATGACCAGCTTCATTGCCGCCGACACCCTGTTCATGGTGCTGATGGCGGTGAGCGGCATGTCCGGCACCGTGACCTGGATCGTCATTGCCCTGGCGCAATACCGCTTCCGCAAAGCCTACCTGCGTGAAGGTGGGCAACTGCAAGGGTTGAAGTACAGGGCGCCGCTGTACCCGTTGGTGCCGCTGCTGTGCATCACCTTGTGCAGTTCGCTGTTTGTGTTCCTGGCGCTGGATGAAACCCAGCGGCCGTCGCTGTACTGGGGCTTTGGCTTCATTGCCCTGTGCTATGCGGCGTACTTCTTTGTCAATCGCCGTCGGCAGGGGGCCTTGGAGGCAAGTGCACCGGGGATTTGATGCCGTAGTCCGTTGGTTGCTGGTGTTCGTCGCAGCATGTTTGTTGCCCGTGAGATCGAGCGCCGCCCGCGCGGCGCATCGCGAGCTACGCTCGCTCCTACGTTTGTTTCGGGCCAGTAACGCCTGTGGCAGGCGCGCGCGACCGCCTCGTTTATACGATGCGATATCGCGCCGTGCGCCAAGGCGTACGCGCGCGAATCCCCCAGGAATAATTGGCCTGAAACAAACGTAGGAGCGAGCGTAGCTCGCGATGCGCCGCGCGGGCGGCGCTCGATTTCACAGTCGGTAAACATGTCGCGGCATGCACAACAAAAACTGAGTTGTGCGAAGTTGTAACAGCCCATCCCGCCTTGCTGAACACTCGTTTAGTATCTCCCTCGTCAGCCCCTCAAATAGACACAACAATACCGAGGCCCACATGACCACCCCGTCGTCGTCTCTGTTGAGCAAGGTCGAAGCCGGCGTTGCCTGGATCACCCTCAACCGCCCCGAGCAGCGCAACGCGCTGGATATCTCCACCCTCAAGCAGCTGCACGCCTTGCTCGACAGCCACAACGGCGACCCGGCCGTACGCGTGGTGGTATTGACCGGCAGCGGCCGCAGCTTCTGCGCCGGTGCCGACCTGGCCGAGTGGGCCGCCGCCGAGGCCGCAGGCACCCTGGAAACCTATGGCTGGACCGAAACCGCCCACGCCCTGATGTTGCGCTTGCACAGCCTCGACAAGCCCACCCTCGCTGCCATCAACGGCACCGCCGTGGGCGGGGGCATGGACCTCAGCCTGTGCTGCGACCTGCGCATAGCCGCCGCCTCGGCGCGCTTCAAGGCCGGTTACACCAGCATGGGCTACAGCCCCGATGCCGGCGCCAGCTGGCACCTGCCTCGGCTGATCGGCAGCGAACAGGCCAAGCGCCTGTTGTTCCTCGATGAACTGTGGGGCGCCGAACGCGCCCTGGCAGCCGGGCTGGTCAGCGAAGTGTGCCCTGACGAACAACTACCCGCCGTAGCCGCCGAACTGGCCGGGCGCCTGGCCAACGGCCCGACCTTTGCCTACGCGCAAACCAAGCGGCTGATCCGCGACGGCGCCCGGCGCACCCTGCCCGAACAGCTGGAAGCCGAGCGCCATGCCGGCCTGCTGTGTGGCCGTAGCCAGGACGGCGCCGAGGCGCTGCAAGCCTCGGTTGAACGTCGCGCCCCCCGTTTCACCGGCCAGTAACCCGATACAGACCCTGACCAGGACCTTCGCAGATGAATTTCCAACTGACCCAAGAACAAGAAATGTTGGTGGAAGCGGTACGCAGCTTTGTTGCTAAAGAGCTGCAGCCCCATGAGGAAGCGGTGGACCGTGCCGATGCCGTGCCCCCGGAACTGGCCGCGCAGATCCGTGGCAAAGCCCTCGCTGCCGGGTTCTACGCCTTCAACATGCCCGAGGAAGTCGGCGGCGGTGGCCTGGACTACCTGTCCCAAGCGCTGATCGAACGCGAGCTGTCCAAGGTGTCCTGGGCGCTGCATGTGTTCGTTGCCCGGCCTTCGAAAATCCTCATGGCCTGTAAAGATGAGCAGATCAACGACTACCTGCTGCCCTGCGTACAGGGCGAGAAAACCGATTGCTTCGCCCTCACCGAGCCGGGGGCCGGCTCTGATGCCAACGCCATCAAGACCCGCGCCGTGCGCCAGGGCGATGACTTTGTCATCAATGGCAGCAAGCACTTCATCAGCCACGCGGGCCATGCCGACTTCGCCATTGTCTTTGCCGTCACCGACACCTACGAGCACAACGGGCGCAAGCGCAACGCGGTCACGGCCTTCCTGGTGGACCGTGGTACGCCGGGCATGACCATCCGCCGTGGCCCCAAGTGCGTGAGCAACCGCGGCTATCACACGTATGAGCTGTTCTTCGACGATTGCCGGGTGCCGGCCAGCAAGGTGCTGGGTGAAGTCGACAAAGGCTGGGAAGTGGCCAACGCCTGGCTCACCGCCGGCCGGGTGATGGTGGCCGCCAACTGCGTAGGCCAGGCCCAGCGGGCCCTCGACCTGTCGCTGCAATGGGCCGCCGACCGCAAGCAGTTCGGCCAGGCCATTGGCAGCTATCAAGGTGTGTCGTTCAAGCTGGCCGACATGGCCACGCAGATCCGCGCTGCGGAAATGCTCACCCTGCACACTGCCTGGAAGATGGACCAGGGCAGCATGACCGATGGCGAGGCCGGCATGGCCAAATTGTTCGCCAGTGAAGTGCTGGGCAAGGTGGCCGACGAAGCCGTGCAGATCTTCGGTGGCATGGGCCTGATGGATGAAGGGCCGGTCGAGCGCATCTGGCGCAATGCGCGCATCGAGCGCATCTGGGAGGGCACCTCGGAAATCCAGCGGCACATCATCGCCCGTGAACTGCTGCGCCCGCTGTTGCGCTGACCGGCCTGGAGAACGCACATGTCGCAATCGATTCGTGACAACCTCAAGCGCCTGCTGGCGCCCCGGCACCTGGCCTTCGTGGGCGGGCGCAGCATGGCGCGGGCGCTCAAGCGTTGCGCTGAAGGGGGCTTTGGCGGCGAGCTGTGGCTGGTCAACCCGCAGCACGAAAGCCTGGAGGGCATCCCTTGCGTAGCGCGTGTGGCCGACTTGCCCTATGCCCCGGACGCGGTGTTCATCGCCACCAACCGCGAGCTGACCTTGCAGTGTGTGGCCGAGTTGGCTGCACGCGGGGCCGGTGGCGCCATCTGCTATGCCTCGGGCTTTGCCGAATGTGGCGAGGAGGGCCGCCAGTTGCAGCAGTGCCTGCTTGATGCTGCTGGCGACATGGCTTTGCTCGGCCCCAACTGTTACGGCCTGCTCGACTACCTGCACGGGGCCGCCCTGTGGCCGGTGGCCCATGGTGGTAAACAGGTGGAAAAGGGTGTGGCGATTCTCACCCAGAGCGGCAACTTTGCCTACAACCTGTCCATGAGCGACCGCTCGCTGCCGGTGGCCTACATGGCCTCGGTCGGTAACCAGGCGCAACTGGGTGTGGCCGAGTTGATGGACGTGTTGCTTGACGACCCACGGGTAACGGCGATCGGCCTGCATCTGGAAGGCCTGAAAAACGTGCCGGGCTTCGCGCGTGCCGCTCACAAAGCGCTGCAAAAGGGCACGCCGATCATTGCCCTGAAAACGGGCGTGTCGCAGATCGGTGCTGAACTGGCGCTCAGCCACACCAGCTCGTTGTCCGGCTCCGATGCCTTGTACGACAGCCTGTTCCAGCGCTTGGGGGTGATCCGTGTCAGTGGCCCGGTCAGCTTTGTCGAAACCCTCAAGGCCGCCGCTTGCGGGCGTCTGCCGGCAGGCGGTGAACTGATCGCGCTGGCCTGCTCAGGCGGCGATGCCGGCCTGATTGCCGACTATGCCGAACGCAACCAGCTGAATCTGCCAAGCCTTCAACAAGAACAGGTGACTGCACTGGCCGACGTGCTGCCAGCCTATGCCAACCTGGTCAACCCGCTGGATTTCACCACGGCCATCTGGGGCGATGAAGCCGCCCTGCAACGCATGCTCGACAGCACGATGAGCGGCGCAGCCGATGCGGCCATGCTGGTGCTGGATTACCCGGCAGCATTTACCGGCGAACGCAAGGAGTGCGACCTGTTGCTGGGGCTGTACTGCGATGCGCTGGAACGCCACGGCAAGATTGGCTTCGTTACCTCGGCCTTCCCGGAGCTGCTACCCGCCAGCGCACGTGAGCGCCTCCATTCACATGGCATCGCTGCCTTGCAGGGTGTGGAGGACGGCTTGGCGGCCTGGGGCCGCATCGTCGGCTACCAACGCAACCGCCAGCGGCTGCTGGAACAGGGCGAGACCGCACAGGTCCCGTTATGCCCGCAGGCGCTCACGGGCGAAAGCCAGTTGCTGGATGAATGGCAATCCAAGCAAGCGCTGCGGGCCTTTGGCTTGCCGGTGCCAGCGGGCGTACTGAGCACGCCCGAGCGTGCCGTGGCAGACGCCGCACGCGTGGGTTACCCGCTGGTGCTGAAGGCCGTCAGCGCGCAGTTGCCACACAAGACCGAAGCCGGTGCGGTGGCGCTGAACCTGCGCGATGCTGCTGCGCTGGAAGCCGCACTGGTGCAGATGCGCCAGCGCATCGCCGCCTACGCCCCGCACGTAGCATTCGACCAGGTACTGCTCGAACCCATGGCCGAGCCGCCGCTGGCCGAGCTGATCGTTGGCATCAAGCGTGAGCACGACTTCGCCCTGGCGCTGGTGATGGGTGCCGGAGGCGTGTTGGTCGAGCTGCTCAAAGACAGTGTCAGCCTGTTGTTGCCCACCACCGACAGCGCCATCCGTGCCGCACTGCTGAATCTGCGCAGCGCCAGCCTACTGCAAGGCTTCCGTGGTCGCCCGGCTGCGGACCTCGACGCCCTGGTTGCAGCCATCCGCGCGGTGGCCGACTACGCCTGCGAAAACGCCGGGCACCTGCTGGAACTGGATGTGAACCCATTGATGGTGGGTGCCCGCGGCACCACTGCGGTCGACGCGTTGATCCGTCTCGGCCAGGCGTAAGGAGAACGACATGAATAACCACAGCATGACTGCCGGTCAGGCGCTGGTACGGCTATTGGCCAATTACGGCGTGCAGACCGTGTTCGGCATCCCCGGCGTGCATACCCTGGAGCTGTACCGTGGCCTGCCGGGCAGTGGCATCCGCCATGTGCTGACGCGCCACGAGCAGGGCGCCGGTTTCATGGCCGACGGCTACGCGCGGGTCAGTGGCAAGCCTGGGGTGTGCTTTGTCATCACCGGCCCCGGCGTGACCAACGCCGCCACCGCCATCGGCCAGGCCTATGCCGACTCCATCCCGATGCTGGTGATTTCCAGCGTCAACCACACCGCCAGCCTGGGCAAGGGTTGGGGCTGCCTGCACGAAACCCAGGACCAGCGCGCCATGACTGCGCCGATCACCGCGTTTTCCGCTGTGGCCCTGCGCGGCGAAGACCTGCCCGAGCTGATCGCCCGCGCCTGGGCCGTGTTCGACAGCGAACGGCCGCGGCCGGTGCACATTTCGGTGCCACTGGACGTGCTGGCCGCGCCGGTAAGCCGCGACTGGAGCAATGAGGTGGTGCGCCGCCCCGGCCGTGGCCAGCCGTGCCGGGAAACCCTCGACCGGGCGGCCCTGAAGCTGGCGGCGGCCAAGCGGCCGATGATCATCGCCGGCGGGGGGGCGCTGCACGCTGCCGAGCCTCTGGCGCAGTTGAGCACGCGCCTGGCGGCACCGGTGTTCACCAGCGTGGCCGGCAAGGGCCTGCTGCCACCGGATGCGCCTCTCAATGCCGGCTCTAGCCTGTGCGTGGAGCCCGGTTGGCAACTCATCAGCGAGGCCGATGTGGTGCTGGCCGTGGGCACCGAAATGGCCGACACCGATTTCTGGCGCGAGCGCCTGCCGATCACGGGTGAACTGCTGCGCGTGGACATCGATCCGCGTAAGTTCAACGACTTCTACCCCTGTGCCATGGCCCTGCACGGCGATGCCCGGCAAACCCTGTGCGGTTTGCTCGACCACCTGCCGGAGCTCGCCCGCGAACCGGCTCAGGCCCACGAAGCCGTGGCCAACCTGCGCCAGGCCATTCGCAACGGGCATGCGCCATTGCAGGCCACGCACCAGGCCATTCTGGACCGCATTGCCGCCGTGCTGCCCGACGATGCGTTCATCAGCAGCGACATGACCCAGCTGGCCTACACCGGCAACTACGCTTTCGCCAGCCGGGCGCCACGCAGCTGGCTGCACCCCACCGGCTACGGCACCCTCGGCTACGGCGTGCCGGCCGGCATCGGCGGCATGCTCGCCACCGATCACCGCCCAGGCCTGGTGCTGGTGGGTGACGGCGGTTTTCTTTACACCGCCCAGGAACTGGCCACTGCGGTCGAAGAACTGGACCGCCCGCTGGTCGTGCTGCTGTGGAACAATGACGCCCTCGGTCAGATCCGTGACGACATGCTCGGCCTGGACATCGAGCCGGTCGGCGTACTGCCGCGCAACCCGGACTTCATCGGCCTGGCCCGCGCCTTTGGTTGCGCAGTGCGCCAGCCGCGAGACCTGGACGCGCTGCAGGCCGACCTGGCCATTGGCTTCGCCACACCTGGCGTGACCTTTATCGAACTCAAACACACCTGTGTGCGCTAAACCGCGCACAACACCCATAACAAGAGAAACCACCATGCCATTTCGCCGTACCCTTCTGGCCGCTTCCCTGGCCCTGCTGATCACTGGCCAGGCTCCGCTGTACGCCGCGCCGCCGCTGTCGATGGACAACGGCACCACCGCCTTGACCGTGCAAAACAGCAACGCCTGGGTCGAAATCAGCGCCAGCGCCCTGCAACACAACATCCGCACCTTGCAGGCCGAACTGGCCGGCAAGTCCAAGCTGTGTGCCGTGCTCAAGGCCGATGCCTATGGCCACGGTGTCGGCCTGGTGATGCCGTCGATCATTGCCCAGGGCGTGCCCTGCGTGGCGGTGGCGAGCAACGAGGAAGCCCGCGTGGTCCGCGCCAGTGGCTTCACCGGGCAACTGGTGCGGGTACGCCTGGCCAGCCTCAGCGAAGTGGAGGACGCCTTGCAGTACGACATGGAAGAACTGGTGGGCAGTGCCGAATTCGCCCGCCAGCTCGACGCCATCGCCGAGCGCCATGGCAAGCCGTTGCGCATCCACCTGGCGCTCAACTCCAGCGGCATGAGCCGCAACGGGGTGGAGATGAGCACCTGGTCCGGCCGTGGCGAAGCGCTGCAGATCACTGACCAGAAACACCTCAAGCTGGTCGCGCTGATGACCCACTTTGCGGTGGAAGACAAGGACGATGTGCGCAAGGGCCTGGCAGCGTTCAACGAGCAGACTGACTGGCTGATCAAGCACGCCAAGCTCGACCGCAGCAAGCTCACCCTGCACGCCGCCAACTCGTTCGCTACGCTGGAGGTGCCGGAGGCACGCCTGGACATGGTGCGCACCGGTGGCGCGCTGTTCGGTGACACGGTACCGAGCCACACCGAGTACCAGCGTGCCATGCAGTTCAAGTCGCGTGTGGCCGCCGTGCACAGCTACCCGGCCGGCAACACCGTCGGCTATGACCGCACCTACACCCTGGCCCGTGATTCGCGGCTGGCCAACATCACCGTTGGTTACTCCGACGGTTACCGTCGGGCGTTTACCAACAAGGGCCATGTGCTGATCAATGGCCACCGCGTACCGGTGGTGGGCAAGGTGTCGATGAACACGCTGATGGTCGATGTCACCGACTTCCCGGATGTGAAAGGGGGCAACGAAGTGGTGCTGTTCGGCAAGCAGGCCGGGGGCGAGATCACCCAGGCCGAAATGGAAGACATCAACGGCGCGTTGCTCGCCGACCTGTACACCGTGTGGGGCAGTTCCAACCCGAAGATCCTCGTCGACTGAACCCGCCATTGAAGGGAGATTGCCATGCGCTACGCCACGCTCACCCAACGCATCGCCGGCGACGGGGCTGCGGCCTGGGACATTCACTACCGCGCCCTGGCGCTGCAGGCCGAGGGCAAGGACATCCTGTTGCTGTCGGTGGGTGACCCGGACTTCGACACCCCTGCGCCGATTGTCCAGGCGGCCATCGACAGCCTGCGAGCGGGCCACACCCATTACGCCGATGTGCGCGGCAAGCTGGCCCTGCGCCAGGCCATCGCCAACCGCCACCGGCAGCGTAGCGGCCAGGCGGTCAGCGCAGACCAAGTGACCGTGTTGGCGGGTGCCCAGTGCGCGCTGTACTGCGTGGCCCAGTGCGTGCTGGACCCGGGCGACGAGGTGATCGTTGCCGAGCCCATGTATGTCACGTACGAGGCCGTGTTCGGTGCTTGTGGTGCCAAGGTGATACCGGTGCCGGTCAAGCCGGAGAACGGTTTTCGCGTCTGCCCGCGAGACGTGGCCGAGCGCATCACGCCGCGCACCCGCGCGCTGGCCCTGAACAGCCCGCACAACCCCTCGGGTGCAAGCCTGCCCCGTGCGACCTGGGAAGCACTCGCCGAATTGTGCATTGCCCATGACCTGTGGCTGATTTCCGACGAGGTATACAGCGAGCTGCTGTACGAGGGTGAACATGTGAGTCCAGCCAGCCTGCCGGGCATGGCTGAACGTACCGCCACCCTCAACAGCCTGTCGAAATCGCATGCCATGACCGGCTGGCGGATGGGCTGGGTGGTCGGTTCGGAGGAACTCGCCACGCACTTGGAAAACCTCGCCCTGTGCATGCTGTACGGTTTGCCTGACTTCATTCAGGACGCTGCGGTGGTGGCCCTGGAGCAGCAGCTACCAGAACTGGACGCCATGCGCGAGGCCTATCGCCAGCGCCGAGACCTGGTGTGCGAGCAACTGGCTGGCTGCCCGGGCCTCAAGGCGTTGAAGCCCGATGGTGGCATGTTCGTGATGGTTGATATCCGCGAAACCGGCCTCAGTGCCCAGGCCTTCGCCGACCGCCTGCTGGACAGCCAGGGCGTGTCGGTACTGGCCGGCGAAGCCTTTGGCCCCAGCGCCGCCGGGCATATTCGCCTGGGGCTGGTGCTGGGCAACGAGGCGTTGGTCGATGCCTGCCAGCGCATCGCACGCTGTGCCGGCGAGTTGATGCAAGGCTAAGCGACGGCGGCCAAACATCCTGTTTTGTGCAAGGAGAACACAAGTGAATGTACTGATCGTCCACGCTCACCCCGAGCCACAATCGTTTACCGCCGCACTGCGCGACCAGGCCGTGGAAACCTTCCGTGCCCAGGGCCGCCAGGTGCAAGTCAGCGACTTGTACGCCATGGGCTGGAACCCGGTGGCCAGTGCCGAAGACTTTACCCATCGTGAGAACCCGGACTATCTGGTGTATGCCCTGGAGCAACGCCAGGGGGTCAAGCGCGGTGCCATTGCCGAGGACATCCAGCAGGAGCTGGACAAGCTGCTGTGGGCTGACCTGCTGGTGCTTAACTTCCCGATCTTCTGGTTCTCGGCGCCGGCCATGCTCAAGGGCTGGATCGACCGGGTGCTGGTGTCAGGGGTGTGCTATGGCGGCAAGCGCTTCTACGACCAGGGCGGTTTGGCGGGCAAGAAGGCGCTGGTGACCGTGACCCTCGGCGGGCGCGAGCACATGTTTGGCGAAGGGGCGATTCATGGGCCGCTGGAAGACATGTTGCGGCCGATTCTGCGGGGTACCCTGGCCTACGTGGGGTTCGAGGTGTTGCCCCCGTTCGTGGCCTGGCATGTGCCGTACATCAGCGATGAGGCGCGCCAGGGCTTCTTGCAGCAGTACCGACAGCGGCTGGAGCAGCTCTCGGATGATCAGCCGCTGGTGTTCCCGCGGTTGGCGCAGTTCGATGAGGCGCTGTACCCGCTGACCTGATCTTTCTCCTGTACCAACCCTTGGGGCCGCAACGCGGCCCCAACCTGTTATCGGCATACGACATTGCGCAAACCTGGCAATGCCGTATGCCAAAAACGACCACCCACACATTCGGGGTATGTTCCCCCTCGGCAAATCCCCCGATAGTGAACCCAACGGCTCGAACCGGAGCATTCACACGATGGAGTTGCCATGCGCAAGGTACTGAAGGTGATGGGTGGTCTGCTGCTGGTGTCTGGCGCCAGCCTCGCCCAGGCGGCAGCGGTAGACAGCGGCAACACGTTGCGGTTGTACAACTGGACCGACTACATCGGCGAAACCACCTTGGCCGACTTCGAGAAGGCCACCGGCATCAAGGTCATCTACGACACCTTCGATGGTTACGAAACGGTGCAGACCAAACTGCTCACCGGCCGTTCCGGCTACGACCTGGTCATGCTCAACGCCTCCCTGGTACCCCCGCTGATCAGTGCCGGCGTGTTCCAGGCGCTGGACAAGCAGCAGCTGCCCAGCTGGCACAACCTCGACCAGCAAGTCGTCAACAACCTGCAAGGCTATGACCCTGGCCTGAAGTACTCGGCGCCCTACACCTGGGGCAGCTCGGGGGTCACCTACAACGTCGACAAGATCACCGCACGCATGCCCGACGCCCCCATCGGCTCGCTGGCCATGCTGTTCGACCCCAAGATCGTCTCGCGCTTCGCCGACTGTGGCGTCACCCTGATGGACGCGCCCACCGAGGTCATCCCGCTCGCCCTGCAATACCTGGGCAAGGACCCGCGCAGCGCATCTGCGGCCGACCTCAAGGCCGCCGAACAACTGCTGCTGAGCATCCGCCCCTACATTCGCAAGTTCGACTCGGTCAACTACCTCACCAGCCTGCCCAACGGCGATGTCTGCCTGGCACTGACCTGGTCCGGCGACTACGCCACCGCCCAGGCCCGGGCGGTGGAGGCGAAGAAGGACATCAAGCTGTCGTTCTTCATCCCCCAGGAAGGCTCGTTGATCTGGTTCGACAACCTGTACATCCCCAAGGATGCGCCGCACACGGCCAACGCCCACCGCTTCATCGAGTTTTTGCTGCAGCCGCAGACCATGGCCAAGGTCACCGACTACATCCACTACGCCAACAGCAACGCCGCCGCCACTGCGCTGGTGCGTGACGACATCCGCCAGGACCCGGCGATCTACCCAGATTCATCCACCCGCGAACGCCTGTTCGCGCAGAAAACCCAGAGCCCCAAGGACATGCGCGCCATTACCCGGGTCTGGAGCACGGTCAAGACCGGTTTCTGAATACTGCCCAACGATTCCCGCCAAGGAGCTGCCCATGGCCACCCCAAGCAACGCATTCGCCATCGCCCACGACCCGCTGGTGGAAGCCGACAAGGCCCACTACATGCACGGCTACCATGTGTTCGACGAGCACCGCGAGCAAGGCGCACTGAACATCGTCGCCGGCGAGGGCGCGTACATTCGCGACACCCACGGCAACCGCTTCCTCGATGCCGTTGGCGGCATGTGGTGCACCAACATCGGCCTGGGCCGTGAGGAAATGGCCTTGGCCATCGCCGACCAGGTTCGCCAACTGGCCTATTCCAACCCGTTCTCCGACATGGCCAACGATGTGGCCATCGAGCTGTGCCAGAAACTGGCGCAGCTGGCCCCTGGCGACCTGAACCATGTGTTCCTCACCACCGGCGGCTCGACCGCTGTCGACACCGCTTACCGGCTGATCCAGTACTACCAGAACTGCCGCGGCAAGCCACATAAGAAGCACATCATTGCCCGCTACAACGCCTACCACGGCTCCACCACCCTGACCATGTCGATCGGCAACAAGGCCGCCGACCGGGTGCCGGAGTTCGATTATCACCATGACCTGATCCACCACGTCTCCAACCCCAACCCGTACCGCGCGCCGGACGACATGGACGAGGCCGAGTTCCTCGACTTCCTGGTGGCCGAGTTCGAGGACAAGGTCCTGTCGTTGGGCGCTGACAACGTGGCAGCGTTCTTCGCCGAGCCGATCATGGGCTCGGGCGGGGTGATCATTCCACCCAAAGGCTATTTCGAACGCATGTGGCAGCTGTGCCAGACCTACGACATCCTGTTCGTCGCCGACGAGGTGGTGACCTCGTTCGGGCGCCTGGGCACCTTCTTCGCCAGCGAGGAACTGTTTGGCGTTACCCCCGACCTCATCACCACCGCCAAGGGCCTGACCTCGGCCTACCTGCCGCTGGGCGCGTGCATTTTCTCCGAGCGCATCTGGCAGGTTATCGCCGAGCCGGGCAAGGGCCGTTGCTTCACCCATGGTTTCACCTACAGCGGTCACCCGGTGTGCTGCACGGCGGCGCTGAAGAACATCGAGATCATCGAGCGCGAGCAGTTGCTGGATCACGTCAAGGACGTTGGCAGCTATCTGGAACAACGCCTGCAGAGCCTGCGCGAGTTGCCGCTGGTGGGCGATGTGCGTTGCATGAAGCTGATGGCCTGCGTCGAGTTCGTGGCCGACAAGGCCAGCAAGGCGCTGTTCCCGGATGAGGTTAACATTGGTGAACGTATCCACAGCAAGGCCCAGGCCAAGGGGCTGCTGGTACGCCCGATCATGCACCTGAACGTGATGTCGCCGCCGTTGATCATCACCCATGCGCAGGTGGATGAAATCGTCGAGACCCTGCGCCAGTGCATCATCGAAACCGCGCGCGAGCTCACCGCGCTTGGCCTGTACCGGGGCCGATGAGCCTGGCGCAAAGGCCTGTGCGGGGGCGTGCCTGGCAGGCTAGACTGCCGGGCATGACCCAGGCCACCCCCGACACCCCGCTTACCCTCACCATGGGCGCGCTGCAGCAATGGCATGCAGCGTTGCAGCGCGCGCTGGCCAATAGCGAAACGCCTGAGGCGCTGGAGTATGTGGCCGCTGCCATCGGCCAGCTGGTACAGGTGGAATCGATGATGATCAGCCTGGAGTGCCAGGGGCGGGCGCCGCAGCTGTTGTACCAGCAAGGCATCCCCGAACTGCACCGCGCCGCTGTGCTGGAACGCTACTTCAGCGCCGGTTACCTGCTCGACCCGTTCTGCCTGGCGGTGCAAGGCGGCCTGGCCGAAGGCTTTTACCACCTGCAGGAAATCGCCCCCGACAACTTCTTCGACAGCGACTACTACAAGACTTATTACCTGGCCACCGGTTGCAGCGAAGACAGCTACTACATCGTCGACCTCAGCGCGGGTCGCAAGCTGTCATTGAGCCTGTTCCAAGGTTGCAGCGGTACGCCCCTGAGTGCCGGGCAGGTCGACCTGCTGCGGGCGCTGGAGCCGATGGTGCGCGAACTGCTGGGGCGCTATGCCCGACACAACCTGGAGCCTGGCACTGCATCGGTTGAGCGCGGCGGCTTGCAGGCGGCATTTGATAGCTTTGGCTGCCAGGTGCTCACTGACCGCGAGCGCGAGGTGGCACACATGATCTTGCGCGGGCATTCGGTGAAGTCGACTGCGCTAGAGCTGGGTATCTCGCCTGAAACGGTGCGCATGCACCGCAAGAACCTGTACCTGAAGCTGGAGATCAACTCGCAGTCCGAGTTGTTTGCGCGGTTTATCGACTGGTTGCGCGGCGATCACCTGGAAATCTAGAAGCTATCGCCGCCCCTGTGGGAGCGGGCATGCCCGCGCAACAGGCACTGCGGTGGATGGCACGGGCTCTGCCGTGTTCGCGGGCTTGCCCGCTCCCACAGGGATCGCGTCAGCTTTGAAATTTCGGGTTGGTTACGAAGCGGCCAGCCGGGCCTCCAGTGCGGCAATATGCGCCTGCAGCCGTTCATGTTCCTGGCGCTCGGCGCTGATGTCTTCGAACACGCTGATCAGGTGTTCCGGCTCGCCATTGGCATGGCGCTGCAACGAGGTGCGGGCGCGCACCCAGATGTACGCGCCGTTTTTGTGGCGCACGCGTTTTTCTACCTCGTAACGCTCGGTTTCACCGGTCAGCATGCGTTGTAACAGCTGCAGGTTCTGCGCCAGGTCGTCGGCGTGGGTGATCTGCTGGAAGGTCATGCCGTAGAGCTCTTCGGCGCGGTAGCCCAGCAGCTCGCACAGGCTGTTGTTGACCCGCTGCCAGGTGCCGTCCGGGTCGATGTAGGCGAGGGCGCCCCAGGCGAGTTCGAAGATCGCCCGGAAGCGTTCCTCGCTTTGGCTCAGCGCCTGTTGGGCCACCTGACGTTCGGTGTTGTCCATGCTTATACCGACCATTTTCACCGAGCGCCCAGCGCTGTCGCGCACTACGGTGGCGCGGGAGGAAATCCAGCGTACTTCGCCATCGGGGCGGGTGATGCGGAAGTCGCACTCACAACCCGTTCCTTCGGCTACCGCCTCGGCGTACATCGCCTGCATGCGCTGCACGTCTTCGTCGGGCAGGTGCTTCCAGAAGTCTTCGTTGTGGTGCACCGGCCAGCCGTACACCTGCTCGACGTTAGGCGAGTAGGTGACTTCGTCGCTGATCAGGTTCCACTCCCAGGTGACGATGCGCGCGCCTTCCTGGGCCAGCTTCATGCGCGTTTCGCTCTCCATGATCTCGGCGGTCAGGCGCCGGCGCAGGTCGGTCATCGGCAGCTCGACCACCTGCGGTTGCTGGATGTTCTGCAGGGCTTCGTCGCCATAGCGCAACCAGATCCAGTTGACTTTGAGAAAGTCGGCCAGCTTGCGTAGGTTGTCGTAGTCGATCTCGCCGCCACGGGTCCACTTGTGCACCGCGGTGCGCGAGATGCCCAAGGCCGTGCCCACGGCTTGCAGGGTCAGCTTGTGATGCTCAAGCAGTTCCTTGAGGCGGAAGGCGAAGCTGTTTTCCAACATCGGCAGGGTGTCCTGATCTGGGCCAAGAGCCTGCCAGTATACGCAAGCCGTCAACTTTTGGTTGACGGCCGTTGCAGCGGTCACTTACAGATCCAGCACCAGCCGCGCTGTACGGGCGCGCGAGACGCACAGCATGATGCTCTGCTGGGCAGCCTTCTCCTCGTCGCTCAGGTACTGGTCATAATGCTCGGCCTCGCCCTCCAGAATGGCGGTCTCGCACGTACCGCACACGCCTTCGCGGCACAGGCACTCGACCTTGGCGGCCTTGGACTTTTCGATGGCCTGCAGAATGGTCATGCCTTCTTCCACCTGCAACTCCACGCCCGACTGCGCCAGCACCACGGTAAAGGCGCTGCCGGTAACGGGGGTGGCGGCAAACTGTTCCCAATGCACGCGGTGCTCGGCAATGCCGGCCTGGGCCGCGCAGGCGATGACCGCGTCAATCAGCGGTTTGGGGCCGCACACGTACAGGTGCGCTTGCTCGTCCAGCCCTGCGCACAGGGCGGCGAGGTCGAGCTTGCGGTCGAGGCTGTCGATGTAGAAACGGGTATTGGCCGCGTGCGGGCCACTGGCCAACTGGTCCTGAAACGCGCCATGCTCCGGTGCGCGGAAGGCATAGTGCAGCTCGTAGTCGGTGCTGCCACCTTCCAGTTCATGCAGTTGCGCCAGGAACGGGGTAATGCCGATACCGCCGGCAATCAGCACATGGCGGCCAGCAGAAGGGTCCAGGGCAAACAGGTTGTTGGGCGACGAAATGGTCAGGCGGGTGCCGACTTCCACCTGCTGGTGCATGAACGCCGAGCCGCCCTTGGACTGCTCTTCCAGGCGCACGCCAATCTGGTAGCTGCGGGTGTCGCGCGGGTCGCTCATCAGCGAGTAGGCGTTGCTGAACTGGCTGCCGTCGGCGCCTTGCATCTGCACGATGACGTGGCTGCCACCGGTGAAGGCGGGCATCGCCGCGCCGTCTTCGCGGGCCAGGGTAAAGCGCTTGATCAGCGGCGTGGCGTGTTCCACGTCGGTTACGCGGACGCTGAACATTTCATAAGTGTTGGCCATGGTTCACCTCGACTGCCGGGGGGCGCGGCAGGCCCTGCCGCGCACCTTTACGTGCCAAAAAACGTGGAGGGGTTGCCATCAATCGTCGAGGTGGGCCACGGCGATCAGGTTGTGGAAGTGGGCGATGCCGTGCTCGCTCATGCCGCTGCGCTCGCGGTCGGCCATGATGCGGCCCTGGCCACGGTAGCCACGCGATTTCAGGCCCTTCTGCACGCTTTCGACCAGGCGCAGGTCTTCTGGGCGGAACACTTCGCGGTACCAGTCGATCAGCTTCTGCTGCTCTTCAGTGATGTCCTTGTTGAGGAAGTAGATGTCGTAGTGCTGCAGGGTGGTTTCGGCATCGACCGGGAACTCGTAGATCACGGTCATGAAGTTGGCCCCTGGCGGCACGTTGAACATGGTGCACGGCCAGGCCCAGAAGCCGGCGAACGACGGGTCCTTCACGTTTTCGTCGAACTTGAACGACTGCTCCGAAGGCTTGGCCAGGCCGTACTGCAGGGTCCAGTTGCCGTGCAGGCTGTGGCTGTACTGGCCAACGTCCACCGAGTCGGAGAAGCCTGGGTGCGCCGGGGCGCAGTGGTAGCACTCCAGGTAGTTGTCGACGATCGACTTCCAGTTGGCCGGGGTGTCGCTGACGAAGCGCGCGGCCAGGTGCAGGTCGTCGATTACCGCGCAGGCTTCACGCATGCGGGCTTGCATACCTGGCAGCTGGTCTTCGACGGAGCCGGCGTCCATGTCCATGTTGATGAAGATGAACCCAGCGTATTCTTCTACGCGCAGCTGCACCAGGGTGGAATTTTCCTTGTCGAAGTTGACCACGTTGTCGCAGTTGCGGGCGTGGGCCAGTTCGCCGTCGAGCTTGAAGGTCCAGGCGTGGTACGGGCAGGTGATGACGTTCTTGGCCTTGCCGCTGCCGCTGAGCAGCTGGTGGCCACGGTGCGGGCAGACGTTGTAGAACGCACGCAGCACGCTGTCACGGCCGCGCACGACAATGATGCTTTCGCCAATCACTTCGCGGGTGATGTAGGCGTTGTTGTCTGCCACTTCGCTGCGGTGGCCCACGCAGATCCAGCTGCGGGCGAAGATGGCTTCTTTCTCGTGCTCGAACACGGCGGCCTGGGTGTAGAAGTTGGCCGGGAGGGTGAAGGCCTCGTCGGCATTCGCGCAGAAATCGGCGGGCAGGCGTTTGAAGTCGTTCATGACAGGTATCTCACAAGCTCGGTTTATAGTTGTTGGTTAACGCGTATCTGCTGGTTAACAGATCAGGCAAAAAAATTTGCAGTCTTGCAAAGGGGCTGTGGTGCAGCCCCGATGATTCAATCAATGCACGGCAGCGGCGCTGCGTGGGGCATGCTCGGCGGGTTCCTCTCCGGCCATGCGTGCAGCTTCTTCCTCGATGACGTGGGCCGACACTTGGCCGTAGTCAGCGATCATCCACTTGAAGAAGCCGTAGATCTTCACCAGCAGAATTACCATGAACGGGATCGCGGTCAGCACCACGGCCGTCTTCATGGTCGACAACGACGCCTTGGCGAACAGCATGGCCAGCGGCACCAGGGTCAGCACCACGCACCAGAACAGACGGTGGGTTGGCGTCGGGTCGTCGCCTTCACGCAGGTTGCGGGTGCTGGTGGCGGCCACCGCGTAGGCTGCGGCATCCATGTGCGAAGCACAGAAGATGGCCATGATGAACAGGTACACACCGAGGAACACCTGGCCCCACGGCAATGCCAGCAGCAAGTGCGTCACGGCCGATTCGCCGCCTTGTTCAGCGAGCATCTTCGGTACATCCACCGCGCCGGTGATGAACTGGTGCATGCTGTAGCTTTCCAGCGCGCCGAAGAAGAACCAGCAACCGAAGCTGCCACCCAGCAGCAGGGCCAGTACCACTTCCTTGATCTGCCGGCCACGCGAAACGCGGGTGACGAACATGGCCACGCCGGGTGCGTACGACACCCACCACAGCCAGTAGAACACCGTCCAGTTGCGGGTGAAGGCGCCGTCGCCGGCCGGGTCGGTGAACAGGCTCATGTGCACGTAGTTCTGGATCATCAGGCCAATCGAGTTGGCGGTGTTGTTGATGGTGAACTGGGTCGGGCCGACCAGCAGGATCACGGCAGCAAACACCAGCGCGCCGATGCACACCATCTTGCTCAGGCGCTGCAGGCCGCCATCGATACCGATGTACGAGCTGAGCGAGAACATCACCGCCACGCCACCGATCACCATCAGTTGCACGGTGAAGGTGTCCGGGGTGCCGGTCAGGTCATGCAGGCCACGGGTGAGGGTGGAAGCGGTCAGGGCCAGCGACACGGTCAGTGCGCCCATCATGGTCAGCAGGAAGATCAGGTCGACGCTGCGGCCCACCGGGCCGGTGGCCTTGAAGCCGGTCACCGCTTCGACGATCGAGGCCAGGTTCAAGCCGCTCTTCTTGCGTACATGGAAGTGATAAGCCATGGCCAGCGAAGCCAGGGCGTAGATCGACCAGGCGCTGATACCCCAGTGGAAGAACGAGTAGCCGACGCTGTATTCCAGCGCCTTCGGGGTGGCGGCGGCGATGTTCAGGCCCGGGGTCTGGTAGTAGTAGGCCCACTCCATCACACCCCAGTAGAGGGTCGACGACCCCATGCCGGCGCAGATGAACATGAACACCCAGGTGGCGGTGGCATATTCTGGCTTGCCACTGCCCAGGCGAATGTTGCCGTACTTGCTGAAGGCCAGATACAGCACGGCCAGGGTACTGGCGAACACCAGCACCTGCACGCTGGTACCGAAGGTGCGGGTGGACAGTTCGAACAACTGGTTGGCGGCGCTTTCAGCCTGGGCGGGGAAGGCTGCAAGGCCAATCACGGTGAGCAGTACGGCAATCAGGCTCACGGTAATCAGGAACACATCAATCTTTTTATTCTTGTGCGACATCATCGTCTCCTGGACGTTGGCGTACTTGTTATACCCGGCAGGCATCCGGGGTGTTGCGGTGCTGCTCCTTCCTTGGTTGTTAACCTTTAGTTTACTAGAATCTAATGGTTAACAGATTTTGCATACAATCCACGCCGCTCGCAAGAGGCAAGGGGCCGATTGTCAGACAGTTCTGACAATCGGCCCCTGTGTATCAGGCTTCGACCAGTGCGGTAATGGCGTGGCCCACTTGTTGGGTGGACTGCTGGCCGCCCATGTCGCGGGTCACCTCACCGGCGGCGATGACCTGCTCGATGGCCTTGAGGATGTCGTCGTGGGCGGCGCGGTAACGTGGATCGGCGCCGTCGTTGCCGAGGAAGTCCAGCATCAGTGCGCCCGACCAGATCATCGCGATCGGGTTGGCGATGTTCTTGCCGTAGATGTCTGGCGCCGAACCGTGTACCGGTTCGAACAGCGACGGAAACTTGCGCTCGGGGTTGAGGTTGGCCGACGGTGCGATGCCGATGGTGCCGGCGCAGGCCGGGCCGAGGTCGGACAGGATGTCGCCGAACAGGTTCGAGGCTACGACCACATCGAAGCGGTCGGGCTGCAGCACGAAGCGGGCGCAGAGGATATCAATGTGCTGCTTGTCCCAGCTGATTTCCGGATAATTGGCCGCCATGGCGGCGGTGCGCTCGTCCCAGTACGGCATGCTCACGGCCATGCCGTTGGACTTGGTGGCCGAGGTGACGTGCTTGCGCTCGCGGGTCTGTGCCACATCGAAGGCATACTTGAGGATGCGGTCGACACCGCGGCGGGTGAACACCGACTCCTGCAGCACGAACTCGTTGTCGGTGCCTTCGAACATGCGGCCACCCAGGGAGGAGTATTCGCCTTCGGTGTTTTCGCGGATGACCACGAAGTCGATGTCACCTGGCTCACGGCCAGCCAGCGGGCACGGCACGCCCGGAAACAGGCGCACCGGGCGAATGTTCACGTACTGGTCGAAATCGCGGCGGAACTTGAGCAGCGAACCCCACAGCGAGATGTGGTCCGGCACCTTGTCTGGCCAGCCCACGGCACCGAAATACAGGGCGTCGAAGTCCTTGAGCTGTTCGAACCAGTCGTCCGGCATCATCTTGCCGTGGGCCAGGTAGTAATCGCAGCTGGCCCACTCGAAGAACTCGAAGCTGATGTCCAGGCCGTGCTTGCGCGCAGCGGCCTCGACCACGCGAATGCCTTCTGGCAGTACTTCGTTGCCGATGCCGTCGCCAGGGATTGCCGCGATTCTGAAGGTCTTGCTCATGGGGTGCACTCGTTGTCTAGGGAACAGGTGCTGGCCATGCTATAAGGGCTTGCTTCGGAGATAATCTGGCCAATCATGGATTCTTGGAACACGCTACGTGAATAATCTGCCCAGTCTGGACGACCTCAACATTTTCCTGCAGGTGGCCAAACGTGCCAGCTTCGCGGCCGTGGCCGACGAGTTGGGTATGTCGGCGGCGTACATCAGCAAACGCATTCGCATGCTCGAACAAACCCTGGAGGTGCGGCTGCTGCACCGCACCACACGGCGGGTAACGGTGAGCGAGGAGGGCGAGCGGGTGTATCAGTGGGCGTTGCAGATTTTCGATGCCGTGCAGCGCATGGGCGATGACATCAGCGCCCAGCACCGCGAGCCGGCCGGCCAGCTGCGCATAGCCAGCAGCCTGGGGCTGGGGCGGCGCTTCGTGGCGCCGGCCTTGTCGGAGCTGGCCGAACGCTACCCGCGACTGGACATTCGCCTGGACGTGCACGACCGCCTGGTGGACCTGATTGCGGAGGGCGTGGACCTGGACATCCGCGTGGGTAATGCCATTGCCCCCAACCTGATTGCCAAGCCGCTGGCGCGCAACCGCCGGGTGCTGTGCGCCGCGCCGGCCTACCTGGCGCGGCGCGGTGCGCCCAAGGTGCTGGGCGACCTGGCCAGCCATGATTGCCTGGTGATCAAGGAGCGCGATCACCCGTTTGGTGTGTGGCAACTGATGGGGCCTAACGGCGAAGAAAGCGTGCGGGTGACCGGCGGCCTGTCGACCAACCATGGTGAGGTGGCGCACCAGTGGTGCCTGGACGGGCGCGGGATATTGCTGCGTTCGTGGTGGGATGTGCACGACAGCCTGCAGGACGGGCGCCTGGTGCAGGTGCTGGAGGACTATCACCAGCCGGCGGATATCTGGGCGGTGTATACCTCGCCGCTGGCCAGTTCGGCCAAGGTGCGGGTGGCGGTGGACTTTTTTCGGCAGTACTTTGCCGAGCGTTACAGCTTACCGGGCTAACTTCTGCTGGCTGGCACAAAATCTTAGCGCTTGCGCGATCCCTGTGGGAGCAACTCACAAGCGGGCTTGCACGCGAACACCGGCGCAGCCGGTGCCATGTACCGAGTCGCCTGCTTCGCGGGCAAGCCCGCTCCCACAGGGTCCCTGCTAAATCAATGGGTTCGCTCGTGTATACCTCCCGGTATATGGACAGCCCATCACCTTGCCGCATAGCTTAACCCCTCGACGGGGCGCACCTTGCACACGCTATAACAACAGCGATGCCCCGTGACCTTTCAGTCCTGCCAACCCGACAACTCTAAAAATGAGGCGGCAAATGGAAAGCATCGGCACCTATGTCATCTACGTCATCATGGTGTGCGCGGTATTGGGTGCGGTGGCATCCATTTACAATCCCGAGGGCGAGCTGGGCCAGGAGTTCATCGCCGGCCTGCACAGTATCGGGCCCATCTTCATCCCGGTAGCGGGCATCATGGCGGCGATCCCCTACATTTCGGCGGGCATCAGCCATGTGATCGCGCCGCTGTTCCTGGCCATCGGTGCCGACCCCGGCATTGCCGGCCCCATCTTCATCGCCTCGGACATGGGCGGCTACCAGCTGGCCAAGGCCTTGGCGCAAAGCCCCGAAGGCTGGATCCTGGGCCTGATTACCGGCTTTCAGTGCGGCGCCACGATCATCTTCGTCATCCCGGTGGGGCTGGCCATGTTGCGCAAGGTCGACCACAAGTACATGGCCCTGGGGATCATGGCCGGGCTGCTGACCATCCCGCTGAGCATCATGATCATCGCCATGGCCATGCAGGCCCTGGGCCTGAGCGTGCGCCCCGACATCGCCACCACTGGCGCCGCCACCCAGGCGCTGCACTTCACCTGGGCGATGCTGCTGCGCAACCTGATGCCGCTGATCCTGTTCTGTATCGCCCTGGCGGCGGCGTTGCGCTATTTCCCGACGCTGATGGTGTACCTGTTCCTCAAGCTCGGCCAGTTCATGTACATCGCCGTGGTGCTGGTGCTGGTGGCGTCCATCGTGCAGTACTTCACCGGCCTGTTCAGCCACCTGTTCGGCAATTGGGGGTTCGCGCCAATCATTGCCGACGCCGACGACCAGTTCCGTGCCCTGGAAATAGCCGGCTACATCGGCCTGATGCTGTGCGGTGCGTTCCCCATGGTGCACCTGCTCAAGCGCTTCCTGGCGCGGCCGATCGAGCGGGTGGCCTCGCGCTTTGGCATGTCCGGTGTCGGTGCGGCCGGGGTGCTGGCGGCCTCTGCCAATATCCTGGCCATGTTCCGGCTGGTCAGCGAAATGCCGCCCAAGGACAAGGTGCTGGTGATCGCCTTTTCGGTGTGCGCCGCCTTTACCTTTGGCGACCACATGGCCTTCTCGGCCAACTTCCAACCCTCGTTGATATTGCCGCTGATGATCGGCAAGCTCAGTGCTGGCCTGATCGCCATGCTGCTGGCCAGTTGGCTGGCGGTGCCCAAGGCGCAGGAGATGGGGCGCCAGGATGATGCCGCCGGTGCGTTCAAGGTAGCGGCCGAGCCGTCCTGAGCCAAAAACGTCATGCACATGATCCGGAGCGTCCAGGGCGCCCCGGATTTTGTGTTTTTTGCCAATCAAGCCGGTAAGGTCGCACAGGCCTTCCGTGCACGAGAGCGTGGTGAACAATGACAAAAGATGAGGCGAAGGGGCTGGCGGCGGTAATCGAGGCGACCGGCAGCGAGCAACTGGGGCCGGCGCTGGATGCCTGGCTGCGGGGCACGCTGGCGTTCGACATGAGTTGCGCTTACCTGTTCCAGTTCAACCAGCCTGCGCTGTTGGTGCATAACGGCTACAACCATTCGGTAACCGAGCGCACCCTGAATGCCTACGTGCGAGGCGGTTACCTGCTCGATCCTTTCTACGTTGCCTGCGTCAACGAGCATCCGGCCGGGGTGTGGCGCATGAGCGAGCTGGCGCCTGACTGCTTCTTCTCTTCGGGCTTTGCCATCTCCAAGGATATCCACCCTTGCGTGTCGTCCGACTACGGCACGGCGATTGAAGAGGTGGGCTTCATCATGCCGTTGCGGTCCCAGGTGGCGATGGTCTATTCGCTGATGCGCAACCACGGCAGTGGCGATTTCAGTGCTGCGGAAATGGACCTGCTAGCGGGCATGGTGCCACTGCTGGCGTCGGTGTTCGGCCAGCATTGCCGGTTGCGTTATGCCGATTGCCTGCGCGCTACGCCGGAGGGGGCGGTGTTGGAGGATGCTTTTGTCGAGATCCTGCAAGGGCAGTTGACCGAGACTCAGCGCCTGATCGCCAAGTTACTGTTGCAGGGGCACAGCAATGCGTCGATTGCGCGGCAGCTGAGTATTTCTGATGGGACGGTGAAGGTGCACAAGCACAACATCTACCAGCGTCTGGAGATTTCCACCAACGCCGAGTTGTTCCGCCTGTTCATCGACTACCTGGCCAAGGCCTGATAAAGCAAAGGGCTGCAACGCAGCCCTAGGATGTGAAAGCAGCAGGTTATTTGAACAGCGGGCTCAGGTGCTCGCTCAGGTAGATGCCCTGCGGGTCAAGCTGCCGGCGCAAATTACGGAAGTCCTCAGCCCGCGGGTAGATGGCGCTCACATCCTCACCGGTCAGGAAGTGCAGCTTGCCCCAGTGCGGCCTGGCGCCATACGAACGCAGAATCTGATCCACCGCCCGCAGGTAGTCCCAGTAATCGGTACCCGGTTGGCCAGACACCGAAATGGTCACGCTGTCCTGCTCGAAGAACGGGCTCATCCATGCGTCATCGCCGGCCGTGAAACGGTACTCGATGGGGTAGATGGCCTCGGGGAAGTCCTCCAGCATCAGCTTGCGCACTGCGCGCAGCGCTTCCTTGCTGTGTCGTAGCGGCACGGCGTATTCCAGTTCGTGGAAATTGGGCAGGTACTCGATCGGGTACACATCCGAGCTGTACGCCACTTTTTCGAATTCGCTTTCCCAGGCCGGGCGGTCGGTAATGTCCATGACCTTCACTTCGCACACGTCGGTAGTGCGCCCGGTGGTGGAGGTCGCGGCAGTATCGGGCAGGCAATAGCAGTGGCGGCTTTGTTCGTACGGGCACCAGAAGAAGCTGAAGTGGCGGTGCGTGCGCGCCAGTTCATCGTGCTTTTCCATCACGCTTTCGAAGTCTTCGCGCCAGATGCGCTCGTGCAGGTTGAAGCTGTCGGTTACCTGCAAGGTCAGTTCCGAAACGATGCCCAGCACGCCAAGAGAAACCCGGCCAGCCTGCAACAGGTCGGGGGTGCTTTCGTCCACCACAAGGATTTCGCCATTGGGCTGCACCAGCTTCATGCCAACGATGGACGAAGCCAGATTGCCCAAGGTAAGGCCGGTGCCGTGGGTGCCGGTGGTCAGGGCGCCGGCAATCGACTGGCTGTCGATGTCGCCCTGGTTGACCATCGACAAGCCCGCTGCACGCAGTGCCTTGCCAAAGGCATTGATGGTGGTGCCGGCGGCAGCGGTGACGCGCTTTTTCTCAGGGTCGATGTGGCGCACGCCACTCATGTTGGCCAGGCTCAGGTGCAGGCCATTGGTCAGCGCCACCGGGGTAAAGGAATGTCCGGAACCGGCCACACGCACATTCATGCCATTGCTGCTGGCCTGGTTCACCATCGAACACAGTTCGTCTTCACTGGCTGGCGCCCCGCGTGCTGCACGGATGCAGGACTGATTGCCGGCCCAGTTGCGCCAATGCGCGTGTTCCAGGCCAAATTCGTTGATGTGCATGTTGTTGGAAGAGGTGGTCACGTTGGTCTCTCCTGCTGGTTGTTCTTCTGCTCAGATGGCCGTGTAGCCGTTGTCGGCAAACAGGTGTGCGCCGTTGACGAAACTGGCGTCGTCACTGGCCAGGAACAAGGCTGCGCTGGCCACTTCCGAAGGCTCGCACAAGCGCCCCTGAGCGGCTGCAATGGCCTCTTCGCTCACATCCACGCCATGGCGGCGCAGCATGTCGATCTCGCGCAGGCCGTGGGCGGTGGCGATAAAGCCTGGGCAAATGGCGTTGGCGCGGATGCCCCGGTCACGGAACTCCACGGCGATGGCCCGGGCGAACATGTGCGTGGCGCCCTTGCTGGTGCAATACAGCACCTCCATGGGTGTGCCCACCACAGCCGAGATGGATGAGGTGCAGACGATGCTGCCGCCACCGGCGGCCAGCATGCCCGGCAGGACGGCGCGGGTGACCAGGAACATGCTTTTCACGTTCACTGCCATCACCCGGTCCCACTCTTCTTCGCTGGTGTCCAGAAAGGGCAGGGCCGCGAGGATGCCGGCGTGGTTCATCAGCACGGTAATGTGCCCGAAGGCTTGCTCTACAGCCGCCACTGCCGCCTTCACTTGCTGTGCGTCCGACACATCGGCCGCCGCGAAAATAACGTCGTGGCCTGCATCGCGCAGTGCCCGGGCTACCTCGGCGCCCTTGCTGTCTGGCAGGTCGACAATGCCCACCCGAGCCCCTTCAGCTGCAAACAGCTGCGATGCAGCCAGCCCGCAGCCCCCCGCGCCACCAGTAATCAGCGCTATCTTGCCGTTGAGACGTCCCGCCATGTTCGACTCCCGTTATTTGTTATTGATCTGTTCTTGCAGCCCGGGCGTTTCGCGATTCGCGTGGCGGAGCATGAAACAGAACAACGGGAACATCCATATACCGATGGGTATACGGGCGGCGGGCTAGTGGTTTTGCCGTTCGATCAACGTCAGGCACCGCTGCACGACCGGGCTCACATCACCCTTGCGGCGGCTGAGGATGATCGGGCTCACCGCGCCGCTATCCAGCAAACCTACATACTCGATATCGGTACGGTGCTGCTGTTGCACCGACGCCGGCACCAGGGTCACCCCCACGCCCACCGCCACCAGGCCAATGGCGGTTTGCAGTTCGTTGGCCCACTGGCTGACGCGGATGCTCATGCCGTGCTGGGCGAACAGCGCCAGTACGTGGTCGGCATAACTGGGCCGGGGGTTGGCCGGATAGAGGATGAAGGCCTCGCTCGCCAGCTGGGCAAGGCTAAGCGGGCTGCCCGCCAGCGGGTGGCCCTTGGGCAGCACGGCCACCAGCGGGTCCTCGCGCAATACCTGTTGCGCAATGGCCGCGTCATCGATGCGAATCCGCCCGAAGGCGATGTCGATGCGCCCGCTTTTCAACGCTTCCACCTGCTGCAGCGTGGTCATCTCGCTCAGGCCCAGTTCCAGCTCGCTGTCCTGGCGCAGCTCGCGGATCAGCTCCGGCAGCACGTTGTACAGGGTCGAGGGGGCAAAGCCGATGCCCAGCCACTGGCGCTGGCCCTGGCCAATGCGCCGGGTGTTGTCGCTGATATTTTGCAATTGCTGCAACACGGTGCAGGTCTGCTCATAGAAGAAGCGACCCGCCTCGGTCAGCCGCAACGGGCGTTCGCGCACCACCAGCAGGGTACCGAGCTGGTCCTCCAGTTGGCTGATCTGCCGGCTCAGGGGTGGCTGGGCAATGTGCAGCAGCTCGGCGGCGCGGGTGAAATTGAGGGTTTCGGCCAAGACTTTGAAGTAACGCAGGTGGCGCAGCTCCACAAGACCTCCAGGGTATGGTGGGAGATTCATTTGATATTGGACGGTCATCAGGGTCTCGCGCAATCCTTGAACACGCAAGTAAATGCACCATTCGGGATTGCCACTGGCAGCCCGACCTGACGGGACCTGGCTACAATGACAAGCGCGCTGATTGAACGCATAGAAGCAATTATCGTCGACCTGCCGACCATTCGCCCGCACAAGCTGGCAATGCACACCATGCAGCAACAGACCCTGGTGGTATTGCGTGTGCGCTGCAGCGATGGCGTGGAAGGTATCGGCGAGGCCACCACCATCGGCGGCCTGGCCTATGGCTACGAAAGCCCCGAGGGCATCAAGGCCAATATCGATGCGCACCTGGCGCCTGCGCTGATCGGCCTGGCGGCAGACAACATCAACGCTGCCATGCTCAAGCTGGACAAGCTGGCCAAGGGCAATACCTTTGCCAAATCGGGTATCGAAAGCGCGTTGCTCGACGCCCAGGGCAAGCGCCTGGGCCTGCCGGTCAGCGAGCTTCTGGGCGGCCGTGTGCGTGACAGCCTGGAAGTGGCCTGGACCCTGGCCAGTGGCGACACCGCCCGCGACATCGCCGAAGCCCAGCACATGCTGGAGATTCGGCGTCACCGTGTGTTCAAGCTGAAGATCGGCGCCAACCCGGTGGAGCAGGACCTCAAGCACGTGGTGGCCATCAAGCGTGAGCTGGGGGACAGCGCCAGTGTGCGCGTCGACGTCAACCAGTACTGGGACGAATCCCAGGCCATTCGCGCCTGCCAGGTGTTGGGCGACAACGGCATCGACCTGATCGAACAACCGATTTCACGCATCAACCGGGGTGGCCAGGTGCGCCTGAACCAGCGCAGCCCGGCACCGATCATGGCCGATGAATCGATTGAAAGCGTCGAGGACGCCTTCAGCCTGGCCGCCGATGGTGCGGCCAGCATCTTCGCATTGAAGATCGCCAAGAACGGTGGCCCGCGTGCCGTGCTGCGTACTGCGCAAATCGCCGAGGCCGCCGGTATCGCCCTGTATGGCGGCACCATGCTCGAAGGTTCGATCGGCACCTTGGCGTCGGCCCACGCCTTCCTCACCCTGCGCCAACTCACCTGGGGCACCGAGCTGTTTGGCCCGCTGCTGCTGACCGAAGAGATCGTCAACGAGCCGCCGCAGTACCGCGACTTCCAGCTGCACATTCCCCGTACCCCAGGCCTGGGCCTGACCCTGGACGAACAGCGCCTGGCGCGTTTCGCCCGTCGCTGATCAGCAAGCAAGGAGATAATCATGCTGTTCCACGTGAAGATGACCGTGAAACTGCCCGTCGACATGGACCCGGCCAAGGCCGCCCGGCTCAAGGCCGACGAAAAGGAACTGGCCCAGCGCCTGCAGCGCGAAGGTACCTGGCGCCACTTGTGGCGCATTGCCGGGCACTATGCCAACTACAGCGTGTTCGATGTGCCCAGCGTCGAGGCGCTGCACGATACCCTGATGCAACTGCCGCTGTTCCCGTACATGGACATCGAGGTGAACGGCCTGTGCCGGCACCCTTCGTCGATCCACAGCGACGACCGCTGATTCGCACCTGACTACCCGACAAGAACAATACGAGGTAAGCACGATGACCGTGAAAATTTCCCACACTGCCGATGTTCAAGCCTTCTTCAACAAGGTGGCTGGCCTGGACCATGCCGAGGGCAACCCACGCTTCAAGCAGATCATCCTGCGCGTCCTGCAGGACACCGCGCGCCTGGTCGAAGACCTGGAAATCACTGAAGACGAATTCTGGCACGCCATTGACTACCTCAACCGCCTGGGCGGCCGGAACGAGGCGGGCCTGCTGGCCGCAGGCCTGGGTATCGAGCACTTCCTCGACCTGCTGCAAGACGCCAAGGACGCCGAAGCCGGCCTGGGTGGCGGCACTCCGCGCACCATCGAAGGCCCGCTGTACGTGGCCGGTGCGCCGCTGGCGCAAGGCGAAGCGCGCATGGACGACGGCACCGACCCGGGTGTGGTGATGTTCCTTCAGGGCCAGGTGTTCGATGCCGATGGCAAGCCGCTGGCCGGTGCCACCGTCGACCTCTGGCACGCCAACACCCAGGGCACGTATTCGTACTTCGATTCGACCCAGTCCGAATACAACCTGCGCCGCCGCATCATCACCGATGCCGAGGGCCGCTACCGTGCGCGCTCCATCGTACCGTCGGGGTACGGCTGCGACCCGCAGGGCCCGACCCAGGAATGCCTGGACCTGCTTGGCCGCCACGGCCAGCGCCCGGCGCACGTGCACTTCTTCATCTCGGCACCTGGGTACCGTCACCTGACCACGCAGATCAACTTCGAGGGCGACAAGTACCTGTGGGATGACTTCGCCTACGCCACCCGTGACGGGCTGATTGGCGAGCTGCGCTTTGTCGAAGATGCCGCTGCCGCGCGTGATCGCGGTGTTCAGGGTGAGCGCTTTGCCGAACTGGCGTTCGACTTCCACCTGCAGGCGGCTGCAGCGCCGGAGGCCGAAGCGCGCAGCCATCGGCCGCGTGCGTTGCAGGAAGGCTGAGTTCTAGCCTGGATTCACCGTGTTTTGGCCTGGGCCTTTCCGTGCGGGGAGGGCCTGGGCTTTTTGCTGTCGGCCGCTTGTCATCTAGAATCGGCCTTTTACCCCGAGCCCGCACCATGCTCCCGATCGCACTGCTACAGACTACCGCCGACCAGGCCCCGCTGATCCGTAACCTCTATCAGTTCTATGCTTACGAGTCCTCCGACTGGGAGCAGGAAGACGTCGAAGTGGATGGTCGCTTCTACATCCACGACGAGCACCTGCAGCGCCACTGGTAGGACGACGGTTGGGGCGCCTACCTGGTGCTGGCGGACGGCTTCATCGCCGGTTTCGTACTGGTGGAACGCAGCGAGCTGCCGGGCATCGATGCCCTCGAACTGGCCGACCTGTTCATCCTGAAGAAATACCGCCGGCAGGGTATTGGGCAGGCGGTGGCGTTGCAGTTTTTGAGCGGTGAGGGCGACTGGTTGCTGCGCTGTTACGCACAGGATCCACCCGCGGTGGCGTTTTGTAACGCTGTGCTGGCGAACCTGTCGCGCCCGGCACGGGCGATTGCCTTGGACGATGAACCTGACTTGCTGAATTTCTTGGTGAGTGGCGCCCGCCATTGAGGCTTTATCCGTCTTCGTTCGTTCTTGAAGGGGAATAGCGAGATTTTTGTGAGCCACTTCACAAAATCGCCGTGAGCGGCATAATGCCATCAACGCATTCCAAGACCCGGCCACAGCGTGCTGGGATCCCTTCTCATGCCCCTCGAGGGTTCAGGTAAAGTTCATGTCGCTAGCTGCAAACCCCGACATCATGTACCGGCTGTTGATCCAGAGCGTGGTGGACTATGCCATCTACCTGCTCACCCCCGAGGGTATTGTCGCCAACTGGAACCCCGGTGCCCAACGTGCCAAGGGCTACCATGCCGATGAAATTGTCGGCCAGCATTACTCGTTGTTTTATAGCGATGCCGAGCGTGGAGCCGGGCTGCCGGCGCTGAACCTGGAGCAAGCGCGCAGCACCGGGCGCTTTGAAGAAGTGGGTTTGCGCCTGCGTAAGGACGGCACCGCCTTTCACGCCCATGTGGTCATCGAAGCGGTGCACGACGATGCCGGGCAACTGGTGGGGTTCGCCAAGGTCACCCGCGACATTTCCGAGCGCCATCGCCAGGAGCAGGAGTTGTTACAGGCCAAGGAACTGGCCGAGCAGTACAGCCAGGAAATGACCAAGCTGTCTCAGTTCCTGGATTCGGTGATTGCCAACATTCCTGCCAGCGTCATTGTCCAGGACCTGGAAAGCCAGCGCATCCTGTTGGCCAACCAGCAGGCCGAGCGCCTGTTCGGCGGGCCGGGGCGCAGCATGATCGGCCAGTTGCCCGGTGACTGCCTTGCCCCCGCAGCGGCCGACTACCTTGAGCAGCAACTGGCGCGTGGCGCCCGCAGTACCAAGGGCCATGCTGCCGAAACCCGCGTCGACACGGCCCGCGGCCCGCGCACCCTTCGCAGCCGCACCTTGCTCAGCCAGAACCGCGAGGGCCAGGCTGACTACGTGCTGTTCGTCGCCGAAGATGCCACTGAAGAGTTGGCCGCCCATGCGCAGATCCACCACATGGCGCACCATGATGCGCTTACCGGGTTACCCAACCGAACGCTGTTCAACGAACGCCTGCGACAGGCCCTGGTGCGCGGCAGCGAAAACGCCAAGCTGACCGCCGCCTTATGCCTGGACCTGGACAATTTCAAGAACATCAACGACTCGTTGGGCCATGCCTTTGGTGACAAGCTTTTGCGGGCCTTGGGCAAGCGCTTGCGCCGAGAACTGCGTGAGCACGACACCTTGGCCCGTCTGGGCGGTGACGAGTTTGCCGTGGTGCTGACGGGCCTTGATGGTCGCGATGCCGCGTGCAACACCGCGCAGCGGCTGATCAACGCCATTTGTCCGCCGTTCCAGATCGAAGGGCATCAGTTCACGGTAGGGGTGAGCATCGGCATTGCTATCGCCCCCGATGACCACGACCAGGCCGAGCAGCTGCTCGGTTATGCCGACATGGCGCTGTACGAGGCCAAGCGCAATGGCCGCAACCGCTACGAGTGTTTCGACGTTGAGCTGGACGTCGCGGCCCGCCAGCGCCGCCTGGTGGAAACCGACCTGCGCACCGCACTGCATCTGGGCCAGCTGCAGCTTCACTATCAGCCGGTGGTCGACCAGCAGACGAGCAGCGTTACCGGTTACGAGGCGTTGCTGCGTTGGGAGCACCCGACCCGTGGCATGGTCATGCCCATGGACTTCATCCCCATCGCCGAAGAAACCGGGCTGATCCACGAACTGGGCACGCGTGCACTGAACCTGGCTTGCCAGGAAGCGGCCAGTTGGGACAGCGAGCAGACCGTGTCGGTCAACCTGTCGGCGGTGCAGTTCAAAAATGGCAACCTTGTCCATATCGTCGCCCTGGCGCTGGCCGACTCAGGCCTGCCGCCGCAGCGGCTGGAGCTGGAAATTACCGAATCGGTACTGCTGGGCAACAGCGAGGAAAACGTGCGCACCTTGCGTGCGTTGAAAGACCTGGGTGTGTCCATTTCGCTGGACGACTTCGGGACCGGCTACTCATCGTTGGGGTACCTGCGGTCGTTCCCGTTCGACCGGATCAAGATCGACAAGTCGTTCGTGCACGACATGTGCGACAGCCGCGAAGCAATGTCGATCATTCGCGCCATTACTGACCTGTCCAACAGCCTGATGATCAAGACCACGGCCGAGGGGGTGGAGTCGGAAGAGCAGATGCGACGGTTGGCGGCGGAAGGGTGTTCGCACTTTCAGGGTTACCTGTACGGGCGGCCGGCGCCGGCGAGTGAGCGCCTCAAGGAGGTCATTACGCCAGGCTGACGGCTTACGCGGTCTTACTCAAAATCTAAAAGCTTGTGCAATCCTTGTGGGAGCGGGCGTGCCCGGGAGCACCGGCGCAGCCGGTGCCAGCCACTGAGTTGATTTCTTCGCGGGCGCGCCCGCTCCCACAAGGCCCGTGTCGCGCTTATGAATTTCAGCTATTCCAATCCGGCGCAAACGCCGGGCTTACCAGCCGCTGGTCCTTCGGCAACCCGGCAATCGCCGCACGGTCTTCGTCATCCAGTTGCACGTCCAGCGCTGCCAGGTTGGCCATCTGGTTTTCGCGGCTGCTGGCCTTGGGAATCGCTGCCACGCCATCCTGGTCCAGCAGCCATTTCAGCGCCACCTGGCTGGGCAGCACGCCGTGCTTGTGGGCAATCGCCTGGATCACCGGCTGCGCCGCCGCCTGGCCACGGGCCAGCGGGGTGTAGGCGGTGAGCAGCAGGTCATGGCGACGGGCGTAGTCCAGCAGCGGTTGCTGGTCGAGCAGCACGTGGTACTCCACCTGAATGGCCGACAATGGCGCACCGAGTGTTTCCACCACCTGGCGCAACAGTCCAAGCGGGAAGTTGGCCACGCCGATATGCCGCGCCTTGCCTTCGTCACGCAGCGCTACCAACGTTTCGATGCTGCGGGCCAGGTCCCAGTCCTGGCCGGGCCAGTGAATGTGGAACAGGTCGACGTGCTCGGTGCCCAGCGCGCGCAGGCTGTCTTCCAGTGACTGACGCATGGCCTTGGGTTCTAGGCGGTCCCACCACACCTTGGTGGTCAGGTGGATCTGCTCGCGCGGCACGTCGCTGTCGCGCAGGGCCTGGCCGACAGCCGCTTCGTTGTCGTAAGCGGTGGCGGTATCGATGTGTCGGTAACCCACGTCCAGCGCCTGGCGCACGGCCTGGGTGCACTCGGTGCCAGTCATCGGCCAGGTGCCCAGGCCAATTGCGGGCAGGGCCAGGCCGTTACGGGTGGTGAGCCTTTGCATGTCAATTCCTTGTAGGGTGTGCAGGGGCAGCGTCGATGGTCGACGATCAGCACGGCACGGACCATGCGCGCGGAGCACAAAGTGGTCGATCAGCGAACAGAAAATGCTGTCGGCCTGGACAAGCGGCAATTGAACTTCCTTATGCTGCGTCATCTCTTCTAGAATCCGAACTGTTGTACCCGCCAGGCCATGCCTGTGCGGCCTTCCCTGGGCGCTGCCTGCTGGCGCGCCGTCATCGAGAGAGCCATGAGTTCCAGCACACCGCTGTCCGGCGTCAACCAACCTCTGCGTGGCATCGCCCTCGTTGTGGTGGCGACGTTTCTGTTTGCCAGCCACGATGCCCTGTCCAAATTCCTCGGCGGCCTGTACCCGATCATCATGGTGGTGTGGGCACGCTATTTAGTGCATACGCTGCTGATGGCCGGTATCTTTCTGCCCAAGTCGGGTATGAACGTGCTGCGCACCCGTCGGCCGCTGTTGCAGACACTGCGTGCCCTTAGCCTGCTCAGCACCAGCCTGTTGTTCACCACGGGCCTGCAATACCTGCCGCTGGCCGAGGCCACGGCAGTCAACTTCCTTGCCCCGGTGCTGGTCACCGCGTTGTCGGCACCGCTGCTGAAAGAGCGGGTGACGGTGGGGCAGTGGGTGGCGGTGGTGTTGGGCTTTATCGGTGTGCTGGTGGTGGTACACCCGGGGGGAGCAATGTTCACCCCTGCCATTCTGTACCCGTTCGGTTCGGCGCTGGGGTTCTGTTTCTACCAACTGCTGACGCGCATCCTGGCGGCGCACGACAGCCCGACCACCAGCAACTTCTATGCGGGGCTGTGCAACACCTTGGCATTAAGTGCGCTGGTGCCATTCTTCTGGGAAATGCCGCGTTGGGACCATGCGTTGCTGATGCTGGCGCTGGGGGGCTTTGGCATGACGGCGCACCTGCTGCTGACCCAGGCCTTCCGCCATGCGGCGCCAGCGTTGCTGGCACCGTTCAGCTACTGCCAGATCGTGTTTGCCGGGTTGCTCGGGTTCGTGATCTACAGCCAGGTGCCGGATACCTTGAGCCTGGTGGGTATTTCGGTGATTTGCCTCAGTGGGCTGGGGGCGGCGTGGATGCAGCGGCGTAAATGAGGCGCTCGCCGCTGCGACAATGTCAGGGCTGGTAGTCGCCCGCCTTGATGTATTCAGCGCCTGTGAGATCGAGCGCCGCCCGCGCGGCGCATCGCGAGCTACGCTCGCTCCTACGTTTGTTTCGGGCCAATTATTCCTGTGGGTTTCGCGCGCGGACGCCTTGGCGCATGCCTCTATATTGCGTCGTGCAAACTAAGGCGATCGCGCGCGCTTGGCACAGGCGTTACTGGCCAGAAACAAACGTAGGAGCGAGCGTAGCTCGCGATGCGCCGCGCGGGCGGCGCTCGATCTCACAAGCGCCAAACTTCTTCAGTCAGGCACCTACCGAGCCATGAACTGGAGGATGCGCTCGCGCAGCCAGCGCTCGGCGGGGTCGTTGTCCTGGGCGCCGCTCCACACCATCGACAGCTCGGCCTCGGTGATATCGAACGGCGCCGGGTCGGCGCGCAAGCTGCCGTCGTCGGCCAGGGCGCAGGCGGCGTAGTCCGGCACCGTGGCGATCATCTCGGTATTGCGTAGCAGGGCACGCAGGCTGCCGAACTGCGGCACCGCCAGCACCACCTTGCGGCAACGGCCGATGCGCGCCAGGTCCAGGTCGATATTGCCGCTCATGTCGCCGGAGAACGACACCATCACATGCGGGCGGGCGCAGTATTCGTCGAGGGTCAGCGGGCCGGGTCTGTCGTCGGCACGCAGCACCCGCACACCGATGTTACGCAGCTTGCGGCGCTTGGCGGTGGCCGGCAGGTCGGTGGTATAGCTCACACCCACCGAAATTTCACCGCTGGCCAGCAAGCCGGGCATCAGCAGGAAGTTGGCACGCCGTACCACCACGCTGATGTCCGGGGCCTCTTTGCGCAAGGCCTGCAGCAGGGCCGGGAACAGGCCGAATTCGGCGTCGTCCGACAGGCCCAGGCGGAACACGTTGCAACTGCTGGCCGGGTCGAACTCGCGGGCTCGGCTGATGGCGGCGGAAATCACGTCCATGGCCGGGCCTAGCTCCCTGAAGATTTGCATGGCCCTTGGCGTGGGCTCCATGGCCCGACCGCTACGGATCAGCAGCGGGTCGTCGAACAGCTCGCGTAGGCGGGCGAGGGCGGCGCTGACGGTGGACTGGGTGATGAACAGTTTTTCACCCACGCGGGTCAGGTTGCGTTCGATCATCAGGGCTTCGAACAGCACCAGCAGGTTCATGTCGACGCGGCGCAGGTCGTTGCGGTTCATTGGGCTCGGGTTCCGGGGGTAGAGGGCTTGGCGATGTATTGAAGCATGGGGGCGGCCTGCTTGCCTTGTATGGATGTGCCGGCCAACGCCTGACAGAGCCAGCCTATCACCCCCTAACAGCCACTCTATTAGAAGTCTGCCCAAGCTCGGCTAGTCTTTCCCCTGGCCCCGCGAATTGCGCTAGGGGGCGGTGTGTCAGCACCTGCGTGCAAGACCGCACCGGCCCGCCGTGACAGCTTCGCAAGCCCCGTGTAGACCTGATGAGGGGTAGCACGAGCCCACGCGCTCGGCTGAAAGAACACCTGGCATAGACCGGAAATCTGGATAACCGACCCAAAGGTACCCGCAGATGTCGAACGAATCGAAATGCCCGTTCCATCAAACCGCAGGTGGCGGCACCACCAACCGTGACTGGTGGCCCGACCAGCTCAACCTGAGAATTCTTCACCAACATTCGTCCAAGTCCAGCCCTGACCCGGACTTCGATTACGCCAAGGCGTTCAAGAGCCTGGACTTCCAAGCCCTGAAAAAAGACCTGACCGCCTTGATGACCGATTCGCAGGACTGGTGGCCCGCCGACTTCGGCCACTACGGCCCGCTGTTCATCCGCATGGCCTGGCACAGCGCCGGTACCTACCGCATTGGCGATGGTCGGGGTGGTGCGGGCTCGGGTCAGCAGCGTTTCGCCCCGCTCAACAGCTGGCCGGACAACGTCAGCCTGGACAAGGCCCGGCGCCTGCTGTGGCCGATCAAGCAAAAGTACGGCAACAAGATTTCCTGGGCCGACCTGATCGTGCTTACCGGCAACGTCGCTCTCGAATCCATGGGCTTCAAGACGTTCGGCTTCTCGGGCGGGCGCGCCGATGTGTGGGAGCCCGATGAAGACGTGTACTGGGGTTCGGAAAAGGTCTGGTTGGGGGGCGATACCCGCTACGGCAAGGACCAGGTCAAGGCCCAGCCGCCAGGCCAGGGTGACCTGGTGGCCGAGCCGGCCAAACATGGCGAAGAGCAGAACCGCGACCTGTCGGCCGAGCGCAACTTGGAAAACCCGCTGGCCGCCGTGCAGATGGGCCTGATCTACGTGAACCCGGAAGGGCCGGAGGGTAACCCCGACCCGGTGGCTTCGGGCAAGGACATCCGCGAGACCTTCGGCCGCATGGCCATGAACGACGAAGAAACCGTGGCGCTGATTGCAGGTGGACACGCCTTCGGCAAAACCCACGGTGCCGGCCCCGCCGACAACGTCGGCCCCGAGCCGGAAGCCGCAGGCCTTGAACTGCAGGGCCTGGGCTGGGCGAACACGTTCGGCAGCGGCAAGGGCGGTGATGCCATCACCAGCGGGCTGGAGGTGATCTGGACGTCGACCCCGACGAAGTGGAGCAACGAGTACCTCAACAACCTGTTCAACTTCGAGTGGGAGCTGACCAAAAGCCCGGCGGGCGCTCATCAGTGGCGGCCAAAAGAAGGCAAGGGCGCAGGCACCGTACCGGATGCGCACGACCCGGGGAAAAAGCACGCACCGTCCATGCTGACCTCCGACCTGGCGCTGCGCTTCGACCCGATCTACGAACCGATCGCCCGCCGCTTCAAGGACAACCCCGAGCAGCTGGCGGATGCGTTCGCCCGCGCCTGGTACAAGCTGATCCACCGCGACATGGGCCCGCTGGCGCGTTACCTGGGCCCGGAAATGCCCAATGAAGAGCTGCTGTGGCAGGACCCGTTGCCCAAAGCTGAGGCATCCACTGTCAGTGAACAAGACATCGCGGCCCTCAAGGCCAAGGTTTTAGCATCGGGTTTGAGCGTGGGCGAGCTGGTTTCCACCGCCTGGGCATCGGCCTCGACCTTCCGTGGCTCCGACAAGCGCGGTGGTGCCAATGGCGCCCGCTTGCGCCTGGCGCCGCAGAAGGGCTGGGCTGCAAACCAGGGTGTAGACAAGGTGCTGGCGGCGCTGGAGAAGATTCAGGCCGACTTCAACAATGGCGGTAAAAAGGTCTCGATGGCCGACCTGATCGTGCTGGCAGGTACCGCCGCCGTTGAAAAGGCCGCCAAGGATGCCGGCTACAGTGGCAGCGTTGGGTTCCGCCCGGGGCGTGTCGATGCGTCCCAGGCGCAGACCGATGTCGAATCGTTTGCCGTGCTGGAACCGTTGGCCGATGGTTTCCGCAACTTCACCAAGGCTCGCTATAGCGTCAAGGCCGAGAAGCTGTTGCTAGACAAGGCCCAGTTGCTGACCCTGACCGCACCGGAGCTGACCGTGCTGATCGGTGGCCTGCGCGTGCTGGGCGCCAACCATGGCGGCAGCAAGCAGGGCGTGTTCACCGACAAGCCCGGCACCTTGAGCAATGACTTCTTCCGCAACCTGCTGGACATGGGCGTGGAATGGAAGGCGACTTCGGCAGACAACGAAAGCTTCGAAGGCCGCGATCGCAAGACCGGGCAGGTGAAGTGGACCGGTAGCCGGGTTGACCTGGTGTTTGGTTCGCATGCCCAGTTGCGGGCGTTGAGTGAGGTGTATGGCAGCAGTGATGGGGGGGATAAGTTCGTCCGGGACTTCGTTACGGCCTGGCAGAAGGTTATGGAACTGGACCGCTTTGACCTGAAATAGCAGCGCTGGAAACGGGGGCGCGTTGCGTCCCATTCGCGGGCAAGCCCGCTCCCACAGGTACAGCGCCGCCTTTCAGGGCTGCGAAGAACCTGTGGGAGCGGGCTTGCCCGCGAATGGGCTGCAAAGCAGCCCCCAGGGGCAGTGGCCATCCCGCCAATTCCAGGTCGGATAGATACAAAAGCGTCCTGGTCGGTTCTGTTGCAATGCTTCTCAGGCGGCAAGCCTGAACAGCGTGCTCACAACGACAAGGAACCCCGACCATGCAAATGCCCAAAACCCTGAAAATCCGCAATGGCGACAAGGTGCAGCCAACCTTCTCGGCCCAGGAATATGCGGCCCGCCATGCCCGGCTGCGGGCCTACATGGACGAGCAGGACATCGAAGCGGCGATCTTCACGTCGTACCACAACGTCAACTACTACAGCGATTTTCTCTACTGCTCGTTCGGCCGCCCGTATGCACTGGTGATCACCCAGGACAAGGTGGTCTCGATCAGTGCCAACATCGACGGCGGGCAACCCTGGCGGCGCACGGTGGGCACTGACAACATCGTCTACACCGATTGGCAGCGCGACAACTTCTTCGTCGCCATTCAGCAGGCCCTGCCGCTGGCCTCGCGCATTGGCGTGGAACATGACCACCTCAACCTGCAGAATCACGGCAAGCTCAGCGCCTGCTACCCCAAGGCCGAGCTGGTAGACATCGGTGCACCCTGCATGCGCATGCGCATGATCAAGTCGGCCGAGGAACAGGCGCTGATTCGCCATGGCGCGCAGGTGGCCGATATCGGCGGTGCGGCGGTGGTAGAGGCGCTGCGCGATCAAGTGCCTGAGTATGAAGTGGCATTGCATGCCACCCAGGCGATGGTACGGGAAATTGCCAGGCGCTTCCCCGATGCCGAGCTGATGGACACCTGGACCTGGTTCCAGTCCGGGCTCAACACCGACGGTGCGCACAACCCGGTAACCAGCCGCCGTGTGGGCAAGGGTGAAATCCTCAGCCTCAACTGCTTCCCGATGATCGCTGGCTACTACACCGCGCTGGAGCGCACACTGTTCCTCGACCACTGCCCGGACGAGCACTTGCGCCTGTGGCAGGCCAACGTCGAGGTACACGAGGCCGGGTTGAAGCTGGTACGTCCGGGCATGCGCTGCAGCGATATCGCCCGTGAACTGAACGAGATTTTCCTGCGCCACGACCTGCTGCAATACCGCACCTTCGGTTATGGCCACTCGTTCGGCACCTTGAGCCACTATTACGGCCGCGAAGCCGGGCTGGAGCTGCGCGAAGACATCGACACGGTGCTGGAGCCGGGCATGGTGGTGTCAATCGAACCGATGATCATGCTGCCTGAAGGGCGATCGGGGGCAGGTGGGTACCGCGAGCATGACATCCTGATCGTCAACGACAGCGGCGCCGAGAACATCACCAAGTTCCCGTATGGGCCGGAGCACAACATCATT